>CAZAOI010000188.1:0-6706 GCA_964486705.1 uncultured Oleiharenicola sp. | reverse complement strand
TTGGGTAGGGCGAATCCTCCGGATGAGCCGTGCTGCCGAGCGGCTCGCCCTACCATTTGAGCCGTAGTTGTCACTTCTACGGGTAAGCTTCAATAATGGATTCTTCACGGCGTTCAGAATGACAACCCAGGTTTGAAAAAACTCCCGAGCCATTCTAGCACCCGCACACAGCGCCCGATAGCGAAAAGCCCGTCGGAGAATGGAACACCTGTGATATCACCAGTCGCGGCGACACTCTGGAGGTCACCATCAACGGCGTGGCGCAAAACCGGATCACCCGGGTCAGCCCGCACACCGGTCGGATCGGCTTTCAGTTTGAAGGAACGCCCTTTGAGCTTCGCAACCTATCCCTGCAACGCCTTGATTGACCGACCAAACACCCGCCCAACGTTTTGGTGGAATTGGCTTGGAACCACTGCCCGCTGGTGGCGTTCTGTCTCTGTCATGAGCCACCCTTCGGAACCTGCCTATTGGGATAGTCTGTACAAGACCGGCCAGACTCCGTGGAACTTCGGCGGCGTTCCGTCCGACTTGAAGGAATACCTCAAGGCCAACCCCAAAGGCGGCCGGGTGCTCATCCCCG
Organism: uncultured Oleiharenicola sp.; assembly: GCA_964486705.1. Classification (GTDB taxonomy): domain Bacteria; phylum Verrucomicrobiota; class Verrucomicrobiia; order Opitutales; family Opitutaceae; genus Lacunisphaera. The sequence goes on along the minus strand of CAZAOI010000188.1, from coordinate 6,123 downwards.
GCTGCGGCTGGGGCTACGAGATCCAGGCCTTCGCCGATGCCGGCTATGATGTGACCGCCATCGACATTTCGCCGGCCGCGGTCGAGCGGGCCCGCAAATTGGTAAATCCGGAGCTGGCTAAGCGCATCGTGGTCGGGGATTTCTTTAAGCACAGTTTCGGCGCCACCCCCTTTGATGTCATCTACGAGCGCACCTTTCTCTGCTCCATCATGCCGGACGAAAGGGCGGCCTATCGGGACCGGATGACCCGGTTGCTCAAATATGGCGGCGCGCTCATCGGCTATTTTTATTATCAGAAAACGGATCCCGAAGGCGAACCGCCGTTCGGGCTCGCGTGGGGCGAGGCCGATGAACTTTTCGCCCGTCACTTTCTGCTCGTGAAAGACATCCCGGTCACCGACTCCATCTCCGTTTTCGTCGGCCGCGAACGCTGGCAGGAGCGCCGCCGGACCTCTCATCCCGGAGCGCCGCACCCGATCTGAAGAGGACTGCGGCGCCATGGACCACGCCCCTCTCTACGAGCAACTCGTCGCCTTGGAACACGAAGGCACCGCCTGCGTGCTGGTCGTGCTCGTCGAAGCCCTGGGCAGCACGCCGCAGGACAGCGGAGCGAAGATGATCGTAACCAGCGCCGGCCTGCATGCCGGCACCGTCGGCGGCGGCAAGGTTGAAGCCAAGGCCCTGGAACTGGCCGCCGCGATGTTGTCCGACCGGAGTGCCGCGCCGCGCTTCGTCAACTGGACGCTCAAGACTGATGTGGGCATGACCTGCGGCGGGTCCGTCAAACTCTACTTCGAGCCGCATCCCGCTGGCGGGACGGGCGCGGCGTGGCCGATCTGGATTTTCGGGGCCGGCCACGTCGTGCAGGCGCTCGTTCCCGTACTCGCCCCGCTCGACTGCACCCTCACCGTGGTGGATCCGCGCCGCGAGTGGCTCGATCGCCTGCCGCGCGCGCGCTACGTTCGCTATCTCCAACACGACCATCCTGCCGACCTCGTGCCGACGATGCCGGATCGCGCGTTTTTGCTCTGCCTGACCAAGGGGCATGCCAGCGATCGTCCCGTGCTCCAGCGGGCACTCGGCGAGCGCAATTTCCCCTACATCGGCGTCATCGGCAGCGACTCAAAAGCCCAGATCCTGCAGAAAGAGCTAGTCGCCGCCGGACTACCCTCCAAGCGCGCCAAGCAATTCCACTGCCCGGTCGGTCTCGCCTTCGGCACCAACCATCCGCACGAGATCGCCCTCAGTATCGCGGCACAGCTGCTGAGCGAACGAGACCGGCTGAAGCAAAATGATGAGTGACCGGCGACGGGTTCAGTATTCCTGTCCCCTCACTTTTTACCCGTCACTCATCACTGGCTCGCAACCGAGCCCTAATCGCGGCAAAAATCGCCTCGCCCGTTGCCGGCGACGCCAGCGGCACCTCACCGCCGGGTTTCCCGAACGCCGCCACCGCATCGCGGATCGCCTCGCGCACTGAAAACGCCAGCATCAGCGGCGGCTCGCCCACCGCCTTGCTGCCGTGAATCGTGTTCGGCTGCGCCGCCTTGGGCAGCAGCGTGACGTTAAACTCGATGGGCGCGTCGCTGAACGCCGGAATCTGGTACGTGCTCGCGCTGTGCGTGAGCAACCGACCCTCCTGGTCCCAGCGCAGTTCCTCGCGCGTCAACCAGCCCAGGCCCTGCACAAAGCCGCCCTCGATCTGCCCGCGGTCCACCCCGGGGTTCAGCGAATCGCCGACATCATGGACAATATCCACGCGCCGGACGCGGTGCATCCCGCTGAAACCGTCCACCTCCACCTCGGCCACCGCGGCCCCGCAGGCGAAATAATGGAAAGGATGACCGGTCGACGTCGCCCAGTCCCATTTGACGCCGGGCGTTTTGTAGTAACCGGTCGACGAAAGACTGATCCGTTCCGTATAAGCCTTCGCACAGACCTTGGCGAACGGGATACGGATAGTCGGCAGATTCTTCAAAAATACTTCCCCGTTCTCGAAGATGACGTCTTCAGGATGTGGGAGGGGCTTTATGCCCCGACTCTGATCCGTTGCCGCGCTGCTGTCGGGGCATAAAGCCCCTCCCACATTGACAGATGCCAGCAATCCCGCCGCCACCGGCAGCAACCGCTCGCGCAAGGTCGTGCACGCCGCCGCCACCGCCGCGCCGTTCAGGTCCGCTCCGCTCGACGCCGCTGTGGCCGAGGTGTTCGGCACTTTGTCTGTGCTCGTGGTCATGAGCCGGATGCTGGCCGCCGGCACCCCGAGTTCGCGCATCGCGACGCCGAGCATCTTGGTGTGCAACCCCTGGCCCATTTCCGTGCCGCCGTGGTTCACCTGCACCGAGCCGTCCTGATAAAGATGCACCAGCGCGCCGGCCTGATTGTAGTGTGAAAGGGTGAAGCTGATTCCGAACTTCAAGGGCGTCACCGCCAGACCGCGCTTCATGTGTGGATGCGCCAGGTTCCACGCCGCCACCTCAACCCGGCGCACCGGAAACTTCGCTTCGGCCAGCACCTGCCGCCAAATATCCTGAATCCGGTTGTCGCCGATGTCTTCCTGATAATGCGTCCGGTTTGTCTCCCCCGTGCCGTGATAGAGATTGCGCGCCCGCACGACCTCGGGCGGCAAACCGAGCCGGCGAGCCACGCGGTCGATGATCTCCTCGATCACCAGCATGCCCTGCGGTCCGCCGAAGCCGCGAAACGCCGTGTGCGAAGTCACGTTGGTCTTCGCCACGCGGCCGCTGAAATTCACCGCCGGGATGTAGTAGGCGTTGTCGAGGTGGAACAGCGCGCGATCGCAGATCGCCGTGGAGAGATCGAGCGACCAGCCGCCGTCCGAGACGAGCGCCACCTGGGCGGCGAGCAACCGTCCCTCCGAATCATGGCCCACGGAAAACCGGGCGTGAAACGGATGGCGCTTGCCCGTCAGCTTCATATCGAGATCGCGGTCCAACTGCACGCGCACCGGCCGGCCGGTCTTCACCGCGGCCAGCGCCACGAGCGCCGCGAAAGCATTGCCCTGCGTCTCCTTTCCGCCGAAGCCACCGCCCATGCGCGGAGCCTGGACCACCACTTTGTGCCGCGCCAGTCCGAGCACCTCGCAAACGATCGCTTGGATTTCCGACGGGTGTTGGGTCGAGGAATTGATCGTCACGGTTCCGTCCTCGCCCGCCTCGGCCCAGGCCGCCTGCGTCTCCAGGTAGAAATGCTCCTGGCCGCCGCATTCAAACGTCCCGTCAAATTTCAATGGGGCGGCCGCTAGGGCCGCCGCCGCCTCGCCGCGTGTCAAAACGTGCGGCTCGGTGTGATAGCTGCCCTGGGCCATGGCGGCCGACAGTCCGATCACCGCCGGCAAGGGCTCATACTCCACCTCAACCAGGGCCGCGGCGGCGCGACAGACTTGCAGGGACTCACCCACCACCATGGCGACCATCTGCCCGTGGAATCGAACCTCCTTGTCCGCCAGCAACGGCTCGTCGTGCCGCACCGGGCCGGTGTTGTTGGCGCCGGGAATATCTTCCGCCAGCAGAACCGCAGCCACGCCGGGCAGCGCGCGCGCCCTCGTGGCATCACGCCGTTTGATCCGGGCGTGGGCGTGGGGCGAACCCACCGGCCACAGCTCGAGCATCGGGCGGCGTTGCGCCGTGTCGTCCACATAGAGTGCCCGGCCGGTCACATGGCCGACCGCACTTTCATGGCCGAGCGCGCGGGAAGCATCGGCCACCGCCCATTTTTCGTCCGCGGCAAAACCAAGCGCCGCATCCTGGGCTTCGCTCTCCTCGCCGGACGCGAATTTCTCCCACAAGCTCACCACCAATCCGCGCCGGTACTCGGCGCCGCCCCGGGCGTCATCGATCGGCTTAAATTCGGTGCGCAGGATCTTTGCCACCTCGCCCGCCACGCCGGCCAGCGGATGGCCCTCGAGCGCCGCCTCGGCCTGCCGGGCCCGGCCGGGCATGGCCGCCACCCCGCCATAGGAAATCCGGGCCTGGCGCACCACGCCCGCCGCGTCGCAATCCACACAAAACGCCGCCGCCACGATACTAATATCGAGTTCGCGCCGCTTGGAGACCTTCAGGAAGTCCACCCGCCGCACCAACCCCGCCGCCGAACCGTCAAAGCGCGGCAGCAAGATCTCCCGCATCACTTCATCGGGCCGCAGAACCGTCTGCCGATAGGCGGTAAAGAATTCATCGAGGGGCACCGTCCGCTCGCCCGTGGCCGAGGCCAGCACCACGCGGGCGTCAAGCGTGAGCAGCACGGGCGCGCTGTCGCCGATCGGCGAGGCCGTGACCAAATTGCCGCCCAACGTGGCCCGGTTGCGGATCTGCCGCGCCGCAAAGACGCGCAGCATTTTCGCCAGCGACGGATATTCGGAGCCCAGCGTTTCCTCAATGCAGGTCAGCGTGACCGCGGCGCCGATCCGCCACGCGGCGGCGGTCTTGGTGAGGCGGATCAACTCCGGCACCGCCTCGGTTGAAATCAACAGCGGAAACGCCTTGAACTTCTTGTTCAGTTCCACGCCGATTTCCGTCGCGCCCGCGACCAATCGGGCCGCCGGAAATTTCTCCTTCAGGGCCAGCAAATCGGCGAGCGAGGTCGGACGAAAGAAACGGTCGTTGCCCGCCGCATAGGCGAGTGCTTCGACGGGAGTGAGCGGCGACTCCAGTCGAGTGGCGAAAGCATCAGGGTGGAGCCCGGCCTCTGGACGGGCTTTCAACGCGTCCGGAGGCCGCGTTCCACCTTCTCGCTCGGCCAGCGCCGCCGTCGCCGCATCACGAATCGGCCGGTAGCCGGTGCAACGGCAAAGGTTGCCGCAAAGCTGGTCGCTGATCTGCCAGGGCTCGCGGCAGCCGTCGCGATAGTAGGCCTCGAACATCGAGACCACAAAACCGGGCGTACAATAGCCGCATTGCGAGCCGGAGTGCTCCACCATGCTCGCTTGCACCGGGTGCAGTTTCTCCCCCGCCGCGAGGCCCTCGACGGTCACGATCTCGCGGCCGGCAAACATCGGGACAAAGGCGATACAGCTGTTAATCGCGCGATAGGTGGTTTTCCCGTCGGCGGTCCGGTCGACCAGCGCCACGGTGCAGGCGCCGCAATCGCCTTCGGCGCAACCCTGTTTGCTGCCGGTGAGCCCGCTTGTGCGCAGAAAGTCGAGCAGCGTGGTCGTCGGGGCCACCCCCGCCACCGTCACCGGCCGGCCGTTGAGCGTGAAAGCAAAGCTCGTAGCGGAAGCTGCGTCAGAGAGCGGCACGATTAACGTCTTTGTAGTAGAGGTAGCTCGCCGGAGTCTTGCCCATCGCGACAAACCATTGCGCGCAATACGGCGCCATCCAAATGACATCGCCAGTCTGCACCGGATACCAGGAGTCCTCCAACCGATAGACGCCCTGGCCGTCAAGCATGACGAGGCCGTGCTCCATCAGGTGCACCTCGACGAAAGGCAGATGGCCGCCCGGCTGGTAGGCGAAAACATTCACCGCCATGTCAAACGCGAGTTCGTCCGGCAGCAGGACCTGCAGGTTGGCGGCCGGGTCGCCGAGAAATGGCGTGCCCTTGACCTTGGCCGAATCGCCCATGATTGCCTTGGGGGCGACCGTGCCGGCGAGAGGCACGTATCTTTTTTGGAACAGCATCACCTGGGTGCCGGCCTTCGGCGCGGTCAGCGACCAGGCCAGCCCCGGGGGCGCGTAGAAATAATAGCCGGCGCCGCACTTGAGTTTGTCGCGACCGACCGACACCGTGCCGCCGCCGCTCACAAAATAGCCGAAGGTCTGCACCGCACTGGCGGGGAGCGCGGCGCGGCCGCCGTCCTGGAACGTCACCAAGGTTTGGGCGAACTTCGCCCCCATCGCTTCGCTGATCAGGACAATCGCCGCCGCCCCGGTAATGCCGGGCACGGAACTATTGACGTGATTGTGCGGCGTGATGAGGGCGTGGCGGGGGGCGATGCGGGCGCGGGTGTGGCCGAATAGTTCAGGCATGGGATTATGAAGGATTGGCCACAAGAAACACAAAAAACACAAAAGGAGGAGGGCAAAACCTGTGCCGGACTCTGCTCGTTTCTGTTTTTGTGCTTTTGGTGTTTTTCGTGGCTATTGCTGGGGTCTTAAAAAT
>CAZAOI010000187.1:0-6710 GCA_964486705.1 uncultured Oleiharenicola sp. | reverse complement strand
ATTGATTAAGAGTCAACTGCTCTACCATTGAGCTAGGAAGCCGTCAAAACAGGAGCGGCAAACGTTATAGACGCGTGGGGCTTGTCAACCCCATTTGCGGTATTTGCCGTTAATCCCGTTTCTCCTCGAGGAGAATTGGTCTGTCTTAGGTTGGGACAATGCCACCGGTCCAGGCGGGCACGGCCAGTTCATGCAGCAAGCGCAGCCCGGGTGGGGCCGCGAGCAGACGGGGCACCACGTTGATCAGGGCCCCAACGGTGGCGGCATCGCCCGCCACTCCGCCCTCGATCCGTACCTGCAAATCCGGTTGGCCCCTGATCTGGATGAGATCCCGTGGCTCCGGCGCCGCGAGGTACATCTGCAGATCGAGCACGATTTTTTCGACGCCGGCCTGCCGGCCCACGACCCGCTGGCGAACGCCGCAGTTCTGTCCGGCCGCCACCGAAAAGAATTCCGTTGTCAGCTCTCTCGGCGCGATGACCGCCTCGCAATGCTCATCGATGGAATCCAAGCTCCAACCGAGCGCGTGGGCCAGGAGGGCCACCGATTCTCCCAGGCCCATGTGCCCGGCCCGCCCGAGTTGGAGCCGATCCCGAAATTCCGCGACCTCCTGCCCGCATCCGATTTTTGCCTGCAACGACTGCCGGCGCGTTGCGGCGTCGACGATCCGTTCAACCCTGATGCTTTCCACCGCGCGGCAAACGCCGGTGAGGCAGAGCGGGAGCAAATCCATCACGAAACCGGGATTCACCCCGGTCGCGACCAGGCGCGCTTTGGCGTGCCGGCAGAGTGTATCCAGCTCCAAGGCGGCGGCGGGTGACTTCAGCGCGGGGAAAATCAGCTCTTCGCACGTTGACGCCACAGCGAGCCCGAGTTCCAGCGCCGGACGAAGTTGCTCCAAGGCGGGGGCGGCGCCGGAGGAGGTCGTGTGCAGAATTACGTCGGGTTCGGTTTCACGGAAGAGTTCCTCCAGGGTGGGGAAGAGGATGAGACCGTCGAGCGAGCCCAGGCCGGTCAACTCCACCAGCGAGCGGCCGTATTTCAATGGATCATGGTCGACCGCGCCGACGATTTCCATCCAAGGCTGCTGGGCGGCATGTTTGAGCGACTCCATCCCGATGGTTCCGAGTCCGAACTGCGCGACTTTCACTTTCTTCATGACGCCGCTGACTTAATGATCAAATGGGTTTGATGTAAAGCCCTCCGCCACCGCGCCGGCCGGCCTTCCGAACCCGATTGGCCGGTAATAAAGGGAGGGTCGGAAGGCCTCAGGTCGATTTCTCAGACAAAATCCTTGCCAAGCGCGCGGGCGTACTCTGTTTTCCTCCCCTCTACTCATGCAAAAGACCAAAAAATCCGTTGCCAAGCGCTTCAAGATATCCGGAACGGGTAAGCTGATCCGCCGCACGCCCGGTTTCCGTCACCTGCTAGCCGCCAAGAGCACGAAGTCCAAGCGACGTGCTTCCCGCGACAAGCTGGTCGCTCCCGGTCATGCGGCGCCGCTCCTCCGCTGTCTGCCTACCGGTCTCCGGTAATCGGTCGCGCCAAATCCCAACTCCGCCAGGCGGGTGAATCCTAACGAGACGACCCGCCGGCACTAAACTAACCCATAAAACATGCCTCGTGCAACAAACTCCCCCGCGTCGCGCAAGCGCCGCAAGAAAGTCCTGAAATACGCCAAAGGCTATTTCGGTAACAAATCCAAGCTGTTCCGCTACGCCAAGGAAGCGGTCCAGCATGCCTGGCAATACGCCTACATCGATCGCAAGAAAAAGAAGGCCAACATGCGCGGCCTTTGGATCGTGCGTCTGAATGCCGCCTGCCGCGAAGCGGGCATGAGCTACAGCCGCTTCATCGAGGGCCTCAAGGCCGCCAACATCCAGCTCGACCGTCGCCAGCTCTCCGAGATCGCGATCGCCGACGCCGTGGCGTTCGCCGGTCTGCTCAAGCAGGCCCAGGCCGCGTTGAAAGCCAAGGCCGGCGCCGCCAAGGCCTAACGCCGGACTCACGACGCGAGCCGCTGGAGGCTCGCCTTCTGGTCGCAAGACCATTTCTTAGAAGGACGGGCCTCCCCGCGAGCCCGTCCTTTTTATTTTCCTATGCAAGCCACCCTCTCCGCTCTTCTGGCCAAGGCCTCCGCCGAAATGCTGACGTTGAAGTCCCGCGCCGACTTCGAGGCCGCGAAGGCCCGCGCCGTCGGGCCCAACGGCGAACTCACCGCCCTGATGAAGCAAATGGGTGCGGTGCCGAAGGAGCAGCGCCCTGCGATGGGCAAGCTCATCAACGAAACCAAGGCCCAGTTGCAGGCGCAGTTCGAGGCCACGCTGGCCCGCATCGGCAGCGCGGAAATCGCCGCGCAACTTGGGCCGGCGATCGACCCGACGCTGCCGTCACCCGACCCCGGCCCCGGCACTTCCCACCCGCTCACCCTCGTCCGCGAGGAAATGTGCCGCATCCTGCGCAAGGCCGGCTTCACCGTGGTCGAGGGTCCGGAGGTCGAGACCGAGTTTTATTGCTTCGATGCGTTGAACACGCCGGCCGATCATCCGGCGCGCGACGCGCAGGACACGTTTTATTTTCCCGAGCCGGCGCGATTCGGCAATGTGGCCAAGAAAACGCCGCAGGAGAAGTACCTGCTGCGCACCCACACTTCGTCGGTGCAGATCCGCTCGATGCTCAAGGGCCCGCCGCCGATTCGCATCGTCTCGCCGGGGCGGGTCTACCGTCGCGACACCTCCGATGCCACCCACAGTGCGAATTTCCACCAGATCGAATGCCTCTACGTCGACAAAAACGTCACGGTGCGCGACCTGAAGGCGTTGCTCGACTACATCTTTGCCTCGCTGTTGGGCAAGGATACGAAGACGCGTTTCCGGCCGCATTATTTCGGCTACACCGAACCCAGCTTCGAAGTGGACCTCTCCGCCCAGCACCTGCCGAAGGTGAACAAGGAGTGGATCGAGATCGGCGGGTGCGGGATGGTCGACCCCGCGGTGTTTGAAGGGGTCGGTTACGATCCGACGATCTGGACCGGCTATGCTTTCGGCATGGGCCTTGAGCGGCTCGCCATGCTGATGTATGGCATCGATGACATCCGCTATTTCTACCAAAACGATCTCCGTTTCCTAAAGCAATTCGCCTGAAGAACCGCCGGCGCCTGACGTGAATGCACACCCGTTTTCACCGGGATTCGCGTTGATCAGCGTCATTTTCGGGTCCCTTTCCTCCCATGAAAATCAGCCGCAACTGGCTTAAACAATTTGTCCGGATTGACGTTTCGACCGACGAGGTGAAGCGCGCGATTACGTTCCTCGGCTTCGAAGTCGAAGGCGTGGTCAACACCGGCCTGCCTCCGCTTGAGCACGTCGTCGTCGGCGAGATCAAAACGCGGGCCAAGCACCCGAACGCCGACAAGCTCTCCGTCTGCACGGTCGATGTCGGCCCCGCCCTCGGCGGGGTGCGGACGATCGTCTGCGGCGCGCCGAACTGCGATCCGGGCCACCGCGTGCCGGTCGCCCTGCCGGGGGCGGTGTTGCCGGGCGACTTCAAGATCAAGCAGTCGAAAATCCGCGGCCAGCAGTCCGACGGCATGATGTGCGCCGCGGATGAGCTCGGCTTGGGCGCCGACCATGCCGGCCTGCTGCTGCTCGATCCGGCCGCGCCCATCGGCACCCCGCTGAACGCGGTCCTGCCGGAAGGGGACACGGTGTTCGACATCGAAATCACGCCCAACCGGCCGGATGCGCTCAGCCATCTCGGCATCGCCCGCGAGCTGGCGGCGTGGCTGCACACCGACGTCCAGTATCCGGAGATAACATTTCGCGGCGCCACCGGCCGCCCGGCGCGCCCCGACATCCTGGCGGGCATCCGCGTCGAGGCCGCGGAAGACTGCCCGCTCTATGCGGGCATTGCCGTCGCCGGCGTTAAAGTCGGACCGAGTCCGGTGTGGCTGCAGGAGCGATTGAAGGCCGTGGGTTTGAATCCGATCAACAATCTCGTGGACGTCGGCAACTACGTCATGCTTGAGCTCGGGCAGCCCCTGCATGTTTTTGACGCGAAGAAAATCGGCGGACGGAAGATCGTGGTGCGCCGCGCCACGGACGGAGAAAAACTCCTCACCCTCGACGGCAAGGAACGGGCGTTGAACAGCCGGATGCTGGTCATTGCCGATGAATCCCAGCCGATGGTGGTGGCGGGCATCATGGGCGGAGCCAGTGCGGAGGTGGACGCGACCACGACGGACATCGTGCTCGAGGCCGCTTATTTCCGCCCGCAATCCATCCGCTGGACTTCGAAGCGACTTGGCCTGGCCTCCGATTCGTCGTATCGCTTCGAGCGCGGCGTCGACCCGCACAGTACGCTCGAGGCCGCGTATCGCGCCATCGACCTGATCCTTGAAACCGCCGGCGGCGCCGTGGTCGGGCCAGTCTCGCTTGTCGGGGCCGACCGGCCCTGGCAGCGCGAGATCAAGGTCCAGCCGGACTTTATCCGCGCCCGGTTGGGTTTCGCGATCAGCGACGAGGAGATCCGGCAGGCGCTGGAGGCGCTCAATCTGGCGATTGTCGGAGAAGAAAGCCGGGACCAGCAGGTGGAATGGATCGTCAAGATTCCGAGCCATCGCACCGATCTTGATCGGCCGATTGATTTGGTTGAGGAGGTGCTGCGGATTTATGGCACCGAGCGCGTCCCGCCCGCGCCGTGCGTGGGGCCCGCGCTCGTCGATGGCGACGATGATCCGATTGTTATTTTTAACCGGCACGCAACCGATTATCTGGTTGGCCAGCAGTTTCACGAGGTCGTCAATTATACCCTGCGGGCGGAGAAGGAACTGGCGACCTGGGTTTCCCAATCCTCGGCGAAGGAACTCGCCCTCGCCAATCCGTTTGTCGACGACCAGTCTCACCTGCGCCCGACGCTCATTCTGGGCATGCTGGAGTCGCTCAAATTGAATCAGTCGCGCGGCATCCAGGCCGAGCGGCTCTTTGAGACCGGGCGGGTCTTCATGGAATCCAATGGCACGGTGCAGGAATGCGTCGGCGTCGGCTTTGTGATCTGCCACTATGAAAAAACCCGCACCTGGCTGGCGCGGCCCGAGCCGGATTTTTCCGCGGTGAAACGTCATCTGGAAATTCTGGCGGCGCAGGCCGGTATCGATCTGCCCGCTGCGTCTCTCGTGCCGGTCCGCGGTTCCTCTTGGGGCTGGCAGGAAGGGCACTCCGCCGCCGGGGGTGAAATGGCCGCGGGCTGGAGCGCCCGCTTCGGTTTGTTGAATCTGGCGATGGTGCGCAGCGCGGGGGTCGAGGGCAAGGTGTGGGCCGGGATGTTCGCGATTCTGCCGGGCGGGCTGACCCGCCCCGCCGGTCATCGGCGGTATCAGCCGTTCAGCTTGTTCCCGGCGGCGCTGCGCGACATTGCCCTGGTGGTTGATACCTCGCGTCCTGCGGCCGAGGTCCGGACGGCGCTGCTGCAGTTGGCCCGGTTGGGCGCGGCGAGCACCTTTGGCTTGGAAGCGGTCGAAATTTTCGATGTCTACCAAGGGGCGGGCCTCCCGGAGGGAAAGAAGAGCCTGGCGTTTTCCCTGTCGTATCGCTCGGCGGAACGGACGCTGACGGACGAGGAAGTCAATCAGGCCTTCACCAAGCTCCAGCAGGAGATTGCGGCGACGGGTACAATGACTGTGCGGGCCTAACCGGGATTGCTCCGGTTGGGCCATGGCGCCCCGGGCCAATTTAAACGAAGGTGGTCGTCGGCTTCCATACCGGCGACAATCTTGATGGAGCCATCTCGGACGGCGCGATGGCTTCGTCCCGGCTTGGCGCGAGCCCGAGGCCCGGGCCTGGTTCACTCAAGACGCGACCAACTGCGCCAGAAATTTTCGAACCTCGTGGGGAATCGCTTTGGGGAGGTTCGGCACGGCCAGACAAAAAAGCCAGCGAACCTCTTCAAGCTGGGTCTCGGAAAGATGAACGAAGGGAGAGGAGGTTTTTTTTCCGCCGGGAGCCAGCTTGGCCATGCCGTACGGCTCCACCTCGGTCATGCCGTCGCTCCAACGCACGCCGTAGTCGTTCATGCGAAAGTCAAAGCTGTGGATCGTGCCACTGGACTGCCGCCACACGCTGAGCCAGGAAGAGCTGACGCCCTGGTATTGTTCCTTCAGCAATCCTTCCGCGTCCTGCTTAATCTTTTTTGCGTCCACCGGAATCAGGGAAGCCCCGATCGAGACCGGTTCCAGCAACTGGAGGTAGGCATGTTGAACCTCGGGGTCCGGGTAGTGAAACGTCAAACCGCACAGGGTATACTGAGTACAAGCGCGGAAGTGGGCAATGGTCGCGGGTATTTCGAGCACATACTCGTCAAGGCTTAGGCGGAAACGGCAGGGCTCCCCCCGGGTCGCAAGCGCGGCTGAATGCACCTGGACGCTCGCCCCACTGGCAGACAAGTTGGTCAAGCGACCGTACCAATCCTGGCCGTCGGTGTCCTCGACTGAGGGAATGCCGTCGCCATCGCGTTTGACCAAACTGATCACCACTTTGAACGCAAAAGGATGGCCGATCGCAAAGCGCGGGATGATGCGCTTCTCGTCCGAGGCCACCGCCCCTTTGTTGAAATTCAGGATACGTTTGAAAAGTAACACGGGAGACTGATCGGTTGGGGCTTAGGCGCGGCCCGCGCCCGTTTCTTTCGCCTTTGATTGGACGGCAAACTCAAAA
>CAZAOI010000186.1:3542-6734 GCA_964486705.1 uncultured Oleiharenicola sp. | reverse complement strand
ACAGCCCTGTTTCTTCCCGTCACGGGCAAAACGCGTTTTGCGGCCGAGGCTGCATGGCTCCAAGCTCAGGGCGCCCGGCCAGTTTCCCGCGTTGACCCGGGGAAGGGGAAGGCTACTTACCTGCGTTCCTTCCCTATGAACCGGGTCTTTATCAAGACGTATGGGTGTCAGATGAACGAGCGCGACAGCGAGGCCGTGGCGGCCCTGCTCCGGGCGCGGGGCTACCGCATGGTCGCGGACGAGGCCCAGTGCGACATCTTGCTGCTGAACACCTGCAGCGTCCGGGACGCGGCGGAGCAGAAGGCCATCGGCAAGGCGGCCAATGTGTCGAACCAGCGGAAAAGGAACCCGGACTTCATCCTCGGCATCCTCGGCTGCATGGCGCAAAACCGCGGCGCCGAGCTACTGGACCGCCTGCCCGACGTGGACCTGATTGTCGGCACCCAGAAATTCCACCAAGTGCCGGACTATCTCGACAACCTTCGCGCCGCCCAGGCCGCCGGCGTGCCGATTGGAGAAACCATCGTGGACATCGAAGCCGAGGCCGGTTCCCAGAACACCATCCGTGACCATGTGCTGGAGGAAAAACAGGTGTCGGCCTTCGTCTCCATCCAGCAGGGCTGCAACATGGATTGCTCCTTCTGCATCGTACCCAAGACGCGCGGCGACGAGCGCTCGCGGCCGATGGCCGAAATCGTGCGCGAATGCGAGCAGCTCGCCGAACGCGGCGTGCGCGAGATCACCCTGCTCGGCCAGATCGTCACCAGCTACGGCCGGCGCGACTACGAACACACGGGCGGCGTGACGCCGTTTGTCCAGCTCTTGGAGCAAGTGAACGCCATCCCCGGCTTGCAGCGCATCCGCTTCACCTCGCCCCATCCCCGCGGTTTTAAGGATGACCTGATCGCCGCCTATGGCCGGCTCGAGAAACTCTGCGGCTACGTGCACCTGCCGATGCAGTCCGGCTCCAACCGCATCCTGAAGGCGATGAACCGCCCCTATACCCGTGAACGTTACCGGCAGATCGTCGACGAGCTGCGCGCGGTGCAGCCCGACATGTATTTCTCGACCGACGTGATCGTCGGCTTTCCCGGCGAAACCGACGAGGATTTTGCCCAGACCCGCGAGTTGTTTGAGGCCTGCAATTACGACATGGCCTACGTCTTCAAGTATTCGGTGCGCTCCGGCACCCCCGCGGCCACCATGGCGGACCAAACCAACGACGAGGTGAAGGAAGCGCGCAACCAGACCCTGCTCAAAATCCTGGAGGCAAACTCCAACCGCCGGAACGCGGTGCTGGTGGGCACCGTGCAGGAGGTGCTGGTCGAGGGACCCGACAAGAAAGGCCTGCGCTTTACCGGCCGCACCCGCGGCAACCGGGTGGTCCACTTTGCCGCCACGGACCGGCTGGTGGGGGAATTGGTGCCGGTCAAGATCGAGCGCGCCTCCACCGCGGTGCTCTATGGTTCGCTCCAACTGACAGGCGCGTAATCCTGATCGTTCTCATTCTCGTAATCTTAATCGTTCTCACTCCATGAACCTTCCCCAATTCGACCACGAGAAGCTCCGCGCCTATCAGGAAGCCCTGCGCTTTGTCGCCTGGGTTGGGCCGGTGATTGAAAAACTGCCGCCAAAACTATCCGCTCGCGACCAACTCGACCGTGCTTTCACTTCCATCGTACTCAATATCGCCGAAGGAAACGGCAAGCGATCGCATCCGGATCGTTGCCGCTATTTAGACATCGCCCGCGGGTCGGCGTTGGAATCCGCCGCCTGCCTCGATGTACTGGTTGCCCGAAACCAGTTGAGCACTACCGAGCTTGCGGATGGCAAGACGATTTTGCTCGGAGTTGTATCACTCGTCGCAGGCTTAATTGCCCGTTTTTCAGGTGAATTGCGGGAAGATTCCGCTGAATATGGATCTGGGCTTGTGGAGAAGGAGAACGAGTAAGAGAAAGAGAACGAGATTATGAGTCTTTTCCTCGCCACCCTCCTCCCCGGACTGTTTCTCGCCCTGCTCGGCGCGCTGCTGCTGTGGGCCGATCCCCGGGTGGCCGCCGCCGCTCGCGCCCTGCCTCGCTCCCGACGCGGGACCTGGATTTTTTTTGGCGCCAGCGCCGTCTGGTTCCTGTGGCGCCTATCCCGTCTCAGTGAGTCCGACCTGATTTTTGTCAAAACCCCCCCGCCGATCATGCTGGGGTTTGCCGTCCTCGCCGTGCTCGCCTTCATCTACACCCCGGACTTCCTCGCCGTGCGCGGGATATGCGCCCTGATGCTGCTGGCCGCCGAGCCGCTGCTTTATGCCGCCTACATGGAATTTCCCCACCCCCAGCGGCTGCTGATGGTCACCGCCGTTTATGTCGGCTTGGCCGCCGCGCTTTATCTGGCCGCCGCGCCGTACCGGCTGCGGGATTTCTTCGCCTGGCTGTTCGCGAACCCCGCCCGGCCCCGCTTCGCCGGGATCCTGCTTTTCGGCTACGGCCTGGCCACCACCGCCGCCGCGTTCACTTATTGACCCATGGCCGCGCCGACCGCCCCGCTCCAAACCGTGCTCCTGATTTTGGCCGGACCCGCCGGGGTCGGCAAAAGCACGTTGTGCGATCGGCTGGTGTCCGAGGTGCCGGGTTTCGAGCGGGTCATCACTGCCACCTCTCGCCCCCCGCGCGTCGGCGAGATCGACGGCCGCGACTACCATTTCCTGAGCGAAAAACTGTTCGACGACAAACTCGCCGCCGGGGAATTTTTGGAGTGGGCCTGTGTCCACCAAAAATACCGCTACGGCACGCTCAAGTCGGCCGTGCTGGACCGGCTGGCGCACACCAGCCTCGTCATGAACATCGACGTGCAAGGGGTGCGAAGCATCCGCGCGGCCGCCGCCCATATGGCCCTGTTGCGGTCCCGGCTCGTGACGGTCTTTGTCGCGCCGGATTCGTTCGAGGTGTTGCGCGAGCGGCTGCAATACCGCGGCACCGACGGCGAGGAGGAGATTGCCCGTCGCCTCCGCACGGCCGAAATCGAACTCGGCGAACGCAATTCCTACGACTACGTGATCCACAGCGGCAGCAAGGAACAGGACTTCCGCGCCCTGCTGGCCTTTTGGGAGCAAGCCAAGCGCAAGCTGGCTTGATTCCAGGGTCTTTTCGACACTTTCGGTCTGATACCGGGGATCTTTACTTGGAAGAGCTGGAGCCG
>CAZAOI010000186.1:0-3442 GCA_964486705.1 uncultured Oleiharenicola sp. | reverse complement strand
GGAGCCGATCCAAGACAAAAGACCCTGGGCCCGATTCGCCAGCGCAAGGTATTGATTTGTCTTTCCCGTCAATTTGCGCTTTTTCCCATTCGTCAGGCCCGCCTCGCCCCAACCCCAAAGCCCCGGTCGTCGTATGTCATCGGCGAATGAAAGTGTCGTTCCCACCGCGCTCTTTGCCGCCAAGCAAATGAGCGACCACAACCGCGCCGAAATGCGGGAGGTCCTCGACCGGGCCATCACCTTGGCGGAACACGACCGCCTGCACCTGCGCGTGCCGCACGAAGTGAAACCGGCGCAAAAACTTCGCGGAATGCATTACCACTACCGGCCGGAGCTTTTTCTCCAATTGCAGGGGCGAACGGATTTCCAATTTCCCAAGGAATCCTTCGCCCTCAACCCCGACGAGCTTTGCGTGATCCCCGCCGGCGTGCCGCATGGAGAGCTTGTTCACGCCGAAGCAACCCGGCCGTTCCGCAACCTCGTTGCCGGCTTCTACAACAACACCCTTAGCCTGCACTTCGCCTACGAGGCCCGGCCGCACCGCCCGGACATCCAGGTGATCGAGTTCTTCGACACGCCTCATTTGGATGTTTTTTTAACCCTGACCAATACGCTAGCCTCAACCTTCAACATGCAGGGCCCGGCCCGCGCCGCCGTGCTGAAGGGCCTGCTGATTGCCCTGCTCGGCCTGTGCCGCAACTTGGTCGAAACCGGCACCGGCCATCTCAATGGCGACATCGGCAAGGTCTTTCAGGCAAAATGCCTCGTGCGCGAGCAGTTCGCCAACCCCAAGCTGCGCGTGCAGTACATCGCGGAGCTGCTCGCTTGCTCGCCGGACTACCTGTCCCACCTGTTTCACGTCGAGACCAAGGAGCGGCTCACGCACTACATCCAGCGCATCCGGATCGACGGTGCCGTCCTCGCCTTGGAAAACACCTCGCTCAATGTTTCCGAAATTGCCTATGCCAGCGGCTTCGCCGATCCGGCCTATTTCGCCCGCGTGTTCAAGCAGCACAAGGATCTGACGCCGCAGGAATATCGGATGAATCTGGACGCCCAGCGCACCCAACGCGAGTCCCAGCCCAAGACCGTCTATTTCGACCGGCTGGATTTCACGCATGGCCACGCCCCCGGGAAGGAATCCGGACCGGCCGATCAACGCCCGGTTGTCGCCAAATCTTGATTGTGTTACGCATGAGGGCAGGGCCGCCGGTTTTTTCACGGAAGGACGAGAGCTGGCTGGAAACTCAACGCTCGCCCTTATGAAAATCTTCCTGACGGTCACGACGTTTGCGGCCCCTCTGGCCCTGTTCGCGGCCGCAACGGCTGCAACGGTCCCGGCGGGGCTCGCGGAACTCCGCGCGAAGGCTGAACACGGCGACGCCGGCGCCCAGGCCGAACTGGGATCCGCCTACCAGCTCGGCTCCGGGGAAGTGGCCAGCCAAAGCGAAGCTTTCAAATGGTTTCGCCTGGCGGCGGAGCACGGCAATGTCGTCGGCCAATACAACGTCGGCGTAATGCATGAGCACGGCGACGGCATTCCCATCAACCTCGCCGAAGCGGCGAAGTGGTATCGGCGGGCGGCGGACCAGGGTTACGCCGCGGCCCAGTATAACCTTGGCGTGATGTTTGCCGGCGGCGTGGGCGTCCCACAGGACAATACCGCCGCCGTCTCCTGGTGGCGCCAGGCGGCCGCGCAGGGCGACGCCGAAGCCCAAGCCAATCTGGGCGAGATGTATGTCCGCGGACTTGGCGTGGCGCATGACAAACGCGAAGCGCTGCAGTGGTTTCGCCGGGCAGCCGCGCAAGGCCACGCCGTGGCGCGCTATAAAGTTGGCCGAATTTACGATAACGGTTACGGCGTCCCCCAGCAACGAGCCGAAGCGGCGATCTGGTATCGCCAAGCCGCCGAGCAAGGTCACCTGGACGCCCAGAAACGCCTCGGAGAAATGTACGCCAAAGGCCAAGGAGTTTCGCCGGACAGCGCGGAAGCCGAAAAATGGTGGCGCCAGGCCGCGGGGCAGGGCGATGCCGGCGCCCAATACAGCCTTGGGGTGATGTATGCCAATGGCGCGGGGGTGGCGCAGGACTATGCCGCGGCCCGGGCCTGGTATCGCCAGGCGGCGGCGCAGGATTTGCCTGAAGCAAAAGCCAATCTCGGCGCAATGTATGAACACGGCTCCGGTGTGCCGCCAGACGCCACCGAAGCCGCCCGCTGGTATCGCCAAGCGGCCGAACAGGATCTGGCCGAGGCCCAATACAATCTCGGTTCACTGTATGCCCGGGGCGCAGGCGTGCCACTGGATCGGGCTGAAGCCGGGCAATGGTATCGGAAAGCAGCCAACCAGGGCTTGGGGCGGGCGGGCCACGAGCTGGGGCAGATGTATTCGACCGGCAACGGCGTGCCGCCGGATCCGACCGAGGGACTGCGCTGGTATCGCCAGGCGGCCGAGCAGGGATTTGTTCCCGCGATGCACGATCTCGGAGCGGCGTTATTGCAGGCCACCGCGACCGATCGGGCTGAGGCCTACACCTGGCTTTTTGCCTCCAGTGCGATGGGCTCCGCCGCCTCCCGCGACGTGCTTCGTTCCCTCGAAGGAAAACTGACGCGCGCAGAAATCGTCGAAGCGGAAAAATCAGCCCGCGCGCTGCTCGAAAAATTGCCGAAGCCGGAATGAGGCGGTTGAGTTTAGTGGGCCTTAACCGGACTTATGCCGTTACGCGTCGATTCCTCTTGTGAATAGGTCGAACTAAAGGTGGTCGCCGAATTCCCAGCCGCCGCGGAGGCTGCGCGACTGGCCCTGGGTTCGCAGCCGCGAACAACCGGACCCATCGTCGCCGAGCGTCGGTATGGAAACCGACGCCCACCAACTGCATGATCCCGTATCGGACTCATTCAGTCAGAGGTCACCACGAAACAATAGCCGTGAATTCTAACCTCTCTTCCTTCTTTCGTGTAATTCGTGTCTTTCGTGGTTAACTTCTCGTGGATAGTTCCCGGTCAGGCGCGCACCGGCTCGGCGGTGCCTTCCTTCGGCACGAACAGGAGCGCCGCGGCCGCGATGAACATGCACACGCCGCCCGCCATCACCGCCCAGACTAGATTGCCGTGCAGATAGTTCTTCACGAGACCACCGAAGAACAGCGCGGCGAGAATTTCCGGCAGCACGATGAAAAAATTAAAGATGCCCATGTAAACGCCCATCCGATCCCGCGGCAACGCGCCGGACAGAATCGCGTACGGCATCGAAAGGATCGAAGCCCAGGCCACACCGCCCAGCGCGAGCGCCGCCAGCAGCAGATATTTCTGCTCCTCGCCGTGGATGAATCCGACCGCCAGCAGGCCGATCCCACCGAGGGTGAGGCAGATGCCGTGCACCAAACGACGATCCATCGTCCGCGCCGCGGCCATGAGGGCAAAGGCCGCGAGGAACGTCACCCC
>CAZAOI010000185.1:0-6779 GCA_964486705.1 uncultured Oleiharenicola sp. | reverse complement strand
TCTTCGCGCCGAGGGTGCCGTAGGTGATGATGTTGGCGACGCAGTCGTTGCCGTACTTCTGCCGGACGTAATCAATGACCGCCCCGCGGCGGCGCATGCAGAAGTCGATATCGAAGTCGGGCGGGGACACGCGCTCCGGGTTGAGGAAGCGCTCGAAGAGCAGCTTGAAGCGGAGCGGGTCGAGATTGGTGATGCCCAGCAGGTAGGCCACGATGCAACCGGCGCCGGATCCGCGGCCCGGGCCGACCGGGATGCCTTGGCGTTTGGCCCAGTCGATGAAATCCCAGACGACGAGAAAATAGTCGATGAACCCCGTCTTGCCGATGACGGAGAGTTCGTAGTCAACCCGCTCGACGAGCGTTTGGGCGAGGGCGGGGTCCGCGGCCTTGGTCGGGGCGTGGTAGTCGACGCCGTAGCGGTGTTGGAGACCGCGGAGGCAAAGTTCCTTGAGGTAACCGCCGCGATCCGTCGTGACCTCGGGCGGCAGCGGATACTTCGGGTAGCGCTCGGAGCCCTTGGGGAAGGGAATCGTGAGGTCGCACATGTCGGCCACCAGTTGGGTGTTGGTGACCGACTCGGGAACTTCGGTGAAGATCTGCGCCATCTCGGCGCGCGATTTGAGGTAGAACTCCGTTCCCGTAAACTTCATGCGGTCCGTCTCGGCCACCTTCGAGCCGGTTTGGATGCAGAGCAGGGTGTCGTGCGGGCCGGCGTCGGCGTGGTTGACGTAATGGACGTCGTTCGAGCAAATCACCGTCAGGCCGAATTCCTCCCCGAGTTTCAGCAGGCCGGGGATGATTTTGCGCTGCTCCGGGATGCCATGGTCCTGGATTTCGACAAAGTAGTTTTCGCGGCCAAAGATCTCGACGAAGCGCCCGCAAGCGGCGCGGGCTTCATCGTAGCGGTCGTGGAGCAGATGCTGGGGCACGAGCGAGGCGAGGCAGCCCGTGAAACCGATGAGGCCCTTGGCGTGGCGCGCGAGCGTCTCGAGGTCCGTGCGTGGTTTGTAGTAGAAACCCTTGAGGTGGGCATCGGAGACCAGCTTGAGCAGGTTTTGGTAACCGGTGAGGTCGCGGACGAGCAGGCCGAGGTGGAAGATGTTTTTGCCCTCGTCGGTGCGGCCGGCGCGCTCGAGGCGCGAACCGGGGGCGAGGTAGAGTTCGCACCCGACGAGCGGCTTGATGCCTTTCGCCTTGGCCTGGTTGTAGAACTCGATCGCGCCGTAAAGATTGCCGTGATCGGTGAGGGCCAAGGCCTTCATCCCCAGCTCGGCGGCGCGGTCCATCAACCGGTCGATGCGGCAGGCGCCGTCGAGCAGGCTGTAGTCGCTATGGACATGGAGATGGACGAAATTCTGGTCAACGGAACCCACAGTCGGTGATGGGAAGCGGGCGCGGTGGGTCGAGCAAGCTGAAAGCCGCACGAAACGGGCGCCCGCCCGTCGTATCCGCGCCGGGGGAGAGGCCCGCGAGGCTAAGCCCTAAAGCCATTAACCGCCATGCCTTAAGGCGAATGGGGCCGCGGAGGTTGGCTGGCCGGCCACCGTCGCGAAAAATTGGGGTTGACGGTGACGATGACGGCTGGCTTGTTGCTCGTTTTCTCCAACGCCAACCTGTTTATTTCCCATGTCTATCGAGATCAAGATGCGTAAAAATGAGCCGATCGATCGTGCGCTGCGCCGCATGAAGAAGAAGCTTGAACGCGAATGCATTATTAAAGACGCCCGCATGAAGCGCTACGCCGAGAAGCCATCGGAGCGTCGCCGCCGTAAGGAAAAGGTCATGGCCTTTACCTGCATGCTCCGTCGCCGTTACGCCGAGTAATCTCCGCGCAACTTTATTTTTTTGCCGGCCATGTGTCCTCGGATGCATGGCCGGTTTCTTTTTTTGCCCAGGTTTCGCGAAGCGGGAACCCCGGGCTAAATGTCGGGGGCCCGGCCCGCTAACGGTTTTCCCCGGCCGACCGGCTTGATTTATCCGAGCTCCCGTGCCCTAGTGGTCGCAGCGAATGAAGCCGCTTGTTGCCCTCTCCACCTGCTGGTGTTCGCACCGCCACCAAGATGGCTACGCAATGCTCCGCGAAATGGCGGCTCTCGGCTTCGAATGGGTGGAGTTGAGCCACGGGATCCGGGTGACGCTCGCCCCGGGTATCCTGCAGGCGGTCCAGGAGGGTGTCGTCAAGGTCGCGTCCTGCCACAATTTCTGCCCGCTGCCGGCCGGGGTGAATCACGCCGCGCCCAATCTCTACCTGCCGTCGTCGACCGAAAAACGCGAGCGCGTCCAGTGGCTGCGGCAAAGCCAGCGCACCCTTGATTTCGCCCATCAGGTCGGCGCGAAGAGAGTCGTCCTGCATCTCGGTTCGGTGGAATTTCGCTGGTCCGATCCGGTCAGCAAAGTGGACGCCTACATCAAGGCGCATCCCGGCGCCGACCTGGCGAACGATGCCGACTATCGGAAGGTACTGACCAAGGCCTTGGCGGGGCTGGAAGAACGTGCCTGGCCCTATTGGGAGCACACGAAAGCGAGCCTGCTCGACCTGCTGCCGTATGCGGAACAACGCGGCGTGATGCTGGGTTTTGAGAATCGGGAGGGATTGGAGGAGTTGCCGCTCGACAGTGAGCACCCCGCCCTGATTGCGGCCATGGCGCGGCCCGGCGCCTGCGGTTATTGGCACGATACCGGCCACGCCCAGATCAAAGAGAACCTGCGGCTTTTCAGTCACCGCGAGCATCTGGAGAAGAACGCCCCCAACGCCATCGGCTTCCACCTGCACGATGTCAGCGCCGACGGCCGCGACCATCAGGCGATCGGTTCGGGTCGGGTTGATTTTGAAATGGTCAGCACATTCTGGCGGCCCGCGCACGCGCTCGTCATCGAGCTCAGCCCGCGGTTGACGCCGGAGGAAGTACTTTCCTCCAAACAGCGGGTAGAGCAACTGGTCGCGGCGCGGTTCAGCGCGGGGTCAGCTTGACGGTCAGGGATTCGAAACCGACCGCGCGCTGGTAGAGCGTTTCGGTTTCGACGTGCGCCTGCGCGGCCAACACCGTGATCCGACCGAGGCGTTCGACGCATTTTTCCAGCAGCGTGCGAATGAGCAGGCGCGCGTGCGGGGCCCCGAGGCAGACATGGGCGCCGAAGCCAAAGGCGACATGCGGATTGGGTTTGCGGTCGAGGCGCACTTCACCCGGCGCCTCGAAGACGGTCTCGTCCTGATTGGCCGAGGCCCAGTTGAGGGAGATGCGCTCCCCGGCCTTGACGGTGACGCCGTGGACATCGGTCTCCACCGGACACACGCGGCCAATATGGGTGAGCGGCGTGACCACGCGGAAGAATTCCTCGCTGGCGTGGACGATCCGCGCCGGATCCTGGCAGAGAAACTCCAGCGCCTCGGGATGCTGCGCAAAATGGGCGAGGACCGAGGAAACCGTGTGGATGATGGTGTCGCGTCCGCCGGCAAAAGTCAGGTTGGCAAACCCCATCATCTGGTCCCGGTTGAGGGGCTGTCCGCGGAATTTCGCCGTGGCGAGGGCGCTGAAAAAATCCTCGCCGGGCTTGGCGGCGGCGCGGTCGAGTTGCGTGTGCAGGTACTCCTCGAGAGCCGCGCCCTTCTTCTTGCCGTCGCCGCCGTCATGGAAAACATGCGTGCCCCAGCTGATCCAGGTTTTCGCCTCCGTCTCGGGCACGTTGAGCAAATAGGTCAGGGCGTGGGATTGCAGCGGCAACGCAAACTCGCGCACCACCTCGATTGAATCGCGGTTTATGGCCGCCGTCAGCAAACCATCGATCAACGCCTCCACCTGTGCGATGACCGCGGGATCCTTGGCCCGCTTGAAGAACGGTTCGACGATCTCGCGGTATTCGGTGTGGTCGGGCGGGTTGGTCTCGATCGGCAGCTGGCGCATGGTCCGGACACCCTCCTCGGAGGGAATCGGCACGCGGAAGGGTGCGTCCGAACTGAAGGTTTTCCAGTCCTTGGCCGCCTTGCGCACCTCCTCGTGCCGGAGGATCATCGGAATGGTTTCACCGTGGAACGGGCACTTTAGGACGCCGCTTTCTGTGCGGGGGACCTGAAAAGGATCGCGAGGGTTATTCATCCTAGAAACCGCAGTTAAAACGCGGAGGTCGCAGAGAACACAGAGGAAAGAAGAATCCAATGCGCTCAAGTGCAGACTCACCCACCGAGTGAATGTATTTCTGTGATCAATCTGATACAACTCTCTGTTTTTGCGTTTTTTGTGCTTTTTGTGGCCATTCCTTCTGCGGAATTTAGGGTTCATCGGGGCAATGGACCCAGATCGGATGGCAAGGCGGAGTAGCATGCAAAGCGTGCGTCATTCAATTTGTCGGGCAAGGCAAGAACGGGAGACTGCTGAGCCCGGTGCGGGTTGCTCCCAGGCAGGTCGTGGAAGGGCTCAGGGCTTGAGCAATTCGCCGATCCAGCGCCGGTGCGGACCGGAGAGAGTGACCTGGTCCAGCTGCTTCAGCGACACCCATTCCAGCGCGGCAGACTTGCCGATGAGAATCCGGAGGGCGGGCGTGGCCTCGGTGGCGTAGATGGACTCCGTGATCTGGAAGCGTGTGATCGCACGGCGCTTGGTGAGGAGCAGGTTCTTGGCGGCTGGTTTCACCCCGAGGTCGGCCGCCTCGGGCAGTTCGTGGAGTCCGGCCAGGCGCTTCGCCTTGGCGTGGCCGCGGCGCAGGAGGAGCCGGCCACGGTCAAGGCAGAATGTTCGGATGACGAACATTGGCTCGGTGACTTTCGGTTTCAGCCGGGGAAGTTTTTCGGGTCCGCCGTGGCGCCGGGCGGTGCAGAACTCGGCGACCGGGCAGACGGCGCAAAGCGGTTTCTGGCGGAAGCAGACGGTCGCGCCGAGTTCCATCATCGCCTGATTGTGATCGCCGGGGTCGGCGCCGACGATCAAGGCGTCGGCCAGCGGGGTGAAAAACTTTACGGCGGCGGTGCCATCCGCAAACAGCCGGCCTTCGCCGGCCAAGCGGGCCAGAATGCGTACGACGTTGCCGTCCACCACGGCGGCAGGATCGTCAAACGCGATGCTGGTGATCGCGGCGGCGGTGTAGGGGCCGATGCCGGGCAATTCGCGCCACTCGGCCGGGGTGCGGGGGGAGGGCGACATGGCTGTGACCGCCTGGGCCAGGCGGTGCAGGTTGCGGGCCCGGGAATAGTAGCCGAGGCCTTCCCAGAGCTTCATGACCTTGGACTCGGATGCCGCTGCGAGGGTGGCAAAATCGGGCAGTTCACCTAGCCAGCGGGCGAAGTAGGGGAGGACCGTCTTCACCTGCGTCTGCTGCAGCATGAATTCAGATACGACCGTTTTGTAGAGCGTGGGGGCTTCGCGCCAGGGCAGTGGGCGCTGGTGGACGCGATACCAGGCATGCAGGGCTGCTTGAAAAGCCGGACGTCGGGAAGTCAGAAGCTGGGCATTGGCCACAAAAGGCACAAAAGGCACAAAATGGTAGGCATGGAAGCCGTCATTTTCCTTTTGTGCTTTTTGTGCTTTTTGTGGCTAGTCATCCCATGCCCAAACGGTTCAACGACGCTGAGGAAGAAAAACCCAAGGCGATCACCTCCTACACCATCAAACTCGATGACGCGCAGATGCAGAAGCTGCAGGCGGCGTGTGCGGCCAAGCATTGGGAGACCGCCGAGGTGCCCTACGCGCGATTCGCCTTCAAGGGCCCGAAGGTCAACGTGACCGCCTACACGAGCGGCAAGGTGGTCGTCGCCGGCAAGGAGACCGAGGATTTCGTGCAGAATGTCATCGAGGCCGAGGTCACCGGTGCGCCCAAGCTCGGGTACGATGAAGTCCTCCATCCTGACTGGTACGAGCCGCATGCCGGCCTCGACGAGAGCGGCAAGGGCGATCTGTTTGGTCCGGTCGTGGCCGCCACGGTCATTGCGGAAAAGGAAGCCGTGCTGGCCTGGCAAAAGGCCGGCGTGCGCGACAGCAAGTCGATTGCCGATCCGCAAATTCTCAAGCTTGACGACCTGATCCGCAACACCCCCGGCGTCGTGGTGGAGACGCGGGCGATGGACATGGCCGAATACAACCGGGTCATGTCTCGCCCGTATGCCAGCCTGAACCGGCTCCTCGCCTCGCACCACGCCGATGCCTTGCAGGCCGCGTTGCAGAAGAAATGGGTGCCGCGCGGCCTGCTCGATCAATTTTCCAAGGAGCCGCTCGTGCAGCGCGAAATGAAGAAGAAAGGCCTCGAGCGCTTCAACCTGCAGATGCGCACGAAGGCGGAGGAAGATCCGGTCGTCGCGGCGGCTTCCATCGTGGCGCGCGCGGAGTTCGTTCGGTTGATGCGGGACCTGTCGCGGGAGTTTGGCGACCGGCTCCTGAAGGGCGCGGGTGCCGAGGCCAAGGCGCAGGCGTCCGTCTTGATCGAGAAATTCGGGGCGCGGGCGCTCGGGCATTTTGCCAAGCTGCATTTCCGCACCTGCTATGAAGTCGTCTCGGCCGCGGGGAAACTGGACGAGTTGCCCCTGAAGCCACCGCCGGAGAAAACGGAGTGGAAGCGGTGAGGCGGCTGATTCCCCAAGCGAGAGGTCGGGCTCGTGGCCCGACACATCGGGCGTAAAGCCCGCACCCCGTCCAAGGATGGCTAAGCGTCGCCAACTCCGCGGCTACGACCTGAAGCAGATTTACGGCTTCGGCAGCCTGATTGGCGTGGACGAGGCCGGGCGCGGGGCCCTCGCCGGACCGGTGGTGGCGGCGGCGGTGCTGGTGACGCAGGAATTTCTGGAGGGCCGCTGGG
>CAZAOI010000184.1:0-6781 GCA_964486705.1 uncultured Oleiharenicola sp. | reverse complement strand
ATCTGCCGGTTGGTGAAACCGAAGGCCTTGAGGATGGCGATCTGCTCGCGCTGCAAGGAGAGCAGGCGCGTGAGCACGGCGTTGGTCATGAAGGCGGCGACGCTGAGGAAAATGGTCGGGAAACCGACGGCGAGGATGGTGAGGACGCGGATCTCGTCGGTCACGCGGATGTGCGACGGATGGTCCTTGCGGCCGAAGGCCCCAAAGCCGCCGTAGGGCCGGAGCAGGCGGTCGAGGGCGGCGATGACCGGCTTTTCATTGGCGCCGGGGGTGAGCGTGAGTGCGACGTGGTTGAAGGCGCCGTACAGATCCCACGCCGTGGCGACCTCCTTGTACGGCATCCAGAAAATGCCGTAGGTCCGGCTGTCGGGCAGAGCGGCGCCGGGACGGGACTCAAAAATATATTCGGGGGAAAGGACGATGCCGGCGATGCGGAACGTCTGGCGCCGCCCGTTGAGGAGGACGGGCAGGAGGTCGCCGGGATTGAGCGCGTTGGTCTTGGCGAAGGCCTCGCCGACGAGGATTTCGCCGCGCGATCCGGCCGCGAGCCAACGGCCGCGGCGGAGGAAGAGGCGGTTGAGCTCGGGTTCGCCGAAGTCCGGCAGCGAGCGCATATGGCCGCTGGCGGGCTCGGCAATTCCCGGCAGATCGAGCGTGACTGGCACCGAGAGATCCGTCTGGACCGTGGCGACACCCGGAATTTCGCTGATGCGGTCGGCGAGGTAATTGGGCGCGCGTTTCAGGGAGCCGAAAACCTCGGCGAAGTGGTTGGTCTGGTAATATTCGGCCCGCGTCGACTCAAGGGAGTGGATGAGGCTGCGCGCCATGATGAGCATGGCGAGGCCGCACGCCATCACGAGCGACACCGCGGCGGCCTGGCCCTTCAGGCGGCGGAGGTCGCGGAGCAGCTTGCGGTCGAGGTGGGAGAGCATGGTCTGGGATCGTTCTCTTTCTCTTACTCGTTATCGTAATCTCGGTTTGAGCGTGGGGAAATTGGCGCGGCGAGAACGAAAAAGATTACGAGAATGAGAAAGAGGGGTGCCGTTGAGGGGTGGCTTACCACCGCAGGGTCGACGGCGCGGCCCGGACGGCGTTGCGGTGTTCCTGCAGCACGCGGCCGTCGGAGAAATGAATGACGCGGTCGGCCATGTCGGCCATGACCGCATTGTGGGTGATCACGACGGTAAGCGTGCCGAGCTCGCGATTGACGCGTTCGATCGCCTCGAGGACGACGATGCCCGTGCGCACGTCGAGCGCTCCGGTGGGTTCGTCGCACAGCAGCACCTCCGGGCGTTTGGCGATGGCGCGGGCGATGGCGACGCGCTGCTGTTCGCCGCCGGAAAGTTGTGCGGGAAAATGGTCCAGGCGCGGGGTAAGCCCGACCATGGCGAGCGCTTCCTCCGGGGGCAGCGGGTTGTTCGCGATCTCGGTGATGAGGCCGACGTTTTCGCGCGCGGTCAGGCTGGGGATGAGATTGTAGAATTGAAAAATGAACCCCACGGAGTTGCGGCGATAGCTCGTGAGCTGCTCCTCGTTCGCATGGGTGAGGTCGATGTCGCGGTAGCGCAGTTCGCCCGCGGTCGGAATATCGAGCCCGCCGAGCTGGTTGAGCAGGGTGGTTTTGCCGCTCCCCGACGGGCCGAGCAGCACAATAAATTCGCCGGCGTGAAGATCGAGATCCACGCCGGCGAGCGCCCGGACTTCGGCGGTGCCGGTGCCGTAAACTTTGGTCAGGCCCCGCACATGGAAGACAGGAGCCAGGCCGGCGAGTGGGTGGGACATGGAGGAAGAGTGAGGCAAGGGAGAAACCGGTGGCGGAGCCCGGAGCGGTCACGGTACGACTGTCGCCCAGCACCGCAATCTAAAGCCCGTCCGCGTTCGGTCTTTGAGTAGATTTGATAGGGCTAAGAAGCGGGGGTGTTAGCGTGGGTCGCCGCCCCTTGCGCCCTGAAAGTCCATTAGTAAATTCGTTCCGATGGGTGTATATTGCCCGACGACTGCTGGAGCGGGCCGCCATGAACCAAGTATTTCCCAATCGAACTGTCGCGGGCCGGCTGCTGGCTGAAAAACTCGCTCCCCATTCGGGTCGTCCGGGGTTGCTGGTGCTCGCACTGCCTCGGGGCGGCGTCCCAGTTGCGGTGGAGGTCGCGCAGGCGTTGCTGGCTCCGCTTGATGTGCTGATCGTGCGCCCACTCGGCGCGCCCTCGCAGCCAAGGGTCATCGTGGGGGCGGCTGCGGCCGGCGGCCGACGCGGGCTCAACTCTGCTAGGATCGAGATCACGGGCCTGACGCCGGCGGCGATTGCAGGGGCGGCAGCGCGGGAGCTGCACGAACAGGATCGCCGGGAGCGGATCTACCGCCGGGGCCGGCCGGCCCCGGAGCTGCGCGGCCGTTTTATTATTCTCATTGACGATGGCATCGCCACCGGGTCGACCATGCGCCGGGCGGTCGCGGCGTTGCGCGCGGCGGGAGCGGGCCCGATTGTGGTGGCCGCCCCGGTGGCGTCGCGGGAAAGTTATCTCGAATTGCGCGAGGTCGTCTTTGGGTTTGTCACGCTCACCATGCCGCGGAATTTCAGCAATATTCGGGACTTCTACACGGACTTCGCGCCGATCACCGACAGCGAGGTGGAACAGTTGCTGGCTCACGCCTGGCGCGAAACCATGGCGGTTAAGCCCGGGAATGGACCGGCTGGGTAGAGTCACCCTTGCGGGGAGGAAATTCGACGGCTGGTTGGATATCGCGGGTTGGGGTGACGCCTCGCGGGCGAGCGGATTGACCGCAATCTGCTTTCAACCTCCTGAGGCTCGCGAAATAGACTGACGCTGGCGTTGCGTGCGGTAGGGCGGAGCGGCCCGCTCCGCCGCGAGTATGCGATCATGTTCCCGGCGCACCGGCCGGCGCCCCGTCAGTCTGATCGGCGGGACTTAATAGGCGGATCCATGCAGTTGGACGACGACACTCCTCGTTCGCGGCGAGAACCCCAAGGTCGATTCCTCTCATGAATCGGTCGAACGGAAAGGGGTCGCCGATTTCCCCACCGGTGACGAGCGCCGGTTTGCCCGGTTGTTCGCGGCTGCGAACCCAGGGCCAGTCGCGCAGCCGGCACTGCGGCTGAGAAACCGACGCCCACCCAACTGCATGATCCCAGTTCAGGCCCCGGGCGTTTCCTCGGGCAGCCACCAGGCCCAAGTAGTGGCCGCGAGCGCGAGCAGGCTGGACGCCAACAGGGCCGAGCGGAAATCGCCGACCGGTGCCGCCCAGCCGAAGATCACCGAGGCGGCGGCGGCGGCCAGCCGGCCGATATTGTAGCAGAAGCCGGCGCCGGTGGTGCGCAGCAACACGGGGAAAAGTGGCGGCAGATACATGGTAAACAGGCCGAACACGCCCGAGAAAAATCCGGTGAGCGGCACCCAGAACCAGGCGAGCTCGCCGAAGTCGCGGGGCACGATGAAGGCGCCGGCCATGCTGGCGAACAGCGCCGCAAACATGACCATGATCGCGCGGCGGTTGCCGAGTCGAAAGGCCAGCCAGCCGGCAAAATAATTTCCGACGATCGAGACTGCGATCATGACAAAGAAGGCGGCCGTCACTTGTTGGGTGATCCCGGCCGGCGCGGTGCCGGTGGCGGCGAGCAATTTGCGCAAATGCTGCGGATGCCAGAAGACAAACAGCCACCACGCCGACAAGCTGAGTGCGCAGACCGCGGTCGTGTGCAGCGTGGTCCGGGCGAGCGCGCCGCGGAAGAGTTCGCGGATGCCGGGATTGTGATGGTGCACCCGGTCTTCCGCCTTTTGCCAGATTTCGGGTTCAGGCACATGCCGCCGGATCCAGAAGACCAGCAGGGCCGGGAGGACGCCGACGAGGAAAACGTAGCGCTCGCCGTTGAGCGGCAGCACGAACGACAGCCCCCACACGATCGCGGCGGCAAATAGAATTCCCAGATTCACCCCGCTTTGGAGCACGGCCGCGAGCCATGGCCGCCAAGCTCGCGGCCACGTCTCGGCCAGCAGCGAGGCGCCGACGGCCCATTCGCCGCCGATGCCCAGCGCCGCGATGAAGCGAAAAATCATCAACTGCCACCAGGTCTGCGCGGTCGCACACAGCCCGGTGCAAATTGCGTAGGTCAGCACGGTCAGGGCGAGAGCGCGGCTGCGGCCGAGCAGGTCGCCCAGCCGTCCGAAGAACGCCCCGCCGATCGCCCAGCCGACGAGAAAGGCCGCCTGAATGTAGGCGCTTTTTTCCTTCACCGCCGGGTCGGCGGCGCTGGCCACGCCGAGCAGGTGTACCACGAGTGGCGCGGCGACAAGGGTGTAGAGATGCAGCTCCAGTCCGTCGAACAGCCAGCCGAGCCACGAGGCGATGCCGGTTTTCCACTGCTGGGGTGAGATTTCGCTGAGGCGCGTGGCCTCGCGAGCCGGGGTCGGGTCCATGGGTTGCGAGCTTGCCGGCCGGGAGTGCGAGCGCCAGCCCGGAGTACCTGAAGGAGGGGCGCGATGCCCCGATTATTCGCGGGGGCAGCCCGTTCCTACAGTCCAGCCTTGGCTAAATCCGCCAGGTCCAGTCGCGCGGTAACCATCGCGAGCTCGCCGTCGGCGGAGCGGGGCCACTCTTCCTGCGGTCGGTCCCAATACAGCTCCACGCCGTTCTGATCGGGATCGCGCAAGTAAAGCGCTTCGCTGACCCCGTGGTCCGAAGCCCCATCGAGAGGGATCTTTGCCTGGATCAGTCGCCGCAGGGCATCGGCCAGCGCGGCCCGGGTGGGATAGAGAATGGCCGTGTGAAACAGGCCTGTACGGCCCGGCGGGGGCGGTGAGCCGCCGAGGCTTTCCCACGTGTTCAGACCAAGGTGATGGTGATAGCCGCCAGCGGAAATGAACGCAGCTTCGCCTCCAAAGCGTTGCGTCAGCTCAAAGCCGAGCACTCCGCAGTAAAAATCGAGGGCGCGGGCCAGGTCGGCGACGCGCAGGTGGACGTGGCCGATGCGGACCCCGGCGGCGATGGGAGAACTTTTCAGAGACATCCTTGAAGGATGCGCACTCGTAAAAAAATCACAATTAATCGCCTCCGCTTTAGTTGCCTTCATATCGCGCCGATAATCAAGGGAGTCCTCGCTCCTGTTCCATGTCCCAACTTGATCCAGTCACGATTCGTGAAATCCCCGTGGTCCGAAAAATCATCCAGGATGAAACGTGGTTTGAGGGCGAACGGCGCGGCTGTCACGTCACGTCCGACGATCCGGTCGTGCGGGAAAAGGTGTGCGAAGTCGTTCTGCGCATCGGCCGGGAATTGCGCGAAACCCTGTTGGCGCAAATCGCCGCGGACGCCGGGTCGGCGAGGGTGGCGGTTGGGCCGGACGATCACCACCACGAGCGGGCGGCGTAGGGTTGGGTGGAGGCGGGACGATCAATCTCGCGAGGGAAAAACTGTTCCTTGCCGGAACGATGCAGCCTCAGTCGCAAAACGCGTTTTGCGCGTGACGGGAAGTAACCGGGCTGGATTTGACCGCATACTCCGATGCCGATCGGACGTAGCGACAGGCGTCCCTGCCTGTCTGGCTTGGCCATCGGTTCCAAACCCCACAGGCACAGAGGCCTGTGGCTACGCCCGACCGCTTAAACAGCTCGAATTCTTGAGCTGTTACCTAGGAGTCGAACTCTCACCTCGCTCACGCGATCCTGGAGCGGATCGGTGGAACCCGGCCTCCGGACGGGTTGGCATGAAAGCCAGATCGGCAAGCGCGTCCCGAGGCCGCGCTCCACCTCATTTAACTGCATGATCCCGCGTCAAGTCTTTGCGCTGTTGTCGCACTTGATGTGGGCGCGGCGGCGTTGGGCGGTGTAGTTGCGGATCTGGGCGTTGTAGTTCGCGTTGAACGGGATTTTTGCGTTCTGCGGGTTGCGCGCCTCCAGATCCTCATTCGCCGCGGCGGTCGCGATCAGCAGCAACAATTCGGCCTTATCCGGCAGCCGTCGCGCCGGGAAGCCGGCGTGGGCCGTCAGCCAGTGGAGGGTTTGCTGCAAGGGAGTTTGGGTTTGGTCGCTCACGGCGGCAGGATGAAAGCACTCCGGCGGCGGAGTCAACGGGAGTTCTTTTGCCCACGGATGTTCACGAATGAGGCCCGGGTCCCGATTATGTACAGGGACACAGACTTGCTGCGCCCGCCTGACATCTAACTTCCTTGGGCGCAGCAAGTCTGCGCCCCTCCGCCGTGTGAGAAAACCCATGCATTGGGATTCAAGTCGGGTCCAATCCTGGGGAAAAATCTTCCCGAGCTTTGGGTTGCACCAGCCCGGCTGGCTCCTACGTTCTTCCTTTCCCATGGCGCTTCTCAGTCTTCTCGATGTCTCTCATGCCTTCGGCGGCCCGCCGGTGCTCGACCACGTTAACTTCCAGGTCAACGCCGGTGAACGGCTCTGCCTGCTCGGCCGCAACGGCGCGGGCAAGTCCACGCTCATGAAGCTGATCGTGGGGGAGATCAAGTCCGACACCGGCCAGATTTTCCGCCAGCCGGGCGCGCATTTTGCCCGCCTCGTGCAGGAGGTTCCCGCCGGCCTGACCGGCAGCGTGCACGACATCGTTTCCTCCGGCCTGCGCTCGGCCAGCGCCCACGAGGAGGACTGGGAGCGCGAAGTGCGCCTCGAGGACCTGCTCGGGCACGTCGGTCTGGATTCGCACGCGGAGTTTTCCGCCCTTTCCGGCGGCTTGAAGCGCCGCGTGCTGCTCGCCCAGGCGCTCGCCAGCCAGCCCGACCTGCTGCTGCTCGACGAGCCGACCAACC
>CAZAOI010000183.1:0-6804 GCA_964486705.1 uncultured Oleiharenicola sp. | reverse complement strand
CTAGGGTAAAAATTCCGCCCAGCTGGAACTGGTCTCGGTGACCCGCACGCGTTCCACCCGGACGCCGGCCGGGATGGCGAAGTCGCCCGAACGGCTGGCCGCGGTCAGGGCGCGGTTGAGTTCATCGCAAACCGTCCGGGCCATGACTTCCGTGGTGGGATCGGTGTGGGCGAAAGGAATAATACGGGCCCCGTGCTTCTCCTGATAGAAGACGAAATTGGGATCGTCGGTGTTGAGGGCGTGGTCCCACGTGTCGAGAAAGGCCGCGAGGGCCAGTTTCACCGCCTTGAAGTCGCACACCATGTCGTTGGCGTCGAGCGCGTCGGCCGCCAGCACGACTTCGACCCGCCGGCTATGGCCGTGGGGAAAGCGGCATTTGCCCGGATGCTTGGAGAGGAGGTGACCGCTCTCGATCTCGAAGATTTTACCGATGCGATAGGACATGGGGGAGAATGGTCCGGAGGATTCGCCCTACCTATTTAGTCTTGGTTGGGGCTTTTATCGGTAAGACTCAATTGTGGTTCAAGCTTCGTAGGATCACACCGTTTTCGAAAAACCGCCCGGGCGTTTTGTGAGGTGGGCGTCGAAGCGCATCGCAATGATGCGGAGGAAAAGCCGGCCGAGTTCGGTCACCGCCAGGCGGTGGGCCGAGCGCACCAGCAAACCGTCGGCTTCCAGGTCGGCCAGCGAGGCCAGCTCGGTCGCGTAGGTGGTCGCGAAGTCGTGACCCAGCCGTTGGGAGAGCCGGGCAAAATCCAGACTCTTGCCGCACATGATAGCGGAGATGATGGTGCGGCGGTGCCGGTCGTCATCGCTCAGCAGATAGCCGCGTTCGATCGGCAACCGGCCGGCCTCGAGGGCGGCGATGTAGTCGGGCAGTTCCTTGTAATTTTGGCGGAAGGCCCGGTCGGTTTCCGAAATCGAGGACATACCGAAGCCATAGAGCGAGGCGCCGGCGCGGGTGGTGTAGCCCTGGAAATTGCGGTGCAGCGTCCCGTCGGTGAAGGCGATCGCCAGTTCGTCGTCGGGCCGGGCAAAGTGGTCCATGCCGATCTGCACATAGCCCGCGGCGGTCAGTTTGGAAACCGCGGTCATCAGCATCGCAAGCTTGGCCTCGGTGGCCGGCAGCTGCTGGCGGTCGTCGAAAATTTTCTGCGCCGGCTTGATCCACGGCACATGGGCGTAACTGAAGACGGCCAGCCGGTCGGGATTGAGGGCGATGATTTCATCAATGGTCTTGGCAAACGATTCAGGCGTCTGCCGCGGCAGGCCGTAGATGAGGTCGACGCTGACCGACTGAAACCCGGCCGCGCGCAGCCAGGTGATGGCCTGGGCGGTCTGGGCGAGCGGCTGCCAGCGGTGGACGGCCAGCTGAACCTCCGGGTTGGTGTCCTGCACGCCGAGCGAGGCGCGGTTGCAGCCGAGCCGGCGGAAGGCCTCGACGTGCTCCTTGGTCAGGCGGCGCGGATCGATCTCCACCGAGTTCTCCGAGTCGGGGGCAAACTTGAAGTGCCGGTGGATGGCCGCCGCCAGGCGGTCGATTTCCGCCGGCGGCAGGAATGTCGGGGTCCCCCCGCCGAAATGCAGCTGGGTGACGGGGCGGGCGGAGTTAAGGAGGGGCGCGGTGAGCGCGAGTTCCTTTTCCAGCCAGCCAACGTATTCCCCGGCGGAAGACAGGCGCTTGGTGATGACGGTCGTGCAACCGCAATACCAGCACAGCGTCTCGCAGAACGGCAGGTGAAAATAGAGGGACAGCGGCCCGTTCGACGGGCTCAGGGCAGGCGAGGCCGCATCCCGGTTGTCGAGGGCGATCTCGGCGCGCAGCGCGGCGCGATCGATCGATTCCGAGAACTGCGGCGCCGTCGGATAGGACGTGTAGCGCGGTCCGGGAATGTTGTATTTGCGGACCAGCTCGAGAGCGGGTTCGACAGGGTTGGGTCCCGTGACGGTGTTGCGTGGTGACACCATAAGGCCGACAGGATAGCCGAACCGGACGGGGCCGGCTGCGCATATCTTGTCCAAGATCGGGCGGCGGTTGGGACTTTTGCGGGGCGGCGCAGGGCGAGATGGGATGGCTGGTCAAAATCAAAACAGGAGGCGGGGCTTTACGCCCCGGTGCTTTTGAACCAGCGAAGTACTGCGGGGTGAGGGCCCCGCGCCCCCAAAAGGGTTCGTGCGAAGTCTTTACCCCACGAAAAATTTCTGGATCTTCTGCAAGGTGACCACGAGGCGCTCGATCTCGGCTTCCGTGTTGTAGAGGTAGAAGCTGGCGCGGGAAGTGGAGCTGAGCCCGAGCTTCCGCATCAGGGGTTGGTTGCAGTGGTGGCCGCCGCGCAGGGCGACGCCTTCCTGGTCGGCCATCGTCACGACATCGTGGGCATGGACGCCTGGAAGATCGAAGCTGATGACGCCGCTGCGGTGTTGCGCCGGCCCAAGCATCCGGATGCCGGGGATCTCGGCGGCCAGCCGCGCATAGGCGAGGGCGGCGAGTTGCTCGTCGTGCCGGGCAATCGCGTCGCGGCCGAGATCGTCGAGGTAGTCCATAGCGCGGGCCAGCGCGACGACGTCGGCGATGTTGGGGGTGCCGGCCTCGAATTTTTGCGGGGCCGGGGCCCACTTGCTTTCAAAAAAATCGACGTTGGAGATCATGCTGCCGCCGCCGCGGTAGGGCGGCATGGCGTCGAGCAGCGCCTTGCGGCCGTAGAGCAGGCCGACGCCGGTCGGACCGCACATCTTGTGGCCGGAGACGGCGAGAAAGTCGCAGCCCATCGCCCGCACATCGATCGGCAGATGGCCGGCGCTCTGGGCGGCGTCTACGACGGAAATGGCGCCGACGGCGCGGGCCCGGGTGCAAAGTTCGGCTGCGGGATTGATGACGCCGAGCGTATTGGAGACGTGGGTGAATGCGAAAATCTTCACTTCGGGCGTAAGCACGGCGTCCAACAGCGCCAGGTCGAGCAGGCCGGTGTCGCCCGCGACGACGGGCAGGTAGCGGAGTTTGGCGCCGGTCCGGCGGGCGAGCAGTTGCCATGGCACCAGATTGCTGTGGTGCTCCATCTCGGTGAGCAAGATGACGTCGCCGGCCTTGAGGTTTTCGTCGCCCCAGGCGTTGGCGACGAGGTTGATGCTGTCGGTCGTGCCGGCGGTGAAGACGATCTCCCCGGGCTCGGCGGCGTGGAGAAATTTCGCGCTCCGCTCGCGGGCCGCCTCGTAGGCAAACGTCGCGCGCATTGACAGCGTGTGAATGCCGCGGTGGACGTTGGCGTTGTCCCGCCGGTAATAGTGGACCAGGGCGTCGATGACGCACTGCGGTTTCTGCGACGTGGCGGCGTTGTCGAGGTAGACGAGCGGATGGCCGTTGACCAGCTGGTCAAGGATCGGGAAATCGGCGCGGAGGTTGGCCCAGGCTTTGTTCATTATCTTTCTCTTGATCTTACTCTTTCTCGTTCTCTCGTTTCATAA
This sequence comes from uncultured Oleiharenicola sp., assembly GCA_964486705.1. Taxonomy (GTDB): domain Bacteria; phylum Verrucomicrobiota; class Verrucomicrobiia; order Opitutales; family Opitutaceae; genus Lacunisphaera. The sequence goes on along the minus strand of CAZAOI010000183.1, from coordinate 3,342 downwards.
TCAGGGGGGGATTACGATTAAGAGAAAGAAAGAGATTTTAGTCGGATGGCTTTTCGGTGGTGATGGGCTTTTCGTCGCCTTTGGCGGCGTTGAGGGCGGCGTGCCAGCCGAGCGTGGCGCACTTGATGCGGGCAGGGAACTGGTGAACGCCGGCGAGTGCGGCGAGGTCGGACATGTTGTCCTCCTCCACCTTGCCGGTGGTCACCATCTTGTGCAGGTCGGCATAGATGGCCTCCGCCTCGGCGATGGTCTTGCCCTTGAGGTTGAGGGTCATCAGCGAGGCGCTGGCCTTGGAGATGGCGCAGCCGCTGCCTTGGAAACTCACGTCGGCGATGCGGTCGCCTTCGAGCTGCACGTAGACGGTGATCTGGTCCCCACACATGGGATTGTTGCCGCTGCCGACGCGGTTGGCGGTGGGCAGCACCCGGTAGTTCCGCGGTCGGCGGTTGTGATCGAGGATGACGGACTGGTAGAGCTCGGTGAGGTCTTGCATCGGCCGGGAGGTGGAACGCAGAGGCTACGTCGGACAGGGCGATTGGCAAATAGTGTTTCGGGCCTAACCTGATCCATCCGACCCAGAGGTGTGACGGATTCACCCTGTCGGGCCGACTTGGTCGGGGTTAATCGCGACCAACTCCGACTCTGTCGCGAGTGAAGTCGCCTTTTCGCGCTCGTCGAGCGCGGAAAGCGGATGCGGCAGATTGAAAAATGGTGATACATCCGGCCTATAGCCTGCCGGGTAGCGAAGCCCTGCAAGGGGTGGGCGTCGATGTTCCGATCGACGCCTGGCGCCGATGTGGAAATCGGCGACCACCACGAGTCAGCTCGCCCGTCCGACCGGTCCGATGGTCTGGCTCGAGGGCGGGCCTACCACTTGCATGACGCGGGCGATGAGCTTGCGGGCCCGGATGACCCCGGCGATGAGCCGGGTTTCGGCATCGGACACGACGGGCAGTTGTTTGTGGCCGTGTTCACGAAAGGCGGCGGCGGCCACCAGGCAGGTGTCGGCGATCGTGATGATGGCGGGGTTCTTCACCATGAAGTCGTCGAGGGGGATTTCCGGTCTGACCCCGGTCGCTTGAGCGCGGAGCAGGTCCGTCAGCGTGACGAGTCCATCGAGCCGCTCGCCGTCCGCCGAAACAAAGAAGAACGGGCTATCGCTCTCGGCGAAGCGGCGCGTCACCTCCAGCAAGGTTTCGTCCGGGCGGAGCAGCGGGCTGGGCGCCGGCTCGATAAATTCGGCCAGCGAGAAATTCCGCAAGGCGGCGCGGACGCGCGGGCGTTCCGTCCAGGTGTCGGGGGTGAGGCGGGCGATCGTCGCCATCAGCGCCGCCCGGAGCGGGGCGAGCGACTTGGAGATGGAGGGTAAACACATGCAGACCCATGACGACCACCTCGACGGCCGTGCGCACGCGGATGGAGGCGGAGCGGAATCAATACGGGGTCAGATCTTCAGAAATTGAATTATGGACTAACTGCACTTGTTTGGATCGTAGGAATGAATGGCGGCACGCCGACTACGGATCGAATTTGAAGCGGCAACCCTGAGGAGTGATCACAAAATGTATATTGTTAGAGCTTTACGGTCATATCCTCCACCAACCAATCGCTGATTCACCAATAACAACTCAGAGGAGACCTACGCTCGACTGCAGGGAATTTGAGTACAAGAATAGCAAAATATAATAGTGAAGGCCTGACCCCATAGAAATACCGACCCCATAGAAATACCTCAGGCCAGGACATCCTGCACGACCTTGGCCGTGACCACCCCGGTGAGCTTTTGATCGAGGCCCTGGAACTTGTAGGTCAGGCGCTCGTGATCGATGCCCATCAGATGCATGATGGTGGCGTGCAAGTCCCGCACATGGACCGGATCCTTCACGATGTTGTAGGACATCTCATCGGTCTCGCCATGGACGAGGCCGGCCTTAACGCCGCCGCCCGCCATCCAGAGCGTGAAACACCGCGGGTGGTGGTCGCGGCCGTAGTCGCTTTCGGTGAGCTTGCCCTGGCAATACACGGTGCGGCCAAACTCGCCGCCCCAGATGACGAGGGTTTCGTCGAGCAGGCCGCGTTGCTTCAGGTCCTGCACCAGCCCGTAGCAGGCCCGGTCGACATCTTTGCACTGGGAAGCGAGGTCGCGCGGCAGGTTGCCGTGCGTGTCCCAGCCGCGGTGGAAAATTTGCACGAACCGCACGCCCCGTTCGACCAGGCGGCGGGCCATCAGGGCGGAGCTGGCGAACGAGCCGCGGACGCGGGCCTCCTCGCCGTAGAGCTCATACATGGCCGGCGATTCGCCGGAGAGGTCGGCCAGCTCGGGGACGCTGGTCTGCATGCGGAACGCCAGCTCGTATTGCTGAGTGCGCGTCTGGATTTCCGGGTCGCCGATCTGCTCGTAGCTGCGGCGGTTCAGTTCGCCCAAGCCGTCGAGCATCTGGCGGCGGAGTTCGCGGGAGATGCCGGGGGCATCGTGCAGGTAGAGCACGGGATCGCCCTGCGGTCGGAAGGACACGCCGGCGTGCTTGCCGGGCAGATAGCCGCTGCCCCAAAGGCGAGAGGAGATCGCCTGCACGTTGGAATACGGGCTCGTGTGCTTGGCATGCAGCACCACGAAAGCCGGCAGGTCCTGGTTGAGCGAGCCGAGCCCATACGACATCCACGAGCCGATCGAGGCCTTCCCGTTCTGCATCGAGCCGGTGTAGATGAGCTGGTTGGCCGGCTCGTGGTTGATGGCGTCGGTCTTCATCGAGCGAATGAAGCACAGGTCGCCCGCCATCTTGGCGATGTTCGGCAACAACTCGCTGATCCACATGCCGCTCGGGCCGTACTGGGCGAACTTGAACAGGCTCGGCGCGAGGGGAAACTGGGCTTGTGCGGAAGTCATGCCGGTGAGCCGCTCGCCCTGGCCTGCCAGCCAGCCCTTGAGGTCCTCCTTGAAGCGCCCGGCGAGGGCGGGCTTGTAGTCGAACAGGTCGAGCTGCGACGGGGCTCCGATGAGGGAGATGTAGATGGCACGTTTGGCCTTGGGCGCAATTTTCCACGGCTCGTTCATCGCGGTCTGCAGCGTCGTCGGGCCGACCGCGAAGGCGCGGTCGCCGAGCAGCGCGGTCAGGGCCGCCACGCCGAGCCCAGTGCCGGCCCGCCGAAAAAACTGTCGGCGGGTGAGCGCGGCGTTGTAGGCCTCAAAGGTGTTTTGCCAGTCGGGGGGTAAAGGGGTCATGGCAATTATTTGGTGAGGGCTTCGTCCAGGTTCATCACCTGGCTCGCGACGATGGTCCACGAGGCGAGTTCGGGGGCGGGGAGGGCGGGGTCGGCCGGGGAGGCGCCGACGCTGAGCAA
>CAZAOI010000182.1:0-6809 GCA_964486705.1 uncultured Oleiharenicola sp. | reverse complement strand
CTGCGCCGCCGCCGCCCGGCCATCATGACCAACATGACGGCGCTGCTCTCCCTGATTCCCGTCCTCTGGTCAACGGGCCGCGGCTCCGAACTGATGGTACCGATGGTGTTGCCCGTGATCGGCGGCATGATCTTCGACATCGTGTCGCTCTTCTCCGTCCCGGTCTTCTTTACCTGGTATTGGGAAGGCCGACTGGCGCGGGAGCAGGCCGCCGCCGCCACGCCGCTGGCGCCCAGCCCATCACCCTGAACGGATGGGGCGCGGGTGACACTGCCAAACCGGATTTCTTGACCCTATTTCGCTCATGGCTTCCCGACCTGACCAGCTCGCCACCGAACTCAACGCCCACCGGAACGCCTTCAAGGCGTTTCTCGCGGCGCGGGTCGGCAACGAGGCCGAGGCAGAGGACATTCTGCAGAACGGTCTGCTCAAGGCGCTGGAGCGCGCAGGCGAGCTGCAGGATGACACCAAATTGACCGCGTGGTTTTATCAGCTGCTGCGCAACTCCGTCATCGATCACTACCGCGCCCGGAGTTCCGTCCGGCGGAAACATGACGCCCTCGGGGCAATCATTTCCTCGCTCGGAGAAGATGTTTCCGACGCCCCGGCGGCGTGGGCCGCCGAGCTTTGCCGCTGTCTCGGCAGTGTGGTGGACACGCTCAAGCCCCAGCACGCCGCCTTGCTCCGTCGCGTCGATCTGGACGGCGAATCCGTGCAGGCCGCCGCCAAGGCGCTGAAGCTGACGCCCAACAATGCCAGCGTGACGCTGCACCGGGCGCGCAAGGAATTGCGCGTGAAGCTGGAGGCCTTTTGCGGGGCCTGTGCGGAGGGCGCCTGCCTCGACTGCAATTGCGCCCCTGTTTCAGAATAGCCGATCAGTGCAGTAAGATTTTCTTTCGGCGTCCGTCTCCGGGGATGAAACCGTTCATCCCATGACCAAATCACCCATCGCTCCCCCGCCCTTCGCCGACATTTCCTGCAGCTGCGAAAACTGCCTTTGCCGCCGCGGCCCGCGCTGCCGCTGCCACGACTACAACGCCCTGCTTGCCCTCGCCCTGGACCCTCGCCTTCCAACCATGCGCTCGCTTGAACTGAAACTCCCGCCCGTCGCCCTCACCCTCCTGCTGGGCGGATTGATGTGGGCGACCACACTGATCGGGCCCGACTTCGGGTTCACGCTTCCCGGCCGGCTGATCGTGGCCGCTGGCTTGGCTGCAGCGGGCATGGTCATCGCCGTCTTGGGCGTCCTTTCCTTTCGCCGGGCAAAAACCACCGTCAATCCGTTGCATCCCGAGACAGTTTCCGCGCTGGTGGCCTCCGGCATTTATCAACTGACCCGCAACCCGATGTATCTCGGCCTGCTGTTGATGCTGTTGGGCGAGGCGGTGTTTCTGGCCAACGGCCTGACTTTTATCTTTCCCATCGCCTACGTGCCCGTGATGAACAGACTGCAGATTATCCCGGAAGAACGGGCGTTGGCCGCCAGGTTCGGTTCCGGGTTTGCCGACTACAAATCCAAGGTGCGTCGCTGGCTCTGAACTCCGCCTCAACGCCAAACTATTTATGGAATACCTGATCGGCCTCGCCCTCGCCCTCGCGATTTTCCTGTTCGCCCGCCTGGTCGGGCTGGACCGCGACCGGGCTTTTTATCCAACTGTGATGATCGTCATCGCCGCGCTTTACGGACTGTTTGCCGTCATGGGCGGTCACCCGGGCGAACTGACCCTTGAGTGGATCATGATGGGCGGGTTCATCCTCGCTGCGACCCTCGGCTTCAGGTCCAGTCTCTGGCTCGTGGTCGCGGCTTTGTTGGCCCATGGCGTCTTTGATTTTTTCCATGCCCGACTCATCACCAACCCGGGCGTGCCCGCGTGGTGGCCGGGATTCTGCCTCACCTATGACGTCACCGCGGGCGCGGGCCTGGCCTGGTTGCTGTGGAAGGGCCAGGCGGCAAAAGCAAAGGTTTGAGCGCGGGCCGTCCGCGGGAAGATTAATTGACCCGTCGCCGCCGAAAACAAAACCCAAGGCCATGAGCCCCGATCCCTCCCCCTTCGTTCACCCTCCCGGACCCGAGGCCGGCTGCCACGCGACCCACGACGGTCATTCCCGCCCGGAGCTTTCTGCGCCCGGCCAACCCGTCTACATGGGTCTGCCGCACGAGCGCTACTTGCGCCCGAAGTTCGCCGTCGCAACCGCTCTCACCTTGCCCGTGCTGGTGCTCTCGATGGGCGAAATGCTCTGGCCCCAGGCGTTCCACGCCTTGCCGCGCGGACTGAACGGCTGGCTGCAGCTGGCGCTAACCACTCCCGTATTCTTCTGGTGCGGAGCTCCGTTCATTCACCGCTGGGCGAAATCCATCCGCGAGCGGGACGCCAACATGTTCACGCTCACCGTCACCGGCACCGGCGCGGCGTATTTCTACAGCGTGACCACGGTGTTTTTTGCCCCGCTCTTTCCGGACGCCTACCGCGGCGAGCACGGTCTGCCGCTCTATTTTGAGGCCACCGCGTTCATCACCACGATTGTGCTGCTCGGCCAGATCCTCGAACAGCGCGCCCACGCCCGCACCGATCTGGCGATCCGCGCGCTCATGCACCTGGCCCCGGCAACCGCCCATCGCATCCGGGCCGACCACACGGAAGAGGACGTGCCGGTCAGCTCCATCCAGCCGGCCGACTTGCTGCGCGTGCGCCCCGGCGAGAACCTGCCGGTCGACGGCATGCTGACGGATGGCCGCACCGAGATCGATGAATCCATGCTGACCGGCGAACCACTCCCGGTCGCCAAACAACCGGGCGACAAGGTCAGCGCCGGCACGCTCAACACCACCGGCTCCTTCGTCTTTCGCGCCGAGCGGGTTGGCGCCGATACCTTGCTCGCGCGGATTATCCAGCTAGTCGAACAAGCCACCGAAAGTGAGGCGCCGATCCAGCGCCTGGCCGACCGCGTGTCGGCTTGGTTTGCGCCGACCGTGCTCGGAATCGCCGCCACCACTTTTCTCGCCTGGACGATCTTCGCGCCCGAGCGCGGCTGGCTTTTCGGCCTCATCAACGCCGTGACGGTACTGATCATCGCCTGCCCCTGCGCCCTGGGCCTCGCCACTCCCGTTTCGCTTGTCACCGGTATCGGTCGCGGCGCCCAGGCCGGCGTGCTGGTCAAGGACGCGGCCGCACTCGAGTCGCTCGCCGGGGCCACCACCCTGCTCATCGACAAGACAGGCACGCTGACCGAGGGTCGGCCGCAAGTCGTGGCCGTGGAGCCCGCCGCCGGATTCAGTGCAGATGAACTGCTCCGTTTCGCTGCGGCCGCCGAGTCATCCAGCGAGCATCCGCTCGCGCGCGCCATCGTCGCCGCCGCGGGGCTGCGCGGACTGCCGCTGGCGCAGGTCAGCGACTTCACGGCCCGGCCGGGCGCAGGCGTCAGCGGGCGCGTGGAGGGTCGCAGGGTCGAAATCGACCGCGCCCCGGCCGGCCACGATATGCCGGGGCATCCCACCGCCACGCTCGTCAGCGTGACGGTTGACGGCCGCGATGCCGGGCTGATTGCCCTCGCGGACGCCCTCAAGCCCGGAACCGCCGCGGCGATTACCTCCCTGCAGCGTCTGGGATTGAAAGTCCTCATGGTCACGGGCGATCGTACCGCGACGGCCCGCGCGATGGCGGAACAACTCGGACTCGATGGCTTTCATGCCGAGGTGGACCCCGCCCGCAAACAGGCGCTCGTCCGCGAGCATCAGGCCAAGCACGAACGCGTGGTCTTCGCCGGCGACGGCCTCAACGACGCTCCCGCCCTGGCCGCCGCCGACATCGGCATCGCCATGGGCACCGGCACCGATGTGGCGATGCACAGCGCCGGCCTCGTGCTCGTGAAGGGCGACCTCCAGGCGTTGGTGCGCGCCGTGCAGCTGAGCCGGGCCGTACTGCGCAACATCAAGCAAAACCTCTTCTGGGCCTTCGCCTACAACGTTGCCGGGCTACCCCTCGCGGCGGGGGCACTCTACCCTTTTACCGGCTGGTTGCTCAATCCGATGTTCGCCGGCGTCGCCATGAGCCTGAGTTCGATCACGGTCGTGGCGAATGCCCTGCGGCTGCGCCGGCTGAAATTATAGCGGGAGCGTTTGCGGCTCTGGCTTTTTTGGGAACTTGGAGTAGGCTTCCGGGTCAACCCACCACCCATATGAACCGCCGCCTCCTCACCACTTTCATGCTCGCCGCCAGCCTCGGCTTGATCACGGGCTGTCAGACCGTTGATACCCGGATCAAGGAAAAGCCGGAAGTTTTCGCCCAGCTCGACAAGGCCACACAGGACAAGATCAAGCAGGGCATCATCGATCTCGGCTATACCGAGGACCTGGTCTATTTCGCGCTCGGCGCGCCCGACCAGAAGCGGGAGTCGATCAGCGCCGTGGGCAAATCCGTCGCCTGGATCTACAACACCTACTACGATCGTTACGATGGCACGATCATGGCCGGTTATCACCGCAGTGTTTATTATGACCGGTACCTCGGCACCTACCGGATGTACTATCGCCCCGTTTACGCCGACACCTACCGCCACGAGAAAGAGGAGCGGATCCGGATCGTGTTCAAGGACGGCAAGGCCGCCGTGATTGAGCAGACGAAGGATTGAGCGTGTTTTTCGTCGTGAGGACAGGCCCCGAGGCCTGCCGCTAGTCTAGCGCGGACTAAATAATCTTAAATTCCGCAGAAGAATTGGCCACAAAAAGCGCAAAAACAGAGAGTTGTATTAGATTGGTCACAGAAAGACATTCACCCGGTGGGTGAGTCTGCACTTGAGCGCATGGGATTGTTCTTTCCTCTGTGTTCTCCGCGACCTCCGCATTTTAACTGCGGTTTCTAGGATAATACTGTGGACGTCGGTGGTCGCCGATTTCCACATCGGCGACGGGTATTTCCGATCAGGCGCCGGTATGGAAACCGGCGCCCACCTCACGAAAAACGGCGGCCCTATAATTAAGTCGGCGCTAGCAGCGCCCGCAGCTTGGGGCCGATGCGTCTCGCCAGTGCGGGATTCGCATAACCCACCCACGCCACCGGCGTGGTCGTGTCGAGCGGGGCGCGCAGCGGTGTGCCATCCGGGGCGGTGATGACGCAGCCCAGTTCCTGCGCGATCAAGGCCGTGCAAATGTCATAGGGATGGCACGTCAGCGAAGTCCGCACGCCCAGCGCGGCAAACGCCAGCGGCCGCAGGTCGGCGATGAAACGGTCGTGCCCCATCAGCAGTTCGTAGATCTGCCCGCCGCTGCTCAGGTATTGGTCGTCGAAGATTTCCACGCCGTTGCCAAGCGTGCGCCACAGCTTCTCCTCCCGCTCCGCCAGCCACGCCTTGCCCGGCGGGAAAAACTTCGCGAACGACGCAAACCCATGCGCCACGTCCGTCGCCCGCGAAGGCCGCGGCTTGAACTTCACGCGCCGCCTCGTGCGCAGGTCGATCCGCTCCGCGCGCACGCTGGCGCCACGCACCACGCTGAGCTGGTCCGCCAGGCCGGCCTTGCTCGTCGGCAGCTCCGTCATCGCTGCGACGATGATGTCGCCCAGATTCGTCTTCGCCCCGCGCTGTGGTGCGAGCGCCGCGAGACTCCAGGCGGAGCGCTTGTCATACATCAGTCCGCGCGTGCCGTCGATGGGATCGAGGATGCATTTGAAGAGTGTCTTCGCCACCGGAGTGCCACGCGGAAAAGTCACCGCCTTCCCCTCTAGGCCTTCCATCACCAATTCAACGGGCCACCGCTTCGGCCAGTTTTCCTGAAACCACGCCAGCACCGCATGCTCGCTGACCTTGTCGATGCCGTAGATCGTGTCCGCCGAAGTCACCGCCGCCACGTGCGTCATCCGCTTGGCTCCGCGTTGCTGCGCCGCACGCACCGAGTCGCGGATCGTCTCCTGCAGCCGGCAAAGCAGTCGCCGGGCCTGGTCAAGTTGGGTGGAAGTCACGCCGCCGAGTTTCCGCACGACCGAAACCGAGGCCAGTCCAAAGACGATAACTTCATCGCGAAACGTTATCGGAAGTTCTCTGATTGGAGTGGAAGCGGTGCTCCGGGCTTGAATCATCGCCGTGTCAACCGCAGCTTACGGTTTTCCCGCCCACCTTGATGAAGCTGCCGGCCGATCTGCTTATTGCTCCAGACAAACTGACGCGCTATTTGCTGGTCAGTCTGCCGCGCAATGACAAATCCAAGTTTCTCGCCCAAGCGGGCTATCTGCCCCACAATTGGCAGGTCTTGCAAACCGACTTGTTCGGGTTGGCTGCCCGCTGCGACGCCGAGTTGATGGAAACCAACCAATTCGGCGTTTACCACCCTGTCCGGGGTGAACTGCGTGGGCCCAATGGAGTCCTGCTGCGAGTGCAGACCATTTGGATGACAGAGCACTTGTCAAAACTCACAAAGTTCATAACCCTCATCCCAGACCAAACCCAATGACTTTCTCACTCTATAGCGAAGTGGCCCTGAGCCGGGATTTGCCCGAGCACCGGCTACGCCGGGGCGATCTCGTTCGGCTCGTCGATACGCATCTCGCGCCAGACGGCTCGACGGGCTATTCAGTGGAAGTGCTCGGCGCCAAGGGGCAGACGCTCGCTGTGGTGGCCGTGCCCGAGGTCGCAGTGGAAGCGTTGCGCGACGACGAAGTGCTCAGCGTGCGAGCAATCGCCGTTTGATCCAGCGGGTCGGACCCGGCTTCTCAGCGGCACACCACGCCGCGCTGCGCCCGGCTCACTTGGCCTGTTCCTCGTCGTCGTAGGATTGGAGCAGAGAGTCGGCGGTGTTGAGCAGCGCCTGACGCTCCTCA
>CAZAOI010000181.1:0-6850 GCA_964486705.1 uncultured Oleiharenicola sp. | reverse complement strand
AGGCCGCCGCCCGCAGTCAGGCGGAGCGTGCCATCCGCCTCGCGCCTGAGTCCGTGGAGGCCGGGCTGGCGATGGCGACCAATGCGGCTTTGAATCGGGATCGGCCAGAGACGGCGCGTCGACTGCGGGAGTTGCTCCTCCGCGCACCGGGGGACAAGCGCATCGTGTGGACGCTGGTCACCGCCCTGCCACGGGACGACGCGGAGAGAGTCAAGCTGCTGGCCCAACATCGCGCCCTCTTTGCCAACGACCCGCGTCCACTCATTGAGGAGAATTTGGTGCTCTTGCGACAAGGCCGCATCCGCGAGGCCAGCACCGTGCTGGATCGCGCGCAGGCCCTGGCGCCGAGTGAAGCCGCCTATCGGCTCCAACTCTACCAGCTGCTCACTTACGGGGAAGACTTGGCAGCCGCGAGGTCTCACGCGGAGAAGATTCCCGTTCGGCTGTTGCTGGAAGATGCCATCGCGAGCAACGTCGCCCGGCTGTGGATGAAACTCGGCGACGGCGACAAGGCCCTGGCGGTGTTGCAGCGCGTGCCGCGAGATTTTTTCGAAGACAGCTTTCAGTATGTGCCGAAAGGCCTTCTGGAGGGCTGGGCCCTGCAGGTGGCTCATCGTCCGACCGCCGCAGTGGCGAAGTGGAAGGCGGCCTTGGACGTGGTGGAGCGGCGCTTGACTGCACTTCCTAACCAAGAGGCCCTCGTGCGCATGACGGCACTCTTGCAGGCGCTCACCGGACAAAAGGAGTCGGCCGAGAGAAACTGGCTTCTCGCTGAGGAGCTAAACGGAGGTCGCAGTCGCAGTTTAGTTTCAGGTATAGGGCGCCCTGAGTTCGACCTGGCCCTGGGCCGCCCCGAAGAGGCCATCCGCGGACTGATCGCGGAATGGACGGAAGTCGCCGGCGCGGTGTCCAAGACGCGGGCCATTGACTTGGCTAATGATGTCCGCTTTGACCCGTGCTATGAACCGATTCGCCAGGACCCGCGGGTGCAAAAAATGATCGCCGAAGGCGTCGTTCTCCTGAAAGAGGCCTGGGCCAGCGATGCGAGTCCTCCGGCCGCAACCTCCGTCACGTCGCCGCCTGCCGCGCTCCACCAGAAATCCGTCGCCGTGCTGGCTTTCGCCAACCTCTCCGACGATAAGGCCAACGAATATTTCTCCGACGGCATCAGCGAGGAGTTGCTCAACGTGCTGGCCAAGGTGCCGGGGTTGAAGGTCTCGGCACGGACCTCGGCGTTTTATTTCAAGGGCAAGGAAGTGCCGGTGCCTGAGATCGCGAAGCAGCTCGGCGTGGCCTACGTGGTCGAGGGCAGCGTGCGCAAGGCGGGCGACAAGGTCCGCATCACCGCGCAGTTGATCAAGGCCGCCGACGGCTTCCACGTGTGGAGCGATACCTTCACGCGCGACCTGAAGGATATCTTCGCGGTGCAAGATGAGATCGCCGGGCTGATTGCGCAGAACCTGCGACTGACGATGGGGGCGAGTGCGCCCGGCGCCAAGACCGTGGTGAACCCCAAAGCCTTCGAACTCTATGTCGAGGCACGGCAGGCGTGGAATCTGCGCACGTTTGAAGGTTTCGACCAGGCGGAGGAATTGCTGAACCGGGCCTTGGCACTCGAACCGGATTTTGCCCGCGCCCACGCCGCGTTGAGCGATGTCTGGGGCACGCGTGGCTTGGTGCGGGGTGAGACCGGCCGGTTCGGTCAGCGCGAATCGCCCCTGACGCGCCGGGTCCTCGCGGCCGCCGAGCGGGCAGTCGCGCTCGATCCAAACTCCGCCGAAGCCCAGGCCTCGCTCGGCAACGCCTACGTAAACTCCTGGCGGCTCGCCGAGGCGACGCGCACGTTGCGTCATGCGGTGGCGCTCAATCCCAACTACGCCACGGCGCACCAGTTCCTGGGCCGTACGCTCCTGGCGCAGGGCTTCTATGAGGAGGCCGCGGCGGAGCTGGCCCGGGCGGCGGAATTGGACCCGCTTTCCCACCGCATCATCGACAACTACGCCATCGCCATGGTCGCGATGGGGCGCCCGACCGAGGGGTTGGCCGCGACCGAGCGCGCACTGGCGCTCAGGCCGGACTCCGTGCAGGCGGCGATTTGGCGGGCCCGGTGCCTCTCAATGTTGGGACGGCAAGAGGAGGCCGTGTCCCAGGCCCGGCGGGTCAAGGCAGTCGGCGACCCACAATCGGTTTATCTCGTGGAAGTGTTCGCCGCGGCGGGGCTGAAGTCCGAGGCCGAGGAAATACTGGCCAAGCTGGACGAAAATTTTGCGGGCTGGAGATTCGTCGGCCTGTTGGCACTTGGCCGCGATGAAGAGGCACTGGCCGCGATGAATCCCGCCGAGATGGGCCCCCAAAACTTCTATCAGGCAAACCTCGACCCCATCCGCGAAGACCCGCGATTCAGGCAGGTGCTCGCGACGCTCGGTCTGACCGAGGCCGACGCACGGGCCCGGGCATGGCGCGCGGCCCATCCGCTGCCACCAATTCCGGCGAAACAATGAGCGACCTCACCAAAGCGGTCTTCCTCAGCTACGCGTCGCAGGACGCGGCGGCGGCCAAGCGCATCTGCGACGCGTTGCGCGCCGCCGGCGTCGAAGTGTGGTTCGACCTGAGCGAGCTGGTGGGCGGGGAGGGCTGAAACCGGCACCGGCCGGCGGGTCCGACAATCCGGCCGAAGGGGCGGCGGAGGGCGGAAGATTGACAGGTATTACCCAACTGGAATAAGGTAAGAATCATGAAGATCACGACGAAGGGCCAGGTCACCATACCGCAGGATGTGCGCGCGGAGTTCGGGTTGCTGCCCAACACGGAAGTTGAATTCGTGCGCGATGGCCGCGGGGGGGTGCGCTTGCAAAAATCGCCCAAGGCCGGGGCGCGCGGGGCCGCGTTGATTGCCAGCCTGCGGGGCAAATGGCGCAGCAAGCTCACGACGGACGGGGTGCTGCGGCTGACTCGCGGCGAGTCATGAGCACGCTGGTGGACAGCAATGTGCTGATCGATGTCCTCAGCGAGGACGAACGCTGGTTTGAATGGTCGGCGCAGGCGCTGGCCCGGGAGGTCGAGCGCTCCGCCCTGTGCATCAACCCGATCATCTATGCCGAGGTGGCGGTGGGCTATGCCTCAGCGGGGGCGGTGGATCGGGCGCTGGCGGAGGAGCGGTTCGAGCGGCTGGCGCTGCCGTTTGCGGCGGGCTACCTCGCGGGGCGGGCCTTTGTGGACTACCGGCGCCGGGGTGGGGTGCGCTCGGCCCCGCTGCCGGATTTCTACATCGGGGCGCACGCGCTGGTGGAGAGCCATACGCTGCTGACGCGCGATCCGGCGCGCTATCGCACCTATTTCCCCAAACTCCGGTTGATTTGCCCGGAGTGAGCGACGTGAACAAAGCCATCTTTCTGAGCTACGCCTCGCCGGCCTTCGCTATCCGCCGGCGCTACGCTTTGGCGCGAAGAGAAGCTACGGCCCGGCAAGCAGGACGCCTTGTGCGTCGGAGGGCGGCAACGTGAGCGAGCCCACGAAAGCGGTATTCCTGTCGTATGCGTCTCAGGACGCGGAGGCGGCCAAGCGCATCGCCGACGCCCTTCCACCTACGCTCAGAAGCTACGGCGCGACAAGGCGCGCGGTATCTCAACGATGAACGCCGAACACAAGGCCGTCTTCTTGAGTTATGCTTCGCAGAATGCTGAGGCAGCCAAACGGATATGTGAGGCGTTAAGGCAGGCCGGCGTGGAGGTGTGGTTCGACCCGAGCGAGCTGGTGGGCGGGGACGCGACTGTCCGCACGCAGCAACGAGCTGCGCTATGCGAGTTCCTTGAACGGATTGAAAACCTTCAGCCCGGGCCGGCGGAAATCCTTCTCATTGCCGGTGGCGATGGTGAGATTGTGGCGGCGGGCGGTCGCGGCGATATAGCTGTCCTCGACCGGCATGCGCTGGCCGGTCGCTTGCAGCTGGAACTCCTGTTCCGCCCAGACATGCGCGACCGTCACATTAAATCCGAGCACCCGCCCGTGCAGGGCGTCGGTGAGCCGGGTCAACCACGACTGCAAAGTCGTGCGCTGCCGGCCTTCCTTGGTCCGGACCCAGAGGGCGAGTTGCGCGATGACGACCGAGCTGGTGTAGCATTCGTCCTGCACGTCCCCGAGCCAGGCGATCACGCGCGCGTCGCCCAGTTTTTTGGCGGGCTGGCTCAGCACATCGGCATCAAGCAGCCAGCTCACAGTTTTCGGCCTTTCGGCGGTTCACGGCGGCGGGCCGGGAGATCGACCAGGTCCACCGGACAGGCCTTGAGGACTTCGAGCCAGTTGCCCTTGGTGGCGACGCGGCGAAACACGAGGGTGTCCTCCTCGGCGTCGAATTCGGCCTGGAAGTGGTCGCCCGGCTTGGTGGGGGCGAGGGAAGCCGGGACGGACAGCCGGCGCTTGTCGTCGAGGGTGAGGATCATGGTGGGATTATCCCACCAGGTCTGGTTTCGTCAAGCCGTCTTTCTTTCGTGGGCCTCGCCCGCCTTCGCCCAGGCTACGGCGCGGCCAGCAAGACGCGGAGGTAAACGATGAGTGATTTCAGCAAAGCTGTTTTTCTTTCCTATGCTTCGCAAGACGCCGAGGCGGCACGGCGCATCGCGTAGGCTCTGCGCGCGTCGGGCATTGAAGTGTGGTGCGACCAGAGCGAGCTGGTGGGCGGGGACCAGTGGGACGCCAAGATCCGCGGGCAGATCGGCTCGTGCGCCCTGTTTGTCCCGATCATCTCGGCCAACACCCAGGCGCGGCTCGAGGGGTATTTCCGGCGGGAATGGAAACAGGCGGCGGCGCGCACGCAAGACATGGCGGACGAAAAAGCCTTCCTGCTTCCCATCGTGATCGATGGCACCCGCGATGCTGAGGCCAAGGTGCCGGCGGAATTCAAATCGGTTCTGTGGACCAAGCTCCCGGGCGGCGAGACGCCGCCGGCGTTCTGCGCGCGGGTGAAGAAGCTCCTAAGCAAGGAGCAGGGAGCAAGGAGCACGAGATCGGAGCGGATCGCGGTCAGAGAACCCAAAGCCTAAAAGCCAGAACCGAGAGCCGTCGGCTTGGCCGCTGGTGGTGGGTGCTGCCGATCTTCGGCGTGATGATGGCGCTGGTGCTGGTGTTGAAGGAGTCGCGCACGGAACCCTTGACGGTGAAACCAGCTCTCGCCGCCGCTGCACCGTCCGAGGCCCGCCAGCTCGTGGCCAAGGCGTGGGAGCAGATGATCAAGCCCGAGATGGCCCGCGTCGAACTGGATGCTGCGGATAACCTTTGCAAACGAGCGGCCGAACTGGATCCGAATGATGCCGAGGTGTGGGCGGCTTGGTCGCAGGTGGATTCATGGTATGTCTACCATCGGCTGGAAAGCACGCCGGCCCGTCGGGAAGGGGCCCGTAAAAAGGCGGCCCTCGCCTTGAGCTTGTCCGCGCAATCTTATGAAGCCCGTCTCGCCCAGGCATGTTACCTGATGCGGGAAGGCGGTGGCCAGAGTGCCACTCAGTATACGGCTGATGCGGAAGCGGGATTGCGCGCGTTGTTGCAGGAAAGGCCGGACGAACCCCGCGCGTTGCTTTCGCTGGGAATATTGCAGCGAAATCTTGGTCAGGTCGCGGCGTTCCGTGACAGCTTCGGTCGCATGGCCCGGTCACCTGCCTTCGCGGTTCAGGCCTTCAACGAGCTCGGTTGGGCGGAATATTTCCTGGGCAACTTCCGGGAGGCCGAGGCTGCCATCGATGCCTCCATCAAGTTGCATCCTTATTGGGCAAATCTGAACCTGAAGACCTATCTGTTGCTCTGTTGGTGGGGTGATCTTGATCGGGCCAAGCTGACGGCAGACCGGATCCCGGTGTCCGGTTCGCAGGAAAACTACGGCCTGTCGGTGCATCTCCAGGTCAATCAATGGCGGCGTGATCCACCGGCCATGTTGCGGGTGATCAACAGCGTGTCGCGGGACTGGCTGCAATCAAACGCCGCCGACGGACCCAAGGCGTGGTGGACCGGGCTGGCGCAGCAAATGACCGGGCAGACGGAAGTCGCGCGGCTCCAGTGGGGGATTGCGTTGAAAGTCGTGGAGCAGCGTTTGGGTGATCAACCTGACTCGGGCCACCTGTTAGACTGGAAGGGCCGGCTGCTGCTGGCGTTGGGCCGCCGAGCGGAGGGTGAATCCAGCTTGCGCCTGGCTCATGCCATGGGCTTCAAGGGATATTTTGATGATGATGCCTTGAGCCTGATCCTGATGGGTAAAGAGGATGCGGCCATCGCCTTGCTCGAAAGCAGGGGTGAAGAAAAAGAGGTTTTTTGACGGCGGCTACGCTTCGGTTGCATCCCTATTTCGACCCCTTGCGTGCCTTGCCTCGCTACCAAGCGTTGCAGGCAAAACTCGACGCCGACCCGCGCTGGGTTGCGCTGCTGCACAAGATGGGACTGGCCGACGACCAATTGAAATGAGCATAGCACACGCTCAACGCTAAACGCTTAACTTTTAAAGCCCAATGACCGAACCCCGCAGCAAGCTCTGGAGGCCGAGACCTTGAGCGTTGAACGTTCCGCGCTTAAAGGCGCGGTGTTCCCTTCATCCTCTAATTGAAGCTTACCCGTAGAAGTGACAACTACGGCTCAATGGGTAGGGCGAGTCGTCCCCGACGAGCCGCTCGGCAGCACGGCTCATCCGGAGAATTCGCCCTACCCAAGACTCCGTCACTTTTATGGGTGAGACTCAATAAGTCTCGCTTACCCGTCAGCCTGAAGTGCGAGTCTCAATCGAAAACTCAATTGAACCGCCGAGGATGCGAAGATGCAGAGAGGAAACCTGATTTGTGGGCATAAGAATGATATCACCTGCGAGGTGAGT
>CAZAOI010000180.1:0-6858 GCA_964486705.1 uncultured Oleiharenicola sp. | reverse complement strand
GGGATTTGTGAGAAAAGCCTGGCTTGGGGGAAGGGGCCGTTGGCCCAACGGACCCCTTGGCCGCCCGTCGGGTTCCCCATGCGTTGCAGGGCGCAGACGCATCGATCACGGGGTGAGGTAGCGGGCTTCCAGGTGGTGGCGGAAATGCACCGCGTTCAGGGGTTCGCCGGTAGCTTGCGTCACCAGAGTGTCCGTGCTCCAGCGGCTGGCCTGGCTCCAGATCTGGGTGTCCAGCCAGTTCATCACCGGCGTCAGATCACCCTGGGCAATGCGCGTGTCCAGGTCCGGATGCAGGCGCCGGAGCGTGGCAAAAAATTGGGCGGCGTACATCGCGCCGAGAGTGTAGCAGGGAAAGTAGCCAAACGAGCCGGAGGGCCAATGGACGTCCTGCATGCAACCGTTCGCAAAGTTACCGCGTGTATCCACCCCCAGATAGTCCCGCATCTTCTCATCCCACATGGCGGGGATGTCGTCCGGCTCAATCTGGCCCGAGATCAGCGCGCGCTCGATCTCGAAGCGCAAGATCACGTGCGCCGGGTAGGTCAGTTCGTCGGCGTCGACGCGGATGAAGCCGCGCTGAACCCGCGTGGCCATGCGCGCCAAGTTGGCCGGGGTGAAGGCATCCTGGTTCCCAAGGTGTTTGCGCACCAGGGGCGCAATCAGCTCGCAGAAGGCCGGGCTGCACCCCAGTTGCATTTCAAATGAAAGGCTCTGGCTCTCGTGGATGCCCATGGATCGGGCCCGCCCCACTGGCAGATGCACCGTGGCCCGTGGCAAGCGCTGCTCGTAGCGGGCATGGCCGGTCTCATGGATGGTGCCCATCAGGCTGGGTGTGAAGGATGCTTCGTTATAGCGCGTGGTGATGCGCACATCTTCGGGCACGCCGCCACAAAACGGGTGGGTCGAGATATCGAGCCGACCACCGTCAAAGTCGAAGCCCAACAAGCCCATCACCTCCATCCCGAGCGCCCGCTGGGCGGCCACCTTGAAGGGGCCGGCGGCCGCGACCACGGTCTCGGATTGCTGCTTGGCCATGACCTTGTCGATCAGCGCGGGCAGCCACGTCTTGACCTCGCCAAAAAGTTTTTCGACGGCTGGCTCGCGCATGCCGGGCTCAAATTTGTCCATCAGTGCTTCATAGGGACTGGTGCCGGTGGCATCGGCCAGGAGCTTGGCTTCTTCGCGCGCAAGCTTTACCACCTCGCGCAGATTGGGCAGGAAGCCCGCCCAGTCGTTGGCCTTGCGTTGGGCGCGCCAGGCATGCTCGCAGCGCGCGCCGGCCAGGCTCTGCGCCTCCACCAGGCGTTGCGGCAGGCGGTTGGTTAGCTCCCACTGCCGCCGCATTTCCAGCAACGAAGCGCGATCTTCGTCGGTGGTGACGGCATCCTGCGCCGCGGTAAACTGGGCCGGCAGTGCCCCATCGGTCAGCGTTTGGTGCATCAGCCCCTGCAACGCGGCCATGGCCGCGGCCCGGGCTTCATTGCCCTTGGTCGGCATCATCGCCGCCTGGTCCCACCCGGCGATGGCGGCCAGATGCCCGAGGTGGTGCAGGCGTTGAAACGTGGAAACGAGGGGAGTGAGGGTGGGGTGGGTCATATGAGAATGTTGAGTAAATCTGCGTGGTATCGGCAGGCAGCCAGGCTGGCTGCCGGCCGAGTTGTGCCCCCAGTGGAGCCACATTGCAACGAAGAGGAAACAGGATTTGCCGCGCAGCACGGCTTTGGGGGCGGGGGCATGGTTCTTCCGTTCCTTTCGGCCTGCAAAACCGCGCTCTGCCCTCAGCGTTTGAGGATCGCTTCGGCGCGGAACAAGTCGTCGGCGGACTGCAGCGTGATTGCCTTCAGCCGCTCGGGGTAGTTCGGCGGGAGCGCCGCCAGGAACTGGCGGACGATGGCCGCAACTTCCGGGGAGTTGTGCCCGCCGAGTGTGGCGTCGAGCCAGTGCTTAGGGAAGAAGATGTCGCCGGTTTTCTGGATGTCCCAGAGCAGATCGAGGCTTGGGGCGACGTAGCCGGTCGACGCGCGGGCGCGGAGCGGGTGGTGCAGATAGTCCAGACCCTCGAGCACCCACGGCTCCCGGCGGCGGTTCTTCACGTCGGCGAGCGACTTGAACCAGGCTTCGCGTTCGGCGGGGTCGGCGGAGAGCGCGGGCATCACGAAAGCGAAGCGCCCCTTCCGGTCCGGGTTCTCGATGCGCGCGAGCTGCTCGGCGAGAATCTCCTTCCAGCCGGTGACCTCGCGCACGGCGAGCTCCAGGGCGAGGGCCGAGTAGTCCGCCTCGGCCAGCGGCAACCCTTCCACGGTCGCTTGCTTGGCCCAGACCTGCCGCAGCCATTCCACCGTGTCGGGCGTGAGGGCGACGTTGTGCAACGTGGCGAACCACGCGGCTTTCTGGCTGGGCGTCGAGGCTTTCGTGAGCCCTTCCCGGAGCAGCTGCTCGAACGCCGGCGCCCGGCGCAGGCGCTCGGCGTCCGGGACGAAGTGCCACCAGGCCTCGCTCGCGTAGCTCAGCACCCGCGCGGTCAATTGCTCATCGGCCTCCTGGGGCAACGCGGTCGCGGTCAGGTTCAGGAACGTCGCCGCGGGCAACGTCCCAACGAGGAGCG
Source organism: uncultured Oleiharenicola sp. (assembly GCA_964486705.1). Lineage (GTDB taxonomy): Bacteria > Verrucomicrobiota > Verrucomicrobiia > Opitutales > Opitutaceae > Lacunisphaera. Next base: position 4,253 of record CAZAOI010000180.1, on the reverse strand, counting down.
CGTCCCACAGGGTCACCCAAGCGCTGCCGCGAGTCAGCGGATCGGCGATCGCCGGCAGCGCTGCCGACAGGTAATTCAGCGAAGCCTTGTCCAGCTCGAACCCGCCATAGGCCCAGCCCTCACCGGTGGGAAGCACGTACTGGGGGGCGGGCAGGCCGGCGGCTTCAGTCACGTCGGTGCGCCCGCCTTCGAGCGCCACGCGAATGGTCTTCGGCCCGTCCGCGTAGCCGAGCACGACGCGGAGCTGCTGCGGCCAGCTGAGCCCGCGCTGCCCCGGATCGCGCTGCGTGAACGTGAGGCGGGTGATTTTGCCTGCGGCCGTCGCGAGCTCGGTCGTGATCACTGGCCGGCCGGGTTGCTCCACCCACACCCGGCTCCAGGCTTTCAGGTCCGCCGGCGTGCGTGCGTCGAGCACGGTGATCAGATCGCTCCACGTCGCGTTGCCGAACTTGTGCGCCTCGAGATACTCGCGCAGGCCATCGCGGAACGACTCCTCGCCGAGCACAGCCTCGAGGTGCCGCATGATCACCGGCGCCTTCTGGTAGATGATTGCGCCGTAGAGGCTGCCGGCCTCGTTCAAGTTGGCGAGCGGCTGCCGGATCGGGTTCGCGCCGGGCGTGCGATCCACGGCATACGCGCCCGGGTAGTGCGCGAGCAGGAAGTGGAGGTCATGGTTCACGTCGGGGAACGACGGGTTGACGATCTTCGCCGCCATGAAGTTGGCAAAGACCTCCTTCATCCACACGTCGTTGAACCACCGCATGGTGACCAGGTCCCCGAACCACATGTGCGCGGTTTCGTGCGCGATCACCGAGGCGCGGTCCAGGAGCTGGTTCTGCGTGGCCGACTCGTCGAGCAGCAGTCCGGACGCGTTGTAGAGAATCTTTCCGGCGTGCTCCATGCCGCCAAATTGGAAGGCGGGAATGAGCACAAGGTCGAACTTGCCGAACGCGTACGGGATGCCCGTGTACTTCTCCATGGAGGCGAGCGCAGTGGCATGGAGGTCGAAGATGGCGTCCTTGTTGCGCGCCACCTTGGCGGCGTCGGTCTCGCGGTGGAACATGCGGAAGGTCCGATTGTTGCGAACGGCGGTCTCGACTTTGAAGTCGCCGACGACGAAGGAGAAGAGGTAGGTGGAGAGCGGCTCGGTCTCCGCAAACGTGCTGCTCGTCATCCCGGGCGCGGGAGATTTGGGGTCGGGATCCACGGGGGACTTCGCGGCGGGCAAGGCGGGACCCGTGAGCTCGGCTCCGTTGCTGGCGGCCTGCCACTGCGCCGGATAGCTCAGTTGCAGTGTCCACCTGGCCTTCAGGTCCGGCTGGTCGAACACCGGAATCGCCTGCCGCGCCCTGGCCGGCACGAACAGGGCGTAGAGGAAGTCTGCGCGGCGATTGAGCGGATCGTTGCCGGCGATGAAGTCGATCTCGATGGCATTGCGACCGACCTTGAGCGCGGTGGCCGGGAGAACAATATGGCCGTTGACGTACTGGAACGCGACCGGGGCGTCGTTCGCCTTCACCGCCTTCACGTGGTCGGGGCTGGTCTCGAAGTCGAGCACGAGCGGAGCGGTGTTGTTCTGCAGGTCGAACGTGATTCGCGTGGTGCCGGTGATGGGTTCAGCGAGGGCCGGGGGAACGCGGAGGGCCAGGTTGTAGCGGAGGTCGGAGATCGTCGCCGCCCGATGCTCGGCGATCTCGAGGGGTACCCCGGCAGCCGGGCTGGCCGTCTGGGCGCCAACGTTCAACGCGATGGTCGCGAGCACTCCCACGATCGCGACCAGGCGCAACGGGAGAAAGGACGCGCGCAATCGGGTCGGGGCCAAGGTGCCGGGGTGGAAGGGCGCCAGGTGCCGCACGAAGTGTTTGCGCGCGGCGGAGGCGAGCGAGCGACTGAGAGGAAAATGGATTTTTGGGGAGAGCATGGTTTTCTTGGGGGGCGGGGTTGGCGTCACTGCCCCTTGAGCGCCGCGCGAATCACGGGCTCCATCACGTCCGCCTGCCGGACGAAACCGAGGTCGTTGGGATGCGAGCCATCCGTCGAGCCTTCGGCATCGTGGCCGAGCAGGTCGTCACCGGGGACATAGAACAGTCGCTCCATGCCTTCCGCCTGCAGTTTTGCGAAGCACTCGCGCAGCGCCGCGTGGTTGTTGGTGTGGAATTGGTTTCGTTTCGGGAGAATCCACGAATTGGTATATCGGCGATCCTCGACCAAGACGATGGGCGTGTCGGGCCGCGCCGCGCGGAGCTGTTTTACCAGCGGAATGCATTTCTCGCGCACCGCTTCCGGTCCCATGTTCGGCAGGCAGTCGATCACGTAGACCGCCGCGTCGATCTTCACCAACAGTTCGCCCACGGCCGCGTCCATGCGGCCGTTGCCGGAGAAACCGAGATTCACGACCGGGCGATCAAAGCGCCGGCCAAGAATCGCCGGGTGCGCCATGCCCGGGCGCGAAGCACTGGCCCCTTGGGTGATCGAGGTGCCGTAAAAAACAATCGGCTTGTCGGTGCGCGGCGCGAGCGCTTCGAACTTGGCGTCGGGCGGGACGCCGAGCGAAAGTTTTTCCACACCATTGTAGAGTGGCAGGTAGACGGCGTATTCGCGGAAACCCGGCGCCAGTCCCCCGATGATCTCCTGCCGCGTGGTCTTCTTGTCGGGCCGCGAAACCCCCACCCAACGCCACACGCCGTTCTCGTCGCGCGCGTAGAGATCGAGTCCGCTCGCGCCAATCGGCGTCATGTTGGATCCGTTGAGCTTTTCCTTGAGCACCGTGGAGTCCGCCCAGAGCACCGTCGCATCGGTCTTGAAGCGCACCATCAGGCCCGCGCTGTCGCGGCTGAGTTCCCACACGGCCGGCGTGACCCGCCCGTCGGCGACCGCCGGGAGGCGGTCAAACCAGCGCTTCCGTTCCATCTCTGGCCAAGCCCGACCCTCGACCCCCCAGGCCGTCACATCGTGCCACGCAAGCGGTGGCTCGACCGCTGGCTGCGCCGCCGCCGCGGCGGGCGCGACTGCAGCGGGGGTCGCGGGTTTCGGCGCCGCGGTGTCCTGCGCGAAAACAGCCGAAGCCAGCCCGAGGCCGACGGAGAGCAGAGCGAGTCGGGATAGCCGGATGATTGGAAACATGGTGGGTGGGGGGCAGAGCTGAGCTGATCGATGAAAACGGGGCGGAACGATTCGCCGTTACCCTTTCTGCGTCCGGGGCGCGCTGCAACCCGCGAAATTCCCGCAGGGGCCTTCGCGCAAAAACCCGCGCAACGTTCCGGGTTCCTTTCGCCGGGTTCAGCTTTTCATTGTGATATTCTGCGATCGTATGACTCGGCCCACTGCAAATTTGATGCCTGGTGGGCGGGCCGTCCCGCATCACTGAGATTCAAGCCCGTGGCCTGGAAGTGAAAAAATATTAGTGAGGGACTGACGTCATATAAATTGACATCGCGAAAATCGTGACCGCTGCCGGCTATCGCCCGGTGTTTGCGGGAGTTTAGGAGGATGGGATTGGCTTGGTACTCCCGTCGTGGTCGGGCCGGTGAGTTTGGACGGGATTGACGGGATTTGCTGGATTGGGAAATCCCCGGAATCCCGATAATCCTGTCAAAACTCGGAGGCTGTTTGGATCAGCAAAAACCCCTCACGCCGCCAAGCCGGCCGCCAGCGCCAACGCGCTCTTCGCGCGGTTCATGATATAAATGTGGTAGCCGGGGGCGCCGTTGGCCAGCAGGCCGCGGATCTGGTCGAGCGCCCAGTCGAGCCCCATCATCTCAACCACATCGGCATTCTCGGCGGCGACTTCGAGCCGCGTGGTCAGCTGCGCCGGCAACTGGGCGCCGCACATTTCCGTGAAGCGCCGGACTTGCTTCAACGAGAGCACCGGCATGATCCCGGGCACGATCGGCACGGTGATGCCGCGAGCGCGGCATTTCTCCACGAAGCGATAATACACGGCGTTGTCGAAAAACAGCTGGGTGGTGATGAACGCGGCGCCGGCGTCAACCTTGCGTTTCAGGTTGTCCAGATCGGCCTCGAGCGAGGGCGCCTCCGGATGCTTTTCCGGATAACCACCGACCCCGAGACAGAAGTCCGCATGCCGCGCTTTCAACAGGGCGACCAGATCACTGCCGTAGCGCAGGCCGTCCCGGTCCGGCACAAACTCCGTCTGCCCCTTGGGCGGATCGCCGCGGAGTGTCATGATGTTCCGGTAACCGTCAGCATGCAGCCGGTCGGCGACCCCGTTCAGCTCATCGCGGGAATGACCG
>CAZAOI010000179.1:0-6956 GCA_964486705.1 uncultured Oleiharenicola sp. | reverse complement strand
ATTCGCGCCAATCCGTGGAACCTGCAGTGAAAAAAACGCCCGGTTTCCTGGATTGAATCGAAGTGGCAACGCGCCCGAGCGCAGCTTCCGAGGGAAAAACGGGGCCCGCGGCCGCGAAATTTTTCGCAACAACAAAATCGAAAAAGTTATGCCCCTGGCCGGTGTGAACAAGTTGTTGGAAAGTTGCGCTTGAAAGAGATTTTTTGATTCACGTTATACCTAAAGTAGATTCTAAGTTCTCTCTCTCCCGATTGTTCCTTGCCAACTCCGCAGTGCAGTTCGTGCCTCGCCTCCCAAGGGTTTCCGTTACACCTCGGCCACTTACACCGACGCCAGTTCAGCCCCAAGCTGCCGGTCCGGTGCCGGCCTCACCCTATTTCCCCTTGAGCGAAGGGCGCACGACGCAGTTCGGACGTTGAAGCAAATGCAGTTGCGGAGATGTGAATAAATCGTCACTCCTCCTCCCTTCTCCGACCTGCCATGCCCCAATCTCCCCTCCAGACCAGCCTCTGGGAAACCGTAAAATGCGACCTCAAGGGCCTCTTCCCTGACGACGTGTTCCAAATGTGGTTTGAGCCCATGCGCTGCCTGGAAACGTCGGAAGAGTCCATGACCTTGGGCGTCCCGAACGATTTTGCCGCCATCTGGATTCACGACAACTACCTTGACCTGATCTCCCAGCGCCTGCGCCTGGCCTCCGGCCGCATGGTCAATATCACGCTGAAGAAGTCCGACCAGAGCGCCACCGCCCCGCGCCTCACGATCGTCGAGCCGAAAGGCCGGACCACCACCGCCAAGCGCACGCTCCGCTACGACGAACGCCTCGCCTCGGCCGGTTCGCTCAACCCGCGCAACACGTTCGAGAATTTTGTCGTCGGCCCGAACAACCAGCTCGCCCACGCGGCGTCGCTCGCCGTCGCCCAGGCGCCCGCGCAGGCCTACAATCCGCTTTTCCTCCACGGCTCGACCGGTCTCGGCAAGACCCACCTGATGCACGCCATCGGGCACAGCATCCTCCAACGCAATCCCGAGGCCAAGATCGCCTATCTTTCCACGGAAAAATTCACCAACGAATACATCCACGCGATCCAGGAGAACGCCCTGACCAAATTCCGCCAGCGCTACCGCAGCGTGGACGTGCTGCTGGTGGACGACGTCCAGTTCCTCGCCGGCAAGGAACGGATCCAGGAGGAATTCTTCCACACCTTTAACGACCTCTTCGAGTCGCAGCGCCAGATCATCATCTCCAGCGACCGCCCGGTCACCGAAATCGCCACCCTTGAGGCCCGGTTGGTCTCGCGCTTCCAGTGGGGCCTGGCCGCTGACATTCAGTCCCCGGACTTCGAGACCCGCGTCGCCATCCTCAAGAGCAAGGCGGCCACCCTCAAGATCGACCTGCCGATGCCGGTCATCGAGTTCATGGCGCAGCATATTTCAAAGAATATCCGCCGGCTCGAGGGCGCGTTGATCAAGATTTCCAGCTATGCCGCCCTGACCGGCAAGCCGCTCGATCTCGCGATCGCCGAACATTTGCTGAAGGACGTGCTGATGGAAGAGGCGCAAAACCGCCTCAACATCGAGGGCATCCAGAAGCGCGTCGCCGACCATTATCAGATCCGGCATTCCGACATGACGAGCAAGCGCCGGCCCAACGCCATCGCGTTTCCCCGTCAGATCGCCATGTATCTCTGTCGCCAGCTCACCCGCCACTCCCTGCAGGAAATCGGCGACGCATTCGGCGGTCGCGACCACGGCACCGTCATTCATGCCGTCAAAACCGTCGAGAACATGATGGAGCAGGACGACTCGGTCAGCGGCAGCGTGGATTTCCTGAAATCCCAGCTTTCGAAATAGGATCGGGCGCATCCCTTCTCCCCCAGCCCGGCGCCAAGCCGGGCTTTTTGTTTTGCCCGTCCCGCGCCGGCCGCAAAGCTGGCGGCCATGAGTCTGACCCTGCAAAGCGACACCGGAGTTCTCAAGCAAGTCATCGTGAAGGATGCCCTCGCCGCCTTTGTCGGCCCGGAGAAATTGGCCGCGGAATGGCAGCCGCTGAACTTCACCCGCTGTCCCGACCTCGCGCGGGCGAAAGAGGAATCCGCGGCCTTCGCCGCCCTGCTCCGGCGTTTCGGCGCGGAGGTTCTGTCCCTGCCGCATGACGAAGCCCAGAGCATCGATTCCATCTATGCGCGGGACGCCGGCATTGTTTGCAACCGCGGCCTCATCATTTGCTCCATGGGCAAGGAGACCCGGCGCGCGGAACCGGCGGCCCTGCGCCAAGCCGCCGAGTCCTGGGGCGTGCCCGTCGCCGGCGAGATCACGGGCCTCGGACGGGTCGAGGGCGGCGACGCCGCTTGGGTGGACAACCGCACGCTCGCCGTCGCGCGCGGCTATCGCACCAACGACGAAGGCATCCGCCAACTGCGCGCGCTGGTCGGCCCGGAAGTCGAGGTGGTGGTCGTGCCGCTGCCGCACTACCGCGGCCCGGGCGATGTCTTCCACCTGATGTCGATTTATTCTCCTCTCGCGCCCGACCTGGCCATGGTTCACTCCCCGCTCATGCCGATCCCCTTCCGCGAGCTGCTCCTCGCCAAGGGCGTTGGCTTGGTCGAAGTGGCCGTCGAGGAAATCGACACCCTCGGCTGCAACATCCTCGCGGTCGCTCCCCGGGTCTGTCTGATGGCCGCGGGCAATCCCCTCACGCGCCAGCGGCTCGTGGCCGCCGGCTGCGAGGTCCACGAATTTTCCGGCGAGGAAATTGCCAAGACAGGCGGCGGCGGCCCGACCTGCCTGACGCGCCCGCTCGGGCGGGAAATCTGAGCGACCGGTTGCAACCTGCACTAGACTCTCTAGCTTTCACCGTTAGGACTTTCCACCATGACTCTCTCGCCCGAACAAAAACAGACCGTCGCCGCCTGGGTCGCCGCCGGCGACAATCTCTCGCTCATTCAGAAGAAGCTCGTCGAGCAATTCAAAATCTCGCTGACCTACATGGACGTCCGCTTCCTCGTGGACGACCTCGGTCTGGACCTGAAAAACCCCGCACCCAAGGCCGACGCCTCCGATGTGAGCAAGGGCGCTCCCGCCCCCACGAAGCCGGGCGCTCCCGAGGAGTTGCCCGCACCGGCCGGTGGCGACTCAACCGACGATGAAGACTATCTCCCGGACGAAGCCCTGGCGGGAGCCGCCCCCGGCGATCTACCCGGTACGCCCGGTGGACCGGGCAGTCTCAGTGTTGAGCTGGATCGAGTCGTCCGCCCCGGTTCGGCGATGAGTGGCAATGTCACTTTCAGCGATGGTGTCGCCGGCAAGTGGGCACTCGACCAATACGGCCGCCTGATGCTCGATACCGGCAAGCCCGGCTACCAGCCCAGCGCGCCCGACGTGCAGGCCTTCCAGCGCGAGCTGCAGGCGCAGCTCCAACGGCAAGGTTACTGAACCGGGCCGCCGCTCGTCGCCACGCCGCCCGGGTGCGTGAATTTGCTCGGCGACTCCCGGCACAGCGGGTCGCGAGCACGCTCCCGCCCACCTTCTCAACTGCATGGATCCGTTTCGGGATCCTGGCTTCGACTCCGCGCGCAGTTTAACACTCATCCCACCCAAAAAATCCGTGCCCTGAACGGTGGCACCCAACCTCCGGCCGGGTTGGCTCGCTGCGCTCGGGAGGATAACGCGGCCGGAGGCCGCGTTCCACCTCAGGTGAACGCTTCGGGCCCGCTGAACGCCATGCGCCCGCTTGACTAACGGCGTCGGCCGGCGATAACCTCCTTTCGCTCCGACGGACAATGGGCCCGCCGAGCTCCCTCCCCCAACCCAAAGGTTTCCCCATGGACAGGCTGCGTCAATTCATCGGCTGGGCGGAAGCCCACCCCAAGGTCTGGCTCGATTGCGTGCGGATCTTTCTCGGTCTGGGTCTGTTCATTCGCGGTGTCCTCATCATCACGAATGAAAAAGCCGACTTCATCCGGGAGGTTCTGGCGCGCGATCCCCAGTCCTGGCTGCTCACCGCCTTTCTGCTCCATTACGTCGAACTGGCGCACTTTGTGGGCGGAGCCATGCTCGCCGCCGGCTTGCTCACCCGCATCGCCGCTTGGGTGCAGATTCCCATTCTCGCCGGCGCCTTGTTTCTTTTTCATCGCCGCGAGGGCCTGATGAGCACCAACCAGTCACTCGAATTCTCCGCCCTCGTGCTTTTCCTGCTGATCATCTTCGCCATCACCGGCGGCGGACCGCTGTCGGTCGACAACGGCATGCCCAAACTGAAGCCGGCCCCCGTTGATCCCGAATCACCGGGCCCGGGCGGCATTCTGTAGCGCCTGGCCGTCTCAAGCGGTTTAGTTTAAAAGAGGTCGCCGATTTCCCAGCCGTAGGGGAGGCTACGCGACTGGCCCCGGCTTCGCCGCCGCGAACTACAGGGCATATCGGCGACAGTCGTCGGTATGGAAACCGACGTCCACCCAACCCCATGGGTCCACCTGATACGTCTTTATCCGTGCGATCCTTGAAATCCGTGGTGAAAGATGCCGGTGCCCGTCTATTTCCCACTCAGCATCCGCAAAAACTCCGCCTCATCGATCACCGGCACGCCCAGTTCCCCGGCCTTGTCCAACTTTGATCCGGCCTCAGCACCCGCCAGCACGTAGCTGGTCTTCTTGCTCACACTGCCGGACACCTTGCCGCCGGCCGCCTCAATCTTCGCCGCCGCCTCGTCGCGGGTCATCGCGGGCAGCGTGCCCGTGAGGACAAACGTCTTGCCGGCAAAAACCGTGCTGCCGCCTGCGGCTTTCTCTGGGACCACCGGTTTCACCCCGATCGCCAGCAACTCCTGCACGAGCGCCCGGTTGCGCTCGGCGCTGAAAAATCCCGTGATCGCCGCCGCCATCGTGGCGCCAATGCCGGAAATGATACTCTCCTTGTTGGCGATGAAGTCCTCGGTTTTCGCCGCCGCCAGTTTCTCGAGGTCGCGGAAATTTTTCGCCAGATCCTTCGCTGCCGCCACGCCGACGTGCGGGATTCCCAGTCCGTGGATCAGCCGCCACAGCTCGCAGCGCTTGCTGGCTTCGATGGCCGCCAGGAGATTGTCTGTCGATTTTTCGACACTCTTCCCCAGCGTCAACAGGTCCTCCCGTCGCAGCTTGAAGAGGTCCGGCAATTCCTTCACCCAGCCCTTCTCAACCAACGCCTCGATCAACGCACTCCCGATGCCATCGATGTCGAGACAGGCCTTGGACACGAAATGCCCGAGCCGGCGCCGCACTTGCGCCGGGCAGTTCCCATTCGGACAGCGGGTCGCGACTTCGTCTTCGAGCTGGATCGTCGCCGTCCCGCAGACCGGGCACAGCGCGGGAAACTCGTAGGCGTGGCAATGCGGCGGCCGTTTCTTGAGGTTGACCTCGATGACGGCGGGGATGATTTCGCCCGCCTTCTCGACGAGCACCGTGTCGCCGACGCGGATATCTTTGCGGGCGATCTCGTCCTTGTTGTGCAACGTGGCCCGTGCGACCGTCGTGCCCGCCAGCAGCACCGGCTCCAGCTCCGCCACCGGCGTGAGCACGCCGGTGCGACCGACCTGGACGGTGATGGCGTTGATCCGCGTCTCGGCCCGCTCGGCCGCAAACTTATAGGCGATGGCCCAGCGCGGCGCCTTGGACGTGCTGCCCGCCTCGCGCTGGAGCCGGAAGTCATCGAGCTTCGCGACCGCCCCGTCTGTGCCGTAGGCGAAGGCGTGGCGCAGCGTGTCCAGTTCCTGGACGGCGCCCCACACCTCATCCATGCCTTTCGCCGGCCAAATGCGCTCGACTGTCGGCAGACCCCACTGCTTCACCCGTTCGTGGAACTGGCTCTGTGTCTCCGCCACCGGCGGCTCGCAGAGGCCGACGCCGTAGAGGACGATCTCCAGTTTGCGCTGCGCGACTTCCTTGGAATCGAGTTGTTTGATCGTCCCCGCGGCCAAATTGCGGGGGTTCGCATACGGGGCCTCTCCCGCCTCCTCCCGTTCCTGGTTGATCCGCTGGAATTCCGCCAGGGACAGGAAAATCTCGCCGCGAATCTCGATCACGTCCGGGACCGGATGCCCGGCTGTCGCCTTCAGCTCCAGCGGCAGCGAGCGAATGGTCCGGGCGTTGGCCGTTACGTCGTCGCCCTCCTCGCCATTGCCCCGGGTGACGGCGCGGACGAGTTTGCCTTTCTCGTAGGTCAGGCTGACGGCCAATCCGTCGATCTTGGGTTCAACGACGTAAGCGAGATCCTCGCGGTCGAACAGCTTCACGAGCCGCTGGTGGAATTCGCGGAGCTCCGCCTCGGAGTAGGTGTTGTCGAGACTCTGCATCGGCTGGCGGTGCCGGTAGGTCACAAAACCCTCCAGCCGGTCGTCGCCGACGCGGGCCGTGGGCGAATCCTTCACCGCATACAGGGGAAACTGCGTCTCGAGATCCGCCAGCTCGCGCTTCAACCGGTCGTAATCGAAGTCGGCCAGTTCCGGCTGAGCCTGCCGGTAATAGAGCTCGTCGTGTTTTCCCACCTGCTGGCGCAGGGCGGCGATGCGTTGCTTGGCCTCGGCGGAAGTCATTTTCAACGGGAAGCGTGGAGGAAACTCCGTCCGCCGTCGCGGAGAAAATTCGGGCATTTCAGCCCTCCGGAGAAGGCGGATCCCCGCCAGCGACCAGCATCACTGTGAACTTGGTGGCCCCCATAATTGGAGCGAGCAACCAAAGCGTGGCCGTTAATTGAGGATCTCCCCTCAGGCTGACAGTCCGATGCGTGAGGTAGGGTTGAGCGGCCCGCCGTTTCGACAAGCTCAAGGCCCTGAGCCAGTCGAAGGGCTCCGCCGCAACGCACCCGGCGGTGCGCCCTACCTGTCGGCTTAATCCTAAAAAACTAGATTGAAACGCGGAGGACGCGAAAAATGCAGAGAGGAAACCTGATTTGTGGGCATAAGAATGATATCACCTGCGAGGTGA
>CAZAOI010000178.1:0-6964 GCA_964486705.1 uncultured Oleiharenicola sp. | reverse complement strand
GACCCCGAGCTTGCTGAGGAGTACAACAAGGTCGTTGGCCACGTTGCCCAGGCCCAACGACTGGCGCACGATCTCCGGGGCGAAGCTGTCGGACTTGTTGAAGTGGAGGTTGAGCCATTTCGTGGCCTTCACGACCGCCCCGTAAGTCTTGGTGTCACCCTCCTGTTCCGCCCAATCGCCGAGGCTGATGAGCGGGGACCCGGGATTGCCGGTATTGTAGTTCAGCAGGGGCCCGAAGAAACCGACGTTCGAGAGGTCGGCGAGCCCCGTGGTGGGATTGACATAGGACGAGGCGCCGGTGCGGGCGCGCTGGCGGTCCCGCCGCCAGCCCACCGTGGCGACCAGGCGGTCGTTGAACAGGAAACTCTGCAAGGTGGCATTGAGGGTGCGAACCTCCGTCCGCCGGCGCGCGCCCTGGCCGCTGTTGAGCTCCCGCGTGACGGTCACCGTGTCGGTGGTCCACTGGCCGGTCTTGTTGTTATACCAGCGGAACGGATAGGTCCCGTCGATGTTGTCGATGGCCGGGGGCGCATAGTCCATGCCCAGCCCACTGCTGTCGCCGACATAGTAGCGCTGGCCGATGTTCTGGGTGGTGATGCGGTTGGCGACCGGGATCCAGTCATGGGGGGAGGTGATGCGCTGGGCCGTCGTGAAGCCCCACTCGTCCCTCCGGTTGACCTCGGCGTGGGTCCCCAGGCGCTGCTGGCCGATCCAGGAAAGCCACCGCGGCAGGCTTTCGCGGGCCGGCGTGAATTGGTAAGCCAGGTCGGCGGACACGATGTCCGTATCATCCGGGTTGATGTTGATGCTCGGCGAGGTCGCCTGGATGAAGGGGCGCTTGAAATTCGGGTTCGGGCTGCCGTCGAGCATCTTTTCGTTCACGTCGATGTAGATGACCGTCTCCAGGTTATCGAGCGCACCGTTGGAGTAGCGGTCGAACCGCTGGGAGAACATTCCCGCCCGGGCCGCGATGAGGTGCTGGGGCGTGTTCAGGATGACCTGCTCGATCTCGGCGGAGAAGGTGTCGGCGTCATCGATGCCGTAGTTCGGGGCGATGGCGTTCACCGAGGTGTAGTCATAGATCGATTTGTCCGCCGCGCCGGGAATGATGTAAAGGGGCAGGCCGGCGGCGCCGAGCACATCGCGCTGGCGCATGATGAAGGTGCCGCTGGTCAGGTAGCGCAGCGTGCTGTTGCCGCCGGTCATCGGGTCGGTGGGGAGGGCGGAGGTGACGGGGTTGTTGGTCTTCATCACCGTGAAGAAATCAATCGCGCCGTTGTTCAGATAAACCGCGGGGTGCGCATAGAACCCGTTGTAACCGCCGATCAGCCCGAGCGGCAGCGACCAGGTCAGGGCGTTGGCTCCCGGGACGCCGGGGAGGGGCACATTCGAGGAATCACTGTTGAAGGGGCCGCTCACCGTGCCGTTGGCCAGGGTCACCTGGCGGGTGACCGGGTTCCACGTGGGGCTCCCGGCCGCCTGCCACTCCGCGGTGGTGTCACGCGGGGTGATCGAGTTCGGCCGGCGGTACTCGTTGTGGTAACTTTCGTACGAGGCGCGGATCATGGTGTTCTTAAACGGCCGGGCCAGCACCGTGGCGAACTCGCGGTGGATGTCCTCGCCCGAGGGCTTGCGCTCGTAACCCTTGCTTTCGTTGACCGCGGCGACGCGCACGGCGAGCTTGCCGGCGATCAGGGGCTGGTTGAAGTTGAAGCTCTCGCGATGCCCGCCGCGGTTGTCCACGCGCAGGGTGACCCCGAGCGACCGGCGGTCCGGATTGGCCTGCGTGGGGACGACATTGACGGTGCCCGCCGCGTTGCCCAGGCCGAAGAGGTTGGAGTTCGGCCCGCGGGACACCTCGATGGCGTCGACGTTGTAGAGGTCGAATGGGATGTTGTTGTTGCTGGAAAAATTGCCCCACGCGGTGTTGGCGCCGCCGGCCGTCTGACCGGACTTGCTGACGCCCCGGATGCGGTTGGACTGCTGCGGATTGGAGGCGACCTGGTCGTTGATGCCGCCCGAGCGGTTGCGGTTGAAGGTGGTGAAGTTGGCCGTGCCCTCCGTGCTGGCCTCGTAGCGGAACACGTCGTTGATATCGAGGACGGCGGTGTCGAGCATCTGCTGCTTCGTCACGACCGTGATCGAGGCGCCGAGATCCTCGAGTTTCGAATTAATGCGCGTGCCGGAGAGCGTGTTGAAGGCCTGGTAGCCCCGGGTGTCGGCGACGACACTGAAGGGGGAAAGCTCGATGACTTCGCCGGATTTCGCGGACGGAGCACCCGCATCGACCGGCAGTTTGGGCTTGGCCGGTTCGGCTGAACCGGACTGGGCGGGAGCCGCCGTTTGGGCGTTGAGACCGAGGGTGGCGAGGAGCAACGCGACCGCGAAGGCAGCGTGACGGGAGGTGGGATGAAGCAGCCAGGACGGATTTGTTCGCATGGTAAAAGCAGGCACGGTTTGGATTACTGGGGGGCGCGTGAAGCCGGGCTTCGACGCTGGGGCAATTTCTAGCTAATGGATAAGTTGGTTGAGTCAGGCTTGGAATTGTGCAAGCGTTACAATGATGACCGCCAAACTCTCCCTGCGCGTGCTCGCCGAAGCTTCCGGCGTGTCGATCGCCACCGTTTCCCGCGCCTTGGCGGGACACCCCGCCGTGCGGACGGCGACGCGCGACCGCATCACGGCGCTGGCCCGCGAGCGCGGCTATCGGCGCAATGACCTGATGGGAAAACTCATGTCCCACGTGCGCACCGGTCGCACCCAGCGCTTTTACGGCAATCTGGCCGTCATCCACGTGCCGGCCGCCAACCAGCCGAGCCTGCTGCCGGCGCAGCGGCAGATCATCGCCGGCGCGACGGCCCGGGCGCGGGAGCTTGGCTTCCAGCTTTATGAATTCAGCCTGACCCGCGACAAGCTGGGGTCGGGCGGCTACGCCCGGATGTTGCGCGCCCGCGGCGTGCAGGGGGTGATCTTCATTTATTCCGAGCCGACCAAGCTGCTGGCGGATTTCCCCTGGGACGATTTTTCGTCCATCGAAAATGACTATGGCCGACACCAGCCGGTGTTGCATACGGTCTGTGTCGATCATCATTTGTCGCTCACCAGCGCCTTGGCCCAACTCCAGTTGCGCGGCTATCGCCGCGTCGGTTTTTTTATCAGTTCCTTCAAGGATGATCGGGTCGGCCGCAAGTGGTCTGCTTCCTTTGCATCCTATCAGCGGCATTCCGCCGCCATCGGCAAAGTGCCGCTGTTCATCGCCGAGGAAATTGAAGCCGCCCCCTTCCTTCGCTGGTATCAGAAATACCGGCCTGACCTGGTGATTGGGCATGTCGATGACGCGGTCGCCTGGCTGGAGCGGGCCGGGGTGCGCGTCCCGGCGGACACGGCGTTCTTCAATTTGAACTGGTTTGAGCGCAAGCGTCCGTGCGCGGGGCTCGATCTGCGCCTGGAATTACAGGGCTCGGTTGCGACGGAAAACCTCGTCGCCCAGATCCAGCGGGGTGAACGCGGCCTGCCGGTCGACCCCCGCATCGTCATGGTCCAAGCCAGATGGGTCGACGGCCCGACCCTGCGGCGCGTCGAGCCTAAGAAACCGTAGGCTCAGCGCGCGAAAACCCGGCTTGATCTGTGGCCCCGTCACCGCCTTCGCCAGTCGCTGTAACGTTTGCAGAAACCTGCGCGCGACTCCGGAGCGGAGGGGCCGCAGGCTGAGGGGTAATTCCAAAGCAAAGCCTGCCCCCATCAACCCCCAGGTTCCCCGGCGCGGCGGCCGACGCCCGTGTTTCCCCCATCCGGCCTCTCGTTCACCCCGCTCCATTCCCCTCCTATGACCCGCTTCCTGTTTCTAGCCCTGATGTTCGTGACGTGCGCTCACGGCGCCGCGCCGCCCAACATTATCTACATCCTCGCCGATGATCTCGGCCTCGGTGACGTCACGTGCTTCAACCCGCAAAGCATCTGGGCGACGCCCCACATCGACCGGCTCGCGCATGAGGGGATGAGATTTACGGATGCCCACTCTGCCTCCGGCGTTTGCACGCCGAGTCGCTACACCCTGCTCACCGGCCGCTATTCGTGGCGCGGTCGGATCAAGGAAGGCGTCCTTCATGGCTATGATCCGGCGCTGATCGAATCATCCCGGCTCACGGTGCCGGAGTTTCTCCGTCAGCAGGGGTACACGACGGCGATGTTCGGCAAATGGCACCTTGGCCTTGATTGGGTGCGCACCGGTCCGAAACCGGAGGACGTGGATTTTGCGCAGCCCTTCGGCGGCGGCCCGCTGGCCCATGGCTTTGACCGTTTCTATGGCATCAGCGCCTCGCTCGACATGCCGCCCTACGTTTGGCTCGAGAACGACCGGGCCGCGACTCTGCCGACCCAAACAATCGAGGACAGCCCCGTGCCCCGGCTCTGGCGGGCGGGAGTCATCAGCCCTGATTTCAAATTTGAGGAAGTACAGCCGCGCCTGGTGGACAGGACGATCGCCTGGATCGCCGAACGTGCCGTCGCACCGGATGCTCGACCATTCTTTGTCTATCTTGCCCTGGCCTCACCCCACACGCCCATCGTGCCGACCCGCGAATTCGCCGGTCGCTCCGGCACGACGCTTTACGGCGACTTTGTCACCCAGCTCGATGCCGATGTCGGCCGCATCATGGCAGCACTGGCGGAGCACGGGCTCGCGGACAACACGCTGGTGCTCTTCACCTCGGACAACGGCTTCGCCCCGCCGGCTGGCTTGGAGCAACTCCGCGGACTCGGTCACGATCCGAGCGCAGGCTACCGCGGCTTCAAGTCGGACCTCTTCGAGGGCGGCCATCATGCGCCGTTCATCGCCCGCTGGCCCGGCGTGATTGCGGCCGGATCCGTAAATCCCGCCCTCACCGGACAGGTCGACCTCTTCGCCACCTGCGCAGAGATCCTGGGCGTGCCGGTGCCGGCGGACGCCGCCGAGGATAGCATCAGCATGCTGGCGCAGCTCCGGGGGGCACCCCCTTCGGAGTCGTCCCGCACCTCGCTGGTGCACCATTCCGCCGAAGGTCGCTTTTCCATCCGCGAGGGCCGGTGGAAACTCCTCCTCTGGCCCGGCTCCGGGGGCTGGAGTTCGCCGACGGCCAACCCGAGCCGATGGCTGCCGGTCAAAGCGACCGATCTTTCCCAACTGCCACCTTTCCAGCTCTATGATCTCGCGGCCAACCCGGGTGAGACGGACAATGTCGCGGCCGCGCATCCGGTGATCGTCCAGCGTCTCGGCCGGCTCATGCGCCAGACGATCGAGCGTGGTCGCAGCACCCCGGGCACGTCGGTCCCGGGTGAGCTGAAGGCCTGGCCCCAACTTGAATGGTTGAATAGTTTTACCCCATGAAACCCACCCTTGGTTGACTGTTCCGGTTGAGCGCCGGCCCCAATATGAAAATCAATTCCCCTCTCGGTTTCCTGCTAGGCTCCACCCTCCTGCTGGCCTCAGCGCACGCCGAGTGGCAGCCGGCGGCCAACCACCTGCTCACCGAATGGGGCGCGAAGGTCACGCCCGCCAGCGCCTGGTCCGAATATCCGCGGCCGCAGCTGGTGCGCGATTCGTGGCGCAACCTGAATGGTCTCTGGGATTACGCCGTCACCAAGGCCGCCAGCGAGCAGCCTGGCGCCCAGGGAAAAATCCTGGTGCCGTTTTGCCTTGAGTCCGCCCTCTCCGGTGTTGGACGTCCGCTGGAACCGGACGAGGTGCTGTGGTACCGGCGCGACTTCGAGACCGGGCTCAACCCCGCGCGCCGGACCCTGCTGCATTTCGAAGCGGCGGACTATGAGTGCGCCGTCTGGGTGAACGAGACGCCGGTGGGATCGCATCGGGGCGGCAACACGCCGTTTACTTTGGATATCACTGCCGCACTCAAACAGGGCCCCAACGCCCTGAAGGTCCGCATCACGGACGCCACGGACGACACCGGATCATTTCAGTTGCGCGGCAAGCAGAAGCTCAAGCCGCGTTCGATTTATTATACCCGGGTATCCGGGCTCTGGCAGACGGTGTGGCTCGAGGAGGTGCCGACCCGCCATTTCACGGATCTGCGCGTCACTACCCGCCTCCAGCCCGCGATGATTGGGGTGGAGCCGGTGCTCGCCGGCGACACGCTCCCCGGTGAAAGTCTGCGGGTCGTCGCCACGTTCCTCGGTCACCCGGTCGCGCAGGCCACCGGCACCGGCCGGATCGAACTGAAAATCCCCGACGCCCACCTGTGGTCGCCCGCCCATCCCCACCTTTACGACCTCGAGGTCACTCTGCTCGGCGCCGATGGTCAACCGCGCGACCGGGCGACTTCCTACGCCGGCATTCGCGAAGTCGGCACGACGCGCGACGCGGACGGCCACCTGCGGTTTACCTTGAACGGCGAGGTGATTTTCCACTGGGGCCCGCTGGATCAGGGCTGGTGGCCCGACGGATTGCTGACGCCGCCGTCCGACGAGGGCATGGCGTGGGATCTTCGTTACCTCAAGGACGCGGGTTTCAATATGCTGCGCAAGCACGTCAAGGTGGAACCGAGCCGCTACTATTACCACTGCGACCGCCTCGGTCTGATGGTGTGGCAGGATCAGCCGAACGGCGGCCCTCAACCGAAATGGACGAGGATGGCGCCCGATCCCACGGACGCGGTCTGGTCCGACGAGCAGCACGAACAGTGGATGCGCGAATACCGCGAGATGGTGGACACGCTGCGTCATTTTCCCTCGATCGTCGTCTGGGTCCCGTTCAACGAAAGCTGGGGGCAGCACCGGACGATGGAGGTCGGCCAGGCCGCCGTGGCCTACGATCCCACGCGCCACGTCAACATCGCCTCGGGCGGCAATTTCTGGCCGGTCGGCCACATTGCGGACGCCCACAACTATCCCGACCCCAAGTTTCCCATCGCGGACGCGCGTTTCGCCGACTACGTCAAGGTGGTCGGCGAATTCGGCGGCCACGGCTGGC
>CAZAOI010000177.1:0-7010 GCA_964486705.1 uncultured Oleiharenicola sp. | reverse complement strand
GCGGTCTGAATTATTTCCGGCGAGCCGATCGATGGAGCCACCGACGGCGGTGCCTAGCGGCAGTAGAGGCCTGCCCGGTCCGGTTAGCCACAGAAAACGCAAGCTGGGAAAGAGGACCACGATTATGGGTCGAAGGGGAGTGCGGCCGCCGGGCGCGCTTTGGTCTCGGGGTGGGCCGGCCGGTCCCTCTGCCGGCTCGGGGGAAGCGAGCGAACGCGGCGCGGGCCTGCGGCGGGCGCGAAAAGCGGCCCCGCCCGGTTGTTCGCGGCTGCGAACCCGGGGCCAGTCGCGCAGCCTGCGCTGCGGCCGGGAAATCGCCGACCCTCTTGTCCGACGTGGAGCGGGTTGACGTCAACGCGCATGGGTCGGGCGGACGCGGGCATTCTTCCCGGGTGCTCACGGCGGCGGGACGGGGACGGGCGGAGCGGACCGACGCCGGACCGGAATTTTCATGTCTTGGGCCACGACCACCAGTCCCGAGGCGGTGACCAGATAGTGCTTCTGGTCTTCCTCCAGATCATAGCCGATCTCGGTGTGCGGCGGAACGTTGACCCCCTTTTCAATGATCGCGCGGCGGATACGGCAATGGCGCCCGATGTTCACGTGCTCCATCAGGATTGAGTCCGTGACGTCGCTGTAGCTGTGCACCCGCACGTTGGGTGAAAGGACGGAGTTCTGGACCCGTCCGCCACTCAGAATACAGCCGGGCGCGACGATCGAGTCGAGGGCGTGGCCGAGCCGGCCTCCCTTTGTCTCCTCGGCAAAGACAAACTTGGCGGGCGGGTTCTGGGCCTGATAGGTGCGGATGGGCCAGGCGTCGTCATACAGGTTCAACTGCGGATCGACGCTGACCAGATCCATGTTCGCGGCGTAGTAGGCTTCAATCGTGCCGATATCGCGCCAGTATTTCGCCGCCTTATTGTTCTCATCATGGAAGCGGTAGGCGCAGACGTGGGAAGTTTTCATCATCTCCGGGATGATGTCCTTGCCGAAGTCATGGGACGTGTCTTGGAGCGCATCCCTTTTCAGGTGTTCCAGCAGCGCCTTCGTCTTGAACAGGTAGACGCCCATGGAAACGCAGGCCGTGTCCGGTTGGCCGGGGAGGGATTTCGGGACGAGGGGCTTTTCCTCGAAACCGACGATCCGTTCGCCGGCCCCCACTTCGACGACGCCGAAAGCGCTGGCGCCCTGCCGGGGCATTTCGATGACGGCGACCGTGGCATCGGCGTGGTGGGCCTGATGAAACTGCAGCATCTTCGCATAGTTCATCTTGTAGATATGGTCGCCCGCGAGCACGAGCAGGTGAGCCGGGGCGACCAGCCCGATCGAGTAGATATTCTGGAAGATGGCATCGGCCGTGCCCTGGTACCATTTGTCCCCGACGCGCTGTTGCGGCGGCACCGAGATGATATATTCGTCCAACTCGCGGGAGAAAAAATTCCACGCCTGATGGATGTGCCGGTCGAGGGAAAGTGATTTATACTGGGGCAGCACGACGATTTTCCGGATGCCGGAGTTGACGCAGTTGGACAGGGTGAAATCGATGATGCGATAGATGCCACCAAACGGGACCGCGGGTTTGGCTTGATGGATGGTGAGGGGGTGAAGTCGTTCCCCTTTGCCGCCCGCGAGGATCATGGCCAGAATGTTTATCATGGCCGTGCTCCGCTGGACAGTCGCCGGGGCGCGACGGACCCGAGTGTGCCGGCCGCGGCGCGATCGGCGAAAAAAACATCGCGGCGCTTGCGAGCCAGCTCGAGATCCTTCGTCCCGAGCGAGTGGCGGACACGTTCCTTGGTGAAGGCGGTGGGATAAACCGTGTAGTGCAGAAACCACGTCCCGTTGTTGTCCCACAAATGATGGTTAATGTTTTCTTCGTTGATCCGGGTTCCCGGGATGGAAAGAAAGACGGGCATGACGGGGGAGGGCGGAGGGAGAAAAGAGCGGGCGCGGGCGAGTGACCGGCGGAACGATCGGGCGAAGTTAGCCCGACGTGCCGGAGATGTCGCCGCCGCGCGCAGCGAAGCTAGCGCAGTTCATGCTCGTCCGCAACTGAGCGGAAGACGGCGCGTTTTTTTACCAGCGCATTGGGTCAGTGCGCTCCACCCCCCGGCCAGCAGCGTCTGCGCGCCGCTCAGCGATTGTGCCGGTGGTACGTGTTGCCGTACAAGACCACGTGATCCGCGTCCTTGATCGCCACGATATAAGGATCGTTCGTAACCAGGACCGCCCGGCCATTGGCCATGGCTCCGCGTGCGGTCCTCGTGGTTTCATCCGTGATGGCCCGATTGCGGCCAAATTTCGCCAGATTCAGCGTCCCATCCGAGTTGATCACGAGCCGTCGGTCGCCTTCTTGGCTGCCCGTTTCGTATTCGCCGGCGACTTTGGTCAGCAGCGCTTGGGACTCAAAAGTCGGGAGCAGGACGTACTCGGGGGCGGGATTCGCGGGGGGGCGGAGCAACAGCCAGAGCGCCGTGGCGTTCAGGGCGATGATCAAGACCGTCAGCACCACGACTTTTAGCGAGCGCGGGACCGCGTCGACTTCCGTCCGCTTAGAGCTGACGGGAAGGCTGGCGACCACGGGTGCTCGCTCCTCCTTGGGCGCGATTTTCACGGGTTCGGCAGTGCCGGTGATCGTGGAAAGGATATACGCGACCGAATGTACCTCGCCGCGGAGAACCTGTTCCCAACCAACGAAGCACAGGCGGCGATGCCGGGCGCGAATGACGAAAACATCCCGGTCGGTCTTCACCCGGATCTCAGGCGCGGCCGGCTCGTAAATGGTCAGGCCCGCGGCGACTTCGCTCAGAGCGTAAAGCAACTCGCGCACCTGCTCCACCTTGACCGCCACCAGAACTTCGTCGGTAAAGGCAAGGCCCGCGGCCGTCGCCTGAGGCGCGAGGTGGTGCAAGGTAACCGTGTAAGTAGAGGTGGACATCAGGGTTCGATGACAAACAGGCCGCAGTCGCCAAAACCGAGCCGGAAATTCCCGGTGTTGAGGTCGCCGTCATCGATGGCCCGATCGACGTCGGTCAGTTGAGCGTAATCGAGCACCAAAGGTGCGGCCGTGGTGCCGACGATGGCGATCGCGGCGCGGTACCTGACACCGACATGCAACTGGTTGTTTTCCCAATCGAATTGACCGCCCATCGGGGTCCGCCGCGTCCAATTTTCGGATTTAAACTCGTCGCTGACCATTCCCGGGGGGACGACTCCGGCCACCGCCTCCACCGGCCACGAGCCGGCATCGTGGGCGTGAGCCTGGAAGGCCGCCGCAAACACGCGAAAATCGCTCACGATGGTGGCGGTCCTGGCTTTGCGCTGCAGGCGCTGGTAGGTGGGCACACCCACGAGGAAGAGCATGCTCAGGATCGTCGTCGCCACCATCAATTCAATCAGGCTGAACCCGGCGTTCGAGCGGACCGTGGTCCGTCGTGCGCCCAAGCGGCTTGAATGTCCCGATCCTGTCATGACCAAATTTCTGTCCAGCACCGACAACTACGCAAGGGGGAAGCAATATTTTTTCCGGAGATTAGCCGGCAGATTTTGCTTCAAACGACCGACCTGTGCTTGTGCGCTGCGAGAGCGTGGTCGATTTCCCGTGGGGGGCGCACGCTTGCTCGCGACCACACTCGCGACTACTGATACGGGATCATGTACTTGGTGGGCGCCGATTTCCCAGCCGCAGCGGGGGCTGGCCGACTGGTCCCGGGTTCGCAGCGGCGAACAACCGGGCACATCAACGGCAAGCGTCGGTATGGAAACCGACGCCCACCAAATGCAAGCTCCCGGCTTGGGGAGAAGTCGACGGCGATAGGCCAATCGCCCGAAAGAAATGGAGCTATTCGGCTCAGCCGGATCGATGCAGTTGATTTTGGTGGAACGCGGCCTCCGGACGCGTTTTCTTATGTGCGCATCGACCCAACCCGTCCGGAGGCCGGGTTCCACCTTTCAGTTCACTCTCTTTTGGTCCAATGCCCCGGAGCAGCTTGCTCCGGCTTGGACAAAAAATGTGGGAGCGAGCTTGCTCGCGACGTTTGGCGCACGAGTCGCGAGCAAGCTCGCTCCCACAAAACCTTGGTATTTGCCGTAAATGCCCCGGGAATCTTTACCTAGTTCGTCAGCGGAATGTGCGTTTATTGAGTCTTACCCCTAGAAGTGACGGAGTCTTGGATAGGGCGAATCCTCCGGATGAGCCGTGCTGCCGAGCGGCTCGTCGGGGACGACTCGCCCTACCCATTGAGCCGTAGTTGTCACTTCTACGGGTAAGCTTCAATAATTGCATGGTTACACCTCAGGCCATGCCCGGCGGGCCAGCCAGAATCGTCCGCAAACGCGCGGTGAGTTCGTCAACGGTGAACGGTTTGACCAACAGTCGGACGTCGGAGTGAACCAAACCGTGCGCGCCAAGTTCATTGCCGGTGTACCCGGACATATAAAGCACGCGGAGGCCGGGACGGAGTTTTACCAAATCGGCGGCCAGAGCCGGACCGCTTTGCCCGGGCATCATCACATCGGTCAGCAGCAAATGCACCTGCCCGGCGTGGGAACCGAGCACGCGCCGGGCGTCATCGGCATCGCACGCCACCAGGACGTCGTAACCTTTTGCCAGCAGGATGCGATGGGCGGCTTGCCGCACCAAGGGTTCGTCTTCGACCAAGAGGATGGTTTCCGAGCCGCCGACGTTCGTGCCGGTCGGGATCGGCATCGCGGGCGCCGGGTCGGGGATAACCTCTGGTAACCACATCCCGATTGTGGTCCCTTGGCCCGGGTTGCTGACAACCGTCAGCCCGCTTCCCGCCGTTTTCACGGTGCCGTAGACGGACGCCAACCCGAGACCCGTCCCGCGTCCGCGCTCCTTGGTCGTGAAGAACGGCTCAAATAATTTCGCCCGGGTGGCTTCGTCCATTCCCGTCCCGGTATCAGCCGCCTCGATCACCACATAGCGTCCCGGTGGGGCCGCAAGGTAGGAGCTCGCCAGCGGTTTCGCCAGGGTGACGCGGCGAATGGAAAAAGTCAGGGTGCCGCCGGCCGGCGAGGCATCGCGCGCATTCGAAGCCAGATGGAGCAGGGTCTGCTCGAAGGAATCTGGATTCACTTTCACCTGTCCGGCTGTCGACTCGACATTGATGAGCAGCGTCAAATGGGGTTCGATCAGCCGCTGCACAACCGGAATGATGCTCTGCAGGCGCTCCGCCGGATTAATGATGCGCGGTTGCAGACTTTCGCTCCGGCTGAACGACAGGAGCCGGCTGGTGAGGGCGGTGCCGCGAAAAGAGGCCTGCCGGACCTGCTCGAGGTCCTTGCGCACCGAATGGTCCGCCGGTAAGTCCATCAAGGCGAGTTCGCTGTTGGCGAGCACCACCGTCAGGAGATTGTTGAAATCGTGCGCGACCCCGCCGGCGAGACGGCTGATTGCCTCCATTTTCGCGGCTTTATGCAAATGTTCTTCGATCGCCAGGCGCTCCGTGACATCGCGCGAATTAAGAACAAACCCCTCAATCATCGTATCGTGCAGCAAATTGCTGCCCGCGGTTTCGAGGTGGCAGAAGGTTTTTTCGTGATGGCGCAGGCGCCAGTTCAGGAACCGCGTTGCGCCGGGAGTTTCGCGAAGTTCGTCGAGGAAGCGGGCCCCGCGGGCGGCATCATCAGGATGGGCCAGCGCCAGCAAATCGCGACCGAGCAGCATTTCCGGCGTCAGACCGAGCAGTTTCGTCGCGGCGGGACTGGCGAAACGAATGCGCCGCGTCGGGTCCACGATCATGATCACATCGGACGAGTTCCTGATCAGGGCCTCAAAGCGCGCCTGACTTTCCCGTTGGGCTTCCGCCGCCATCCAGCGTTGGCTGTCCCGCATCACGAGTATTTCCCGCACGAATAAAACTCCAAACAAGAGGATGAGGCCCGGCAGCACGAGCGCGAGCGCCCCCGGCGCGGCCTGAGCCCCGCTGGCGAGAAGCATGAGCCAGGCGGCCACCACCACGATGGTAAACAGCGGCACCGGACTAAAGGCGGCCGATTGGGCCCGCAAGCGAGTCGGCACGGGATCCGATTGAAAACGCCACGCGGCGAGCAGATACAGCGTGACGGACAGCGCATTGAAGACGTTGACCCAGTCAATTGAGCCGCGCGTGATGATGCGGACCGCCGCATCCAAACTGAACACCAGGTCGGCCAGGGCCGAAATACCGCAGCCGCCCAGTAAAAGCCACAGCGCGCCGCGCGAGGGCAGCGGGGCCTTCGTGAGCAAGGCGGCATTGACCCCGAAGATGCCGCAAAACGCGGTGAGCGGCCAAACCACCAACAGCAGAGCTTCGACGCCAGTGGTCAGTCGCAATTGCGGTTGCAAGGCGAACAGCCAGAGTGGCACGCCCACCCCGACCACAAAGACCGCCGCGTCGACCAAGATCCGTCCCCACCGGGCCCCAGGCAGTTCGCCCGCCGGCAGGCGCGCCAGTCCCAGCAGTAACACCGGGTAGAGCGAAAGGAAAAATCCGTCAGCCACGCTAAAAACAGCCTGGGCGGAAATGGGATTCAGGTAGCGCTCGAGAAAAAGATAGGTGGCGCCCAGTCCATTCAGCACCAGCGCGGCCGTGATAAATCGCAGGCAAGACCGGACGGGGGGCGGGAGTTCCCGTCGCCGCGCCGCGCGCCCCATGGCGCCAGCCGCAAAAAAATACAGCACGCAAAAAAGCGCGGTACTGAACAGCTGTTCGTTGCGGCCGCTGCCGCGCGCTTGGAACCCGGCGAGCAAGCAGGCCACATAACCCAGGCAGCCCAGCACAGAAATTTTCAGCCAGGAGGGCGCCCGGAAAAAGGCTGCGCCCCGCGGTGAAATAAACGTGGCCATGGTCATGAAAACGAAATCAACTGGTCAGAATTACCCTCGAGCCGCAAGACTGGTAATCTGAGCTATTAATAATGCGAGAATAAGGCCCCCCGAAATTTGCCCTGGGGCCGGATCCATGCAATTCGGTGGGCGTTGGGGTCCCTACCGACGCCTGTCGCCG
>CAZAOI010000176.1:0-7112 GCA_964486705.1 uncultured Oleiharenicola sp. | reverse complement strand
TCCCACCAAGCCGGAGCCGTTCGACGGGCTCACGGTCCACGACAAGCTCCGGGGTATTGGACCCACCGGGAATAAAAAGGCGGCACCGGGGACAACCCGGAGCCGCCGAAGTGTGTTTCGGCTTGGATATCAGGCCGCGAGCCGGTCGGCCCGCACGGCGACCGAGCGATGAACGCTGGCGCCGAGTGGAAACAGAATGGGCCGGCTCAAATTTAGGGCCCGCACGGGGCGGCTGTACTGGTTGACGGTCCAAGCGACAAGGCCGGTGGCAAACATGATGGCGGTAAAGTCGGCGGCGTCAAAGGGACGACCACTGGCTTGCGAAGCAAACCCAAGGAGGGTGGCGGTGAGAACGGAGAGAAGAGCGGTTTTCATAGAGTTGAATTGGTTGATGTTCTATAAACACCGCTTAGGTGCGAAAAGTTGCACCGACGCGCAACTACCTGCCAAGAAAGCAAAAGGCGCGGCCGCAGCCGCGCCTCGCAAGGTCCAAACTCAACCAGCCTCAGCCACCGCCCGCGGTGGCATTGGAGGCGGGCTTGAATTTCGCGCGGAAAAGCGCGGCCAGATAGTCGCGATTCATGCGCGCGATAAAGTCGTGTGAGATAAGCTTGGGGCAAACCGCGCTGCATTCGTATTGGTTGGTGCAATTACCAAACCCGGCCTGATCCATCGTCTGCACCATCGCGAGCACGCGTCGATCGCGCTCGGGCTGCCCCTGCGGCATCAGCCCGAGGTGCGAAACCTTCGCGGCCACAAAAAGCATCGCGGATGCATTTTTGCACGCCGCCACACAAGCCCCGCAACCGATGCAGGTGGCGGCGTCCATCGCAAGATCCGCGTCTTCTTTCGGCACCGGAATACTGTTGGCATCGGGCGCCGCACCCGTGCGAACCGAGATGTAGCCGCCCGCTTGCTGGATGTGGTCGAAGGCACTCCGGTCGGTGACAAGATCCTTAACAATGGGAAACGCCCGCGCCCGGAAAGGCTCGACCACAATGACGTCGCCCTCCTGGAAGCTGCGCATGTACGTCTGGCAGGTGGCAATGCCCTTGCCGGGACCGTGGGGCTTGCCGTTGATCGTGCAGGAGCAGGTGCCGCAGATCCCCTCGCGACAGTCGTGGGCAAAGGCGATCGGTTCCTCGCCCTTGACCGTCAAGCCGTCATTCACGACATCGAGCATCTCCAGGAACGACATGTCGGGACTGACGTTCGGGGCCGCGTAATCCACGAAGTTGCCCGGCAGGTCCGGGCCGGCCTGGCGCCAGACGCGCAGGGTGACGGCGAAGAGTTTCTTGGAAAGTTTTTCAGCGACCATGGTGATTTCCTCGGGGCTTATTTGTAGGACCGCACGCTCATTTTGGTAAACTCGTAATTGAGCGGTTCCGTGTTGCGCAGAGGGGCCTTCCCCTCGCCCTGAAATTCCCAGGCCGCCACGTGCGCAAACTTCTCGTCGTCGCGTTTGCACTCGCCGTCAGGGTGCTGGTATTCCTCGCGGAAGTGTCCGCCGCACGACTCTTCCCGCGTCAGCGCATCGCGGCACATGAGCTCCCCGAGTTCAATGAAGTCGGCGACCCGGCCGGCCTGCTCGAGCGACTGGTTGAGCGTATCGCCGGAACCGGGGATATTGACGTTGGCCCAGAATTCCTCGCGCAGGGCGGGAATCTTCTGGAGCGCGGCCTCGAGGCCCTGCTTCGTGCGCGCCATGCCGCAGTGCTCCCACATGATCTTGCCAAGACGTTTATGGAAATGACTGACCGGCTCCTTGCCCTTATTGGCGAGAAACCGCTGGGTCATCGTGCGGACATTCTCCTCGGCCTGCTTGAAGGCGGCGTGATCGGTCGACGGACGCGAGCCGGGCTTTTGCCCGGCGAGGTAATCGCTGATGGTGTACGGCAGAACAAAATAGCCGTCGGCCAAGCCCTGCATGAGCGCCGACGCGCCGAGGCGGTTCGCACCGTGATCGGAAAAATTGGCCTCGCCGAGGACGAAGAGGCCCGGGACGTTGGACATCAGGTTATAGTCCACCCACAAACCGCCCATCGTATAGTGGACCGCCGGGAAGATGCGCATCGGCGCCTGGTAGGCGCTCTCGGCGGTGATCTCGTGGTAGATGTCAAAAAGGTTGCCGTAACGCTCCCGCACCGCGGGCTCGCCCAAGCGTTTGATGGCATCGGCAAAATCGAGGTAAACCCCCAGGCCGGTCTCGCCGACACCCCGCCCTTCGTCGCACATCCGCATGGCCGCCCGGGACGCGACATCCCGCGGACAGAGATTGCCGAAGCCCGGATAAATGCGTTCGAGATAATAGTCGCGGTCGGACTCGGCGATGGAGGCGGGAGCCTTTTTCACGTCCTCTTTTTTCTTCGGCACCCAGATCCGGCCGTCGTTGCGCAGCGACTCGGACATCAGCGTCAGCTTGGATTGATAATCCCCGCTCACCGGAATGCAGGTCGGGTGAATCTGCGTGTAACAAGGATTGGCGAGGCAGGCGCCGCGCTTGTAGGCGCGCCAGATCGCGGTGGTGTTCGACTGGCGGGCGTAGGTGGAGAGATTGAAGACGTTGCCATAGCCACCGGTGCAGAGAATGACGGCATCGGCGCTATGCCGGGAAATGGCGCCCGTGTTGAGATCACGCACGATGATGCCCTTCGCGTGGCCGTCCACGACGACCAGGTCGAGCATCTCGGAATTGGTGTGCAGTTCGACCCCACCGGCCCCGACCATGCGGGAGAGGGCGGAGTAGGCGCCCAGCAGCAACTGCTGGCCGGTCTGGCCGCGGGCATAAAAGGTGCGGGAGACCTGCGCGCCGCCGAAGGAGCGGTTGGCGAGCAGGCCACCGTACTCGCGGGCAAAGGGCACGCCCTGCGCCGCACACTGGTCGATGATGTTGACGGACACCTCGGCGAGCCGGTGCACATTGGCTTCGCGGGCGCGGTAATCGCCACCCTTGAGCGTGTCGTAGAAGAGACGATGCACGGAATCACCGTCGTTCTGGTAATTCTTGGCCCCATTGATGCCCCCCTGGGCGGCGATCGAGTGGGCGCGACGGGGGCTGTCATGGAAGACGAAGTTCTTCACCTTGTAGCCCAGTTCGGCCAGCGTGGCGGCAGCCGAGGAACCGGCGAGGCCGGCGCCGACGACGATGACCTCGTATTTGCGCTTGTTGGCCGGGTTGACGAGTTTGATCTCGTCTTTGTGCTTCTGCCATTTGTCGGCGAGCGGGCCCGAGGGAATCTTGGAGTCAAGTTTGGCCATGGCGGGTAAAAATTAGACGCGGGCTTTGACGAGGCCGCCGAGGATGGCGAGCGGGATGGCGGCGTTGCCGAGAAAATAGAGCCAGCAATAACCGACGGAGAGTCGCTCCAAGGTGCGCGTCCACTTCTCATTCTTCAAACCGAAGGTCTGCATCATGCTTACCAGGCCGTGGCTCAAATGATAACTCAGGAGGCCGACCGCGAGGACATAAAAAATGGCAACTCCGGTCCGGCTGAATCCTTGGATCATCATCGTATGGAGATCCCGCACCATCGTACCGTCCGTTAGCGCGAAGGAATGCACGCCCCACTCCGGGTGCTGCACGCGGAAGGTGAAATCAAGCAGGTGGTAAACGAGGAACACCAGGACGACGAGGCCGGTTCGCGCCATCAACCGGGAGGCGAGAGTCGCGCGGTTGACATGATCAATCCCGTAGGCCCCGGACCGGGCGGCCCGGTTCTCGAGGGTGAGTTGGATCGCCACCCAGATGTGGACGGCCAGACAGGCCAGAAGAAAACCGCGAATGAGCCAAAGCATGACCCCCAACGATTCGAGCATATGCCCGTAAGCGTTGATTTTTTGCGGCGGCAAGAAAATCTGCAGATTGCCCACGAGGTGTCCGGTGACGAAGCCGACCAAGACCAGCCCGGTAAAGGCCATCAGCAATTTCTTGCCGATGGACGAATGGAAGAGCGAGCCGAGGAGGTTCATCGCGGGAGAGCTTGAAGGAGGGGGGCGGACGGGACGGAGGTGCTTTCGGAGACGAAAGGTAAACCAATGAACCGAAACAATGTAAATCTATCGCCGGGGAGCCAACCTCAATATTAGGCAACCTACAGCCACCAAGAAGAGCGCCCGGCATATTTCTCGAAGGCCTTCGCCCGCACGGCAGCTGACCGGACCGGCCAAATGGGCCAAATCCCGGCTCGAACCTGGCGCCCGCCCCAGCGCGGCGCACCTCCCGCCGGCCCGTGGGCGGCGGGGGCGCTTCAGCGCCCGAGCGGCTTGAGCAACGAAAACTTCCCGCTGGACGCCGGCTGGATGAATTTCCGCCGGAATAGATTCACCCGGACCCCGTCGCCCAAGGCCGCGGCGATGCTCCCGGCCATGTTTTTTGGCGCGATCCCGTCGGCGATATACTGGAAATCCCAGCGGTTTTCCGAAACCTGAATCAAGCTCCAGTGCCAGCAGGAAAAATCATCCGGCAGGGCCGCGTCGATCTCGAACGCTGAAACCACGCGCCCGTCCGGGCTAAAAAATAAATCCCGCTCGCGACCGAGGATCCGGTAGCCCGCCGGCGTGCGCCGCACGATATCGCCCGTAAAATAGCGCAGCAACGGCATCGCTACGCGGTCGCGGGTCGTCACGTTGATCTGAAAAACCTCGGGCAATTCCACCCGCCACGGCAGGAGTTCAATGAAGGCGTTGCCGTCGATCGCATGCAGATTGTCCTGGAACGCGTCCCCCACGAACAGGTAGCCCGCCTCGGTCGATCCATAAAGATCCACCTGCGCTGCGGGAAAAACCTCCGCGATCCGCCGGCTGTGCTGCCGACTGGCCTTGCCGTAAGTGAGAATGACCGTGCGCAGGCTGGGGATCGTGACGTGGCGCCGCTGCGCCGCCCGGGCCAACAGCGCCAGGTAGACGGGCTCGCCTTCCAGCACCTCGGGCTTGAGCGCTTGAAGCTCAACGATGATCCGGTCCCACTCGGCCTCGGCGAAAACAAACGGGTCGCTGGAGAGATTCAGGTAGACCGTGCCGTCAAAATAACGGTGCGGGAACGGATGGTCCTCGTAGGGGCAAAGATTGCTGGAGCAACCGATCGGCGCGAGGACGGCCTTGCGGTAGGGGCGGTCGACGTATTGCGCCAGCTGGGGGTGGGCCCGGTAGGCGCGCCGGAGCTGGGCATTCCACCAGCCGTCTTCCATGACCACGGTCATCGGCCCGCTGGTCGTGCCCGACGTGTGCTCGTATTCGTATTTCTTTTCCTGCAGGCCGCGCTCGACCTCGGCGTAATCCGCAAAAAAAGCGGTGTGCCCGCGGTCGAGAATCTCCTTTTTCGTCAGCACCGGAATATCCCGATAACACGACCACTGCAGCGTCTCGTTGTGCAGGGGAAATCGCTGGCCGTAGAGCGGGCTCCGCCCATAGATCGCCCGAATTTCCTTTTCCAACGGGGCGGGCAGAACCGGATCCAAGCCGCGGCCCAGCACCTCAGGTGCATTGGCGAAAATCGAAGCGGGAGAATCGTGGGCCATTAGGTTGCGGCAGTTAACTCCCGGCCCCACCAAAGTCAAACCGCGCTCGCGGGCCGGCGTAACCGAAGCCAGGCCCGCCGCTTCCGCTGTGGCCGGGAGCCCGACGCCCAACGATGGCCCGGTCCCGGATCAATCATTCCGCTTCAACTGCGCCCACACCGGAGTAAACAGGAGCAAGGCATCGAGCACGAGCGCGTGGGTGATGCCTCCGGCGTAGGCCAGCGCATAGACTTCGTCGACCGGCAGCGTCGTAATCTCAAACTCCTCGTTCGGGTCCCACTCGAGCTCCGCCTCGGGCCGCGCGTTCTCGACCAGCACCAAATGGCAGGTGTTGCTCTGCATCGCCGGGTTGGGCCGCACGCTGCCAAGCAAACGCGCGGATCCGCCGACATAGCCGCTTTCCTCCCGCAGTTCGCGCACCGCGGCCGCCAGACAATCCTCACCCGCGTCGATGATGCCACCCGGAATCTCGAGCGAAAAATCGTTGGTGCCGTAGCGAAACTGGCGCACGAGCACCAGGCGGTGGTCCGGGGTCAACGCGATGACGTTCACCCAATCCGGGGCGTTGACGACAAAAAATTCCTGCTCCTGCGCCCGGTCCGGGTGCCGGAAGTATTCCCGCGTGACCTCAAAAATGCGGGTGTGCGCGAGCGGCACCGAACGGAGCTTCTGCCAGCGCTGCGGTTGGGGTGGGAGATCGGCCACGGTAAATAAAAATGCCTCCGCGACGCGAGGTCAGGGAGGCATTCGAAATTTCTTCGGTGAAGGTTACTTCTTCGGAATCCTGATCTTCTGGCCGACCTTCAGCCTGGTCGGATCCAAGCCCGGATTTTCCGCTTCGAGGGCGTCAATGCGGGTGGCGAATTTCTTCGCAATCTTCGAGAGTGTATCGCCCGGGGCCACGGCATAGTTGCCGTTGGCATCAACCGTGCCGGTCACGACGCCGGCCTTGCCGGCGGGAGCCACCGCTCGGGCTTTCTGGGCCTCTTCTATCTTGGTGATCTGAGCGCGCATCGCGCCGATCTCGGTGCCGACGGAATTGAGGGCGTTCTGGATCCCGTCGCGCAAACCCTTCATGTCCGACTCAGACTTGGCGGCGGAACTCCGGACTTCCGTCTCGATCGTGGCGATCTTGGCGACCTCTTCGCCTTGGGTCGCCACGGTCTTTTGGAGCGTGGAGATCTTGAAAAGGGCCGTGGCCGCGAGGACCAAGGCCAGACCACCGGCGATGACGCCGACCAGCGGCAAAATGCTACCGGAATTATTGCTGTCGCGAGAAAGAGTATCCATTTTTTTGAGAGATTACGGTTTTTCTAGGTGGCGCCCCTTGGCGTGGCAAGAAGCATTTATCAACTGTTTGCAGACCGGTCGGATTGGCGCTGACAACCAACCTCCCCCTTTCCCCGCCAGGCGCAGCGCGGATTGCCCGGGTCAGATCCGATAAACCTTCGCCCTTTCACAACAATCTCGCTGTTTTCGCTAAGAAGTGCGACGGCGACGTTGACAGAACCGAAACACCTCCCTCCCATAGCCGACGGTATCGGGGTGTAGCTTAGTCTGGTAGAGCGCCTGGTTTGGGACCAGGAGGTCGTAGGT
>CAZAOI010000175.1:0-7130 GCA_964486705.1 uncultured Oleiharenicola sp. | reverse complement strand
TGGCGCCCCACGAGGCTCGCAGGGCTTCGTCGCGCCGCGCCGGGTTGAACAACGCGGTGTCCACGCCCCGGGAGAGCAGGCGAAGATTTGTGTAGCCCTCGGTCGCGAGCCGCGCGCGCAGGTCGTGCGTGGGCACGAAGGTGCGCAAGGTGCGGTTGTGCACATGGCGCAGCCAGGCGGAGACCAAGGGCTTCAACCAGCCGATGCGGTAGTCGCGGGTGTATTGATCAAAGTTGGTATGGAAACTCGAGGTGACCGGGATGCCCAGTTGGCGCGCGGTCGTGATGGCCGAAGCCCCCAGCGGGCCTTCGGTGGCGACATGGACGAGGTCGGGGCGGTTCAGCGACCACAGCTGGCGCATCCGGCGACTGGCGGGCAGGCCCAGACGGAGTTGCGAATAGCCGGGAATGGGCACACCGGGCAGGCGCACCTGCCGGCAAGCCACGCGCTGGGTGACACTGTATCGCGGCGATTCGTGCCGCTGGCGGGGGCGGATGATGGTCAGGCGATGGCCGCGCTGGGCCAGGCCGTCCACGAGGCGACCAAGCGTCATCGCGACGCCGTTGATTTCGGGAGCGTAGGTTTCAGTGACGAGGGCGAGGTTCAAGCGGGTGGGCCCAGGCGGCGGAAAGAGGACCGTTCGCCGGGCGCAACCAGAGTATGGCACCGGCAGGTGACGAATAGGCGTCACCTGCGTGACAAGCCGGTGAAATACCCCGGAAAGTCCGGCGCCGCCTTCAGATCGCTCAAAATTGAGGTTGCAGGCTTCGCGGGGAGGTTTCTAACGTCTTCCCTTTAGCTTGATGCAAACCCACGGACCCAAGCGCATCTACACTCCGCAGTCCCTCGAATTCTGGTTCGGCCGTCTCGACGTCGACTGGGAGGGCCAATTTGACGCCGCGCATGCGGAGCGGGGCCATGACATGTACCGCGACGGAGAGATCCGCGAGGTCGAGTTGGGGACCAACGACGCCATCATTCACCGCAAGGTGGAAAAGCGGGAGGAATATGCCGTGATCGAATGGGCGGGCGACGAGATCAAGGTCCGTTCGTCCTCGACGGATCTCGTGCTGGCCAACGCCATTGCGATTGCCGGGCTGCACGAGATTGAGGAACTGCTGGTCGATGAGATGATGGCGCTGCTGCCCGGGGCCGCGTCCAAGGCCAGTCTGATCAGCGTCGGACCGAACACGATCAGTGATAACGGCGGCGCCAAGCCCGACCAGCCGGCGCGCGATTTGCTTTTGAGTTTCACCACCACGGCCGACGGGCTGGTTTTTCTCGCCTACTGGAAAAATGGCCGCAGCCGGATTCCGGCCCTGGGCAACAGCGCGAATCCGCCGAGCGCGGCCGAGCGCGCCAAGCTCATCGCGCTCGCCGCCTACGCGCGCAAAGCCCACTTCCGCTACAATCAGGTCACCCACGGTTATGCGCTCGACGCGCTGGCCGACATTCCCGGGTTTCTGCGCGACCTGCTGCCGCACTGGAAAAAGCAATTTGGCATCGAGATCGACAGCAAGGCGGGCTACCTTCAGCAGGGCGCCCGGGCGATCGAGATCGAGGCGGTGGCGGACAAACGCTCCGGCTCGGGCCTGAATCTGCGGTGGATTTTTCGCGCCGGGGAGAAGCTGCTGACGGAGGAGCAGGCGGCGGCCCTGCTCAAGCACGGCCGCACGCCCATGCTGCTGCCCGACCTCGGCATCGTGACGATGACGCCGGAAAAATGGGAGAGCTACAACCAGTGGCGGCGCAATCTGGAGGAAACCCTGACCGACGGGGTCATTCCGCCCTATCTGATTTTTTCCCTTTTCAACGACAAACGCATCAAGGTGACCTTGGGCGCGGAGCTCGACGCCTGGCGGCAGAAGGTGCTGACGCCGCCGGCGACACCGCCGGTGTTGCCGGAGTTCCTGCGCCAGTACCAGCAGCGCGGCGTCGAGTGGATGCACCATCTCTGCGAGACCGAGTGTCACGGCCTGCTGGCCGACGAGATGGGGCTGGGCAAGACCGCGCAGGTCATCGCGCTGCTGAAGGTCCGGCCCTTGGCGGCGTATCGCCATCTGGTGGTCTGTCCGGCCAGCGTGGTTCCGGTCTGGCGCGAGGAGCTCGCCCGGTTTTATCCCGAGGCGAAAATCGAGATTCTCAAGTCCGGCCATGACTTCACCACGGACAAGGGGCCCGGCATCTGGCTCGCCAGCTACACGCAGCTCCGCAAGCACCGGGCGCTGCTGGACACGACGGTCTTCGGCTACGCCATCCTTGACGAGGGGCAGTTCATCAAGAACCCGGACGCGAAGATCACGCAGGCGTGTTTCGCGATCAAGACCCAGCACCGGCTGGTGCTCACCGGCACCCCGCTGGAGAACAAGCAGCTCGATCTGTGGTCCATCTTCCGCTACCTGCTGCCGGGGCTGCTCGGCTCGCGCGCGACCTTCGAATCCGCGCTGGTGCAGAACCGCGAGGGGACGATGAGCCGGCTGCGCCAGCAGGTGGCGCCGTTCATTTTGCGCCGCACGAAAAACGAAGTGGCGAAGGAACTGCCGCCGAAGGTCGAGATGGATCTTCTCTGCCCGCTGACCGAAGTGCAGCGAACCGAATACGCCCGCATTTGCAGTGAGGGTCTCGCGCGGCTCGGCGAGGATATCGGACTGGCGCTGCGGGAGAAGTCCTTTGGTTTCCTCGCGCTGCTCACCCGGCTGCGGCAGGTCTGCTGCGATCCGGACCTGCTGCCATGGCTCGACACGCCGCTCGCCGACAGCGGCAAGCTGCAGCTGCTGATTGAAAAGCTCAGTGAGATCGTCGGCAGCGGGCACAAGGTGGTGATCTTTTCGCAGTTCGTGACGCTGCTCAGCCGCGTGCGCACGGCGCTCGTCCAACATTATCCGGACCTGCCGCGCTATGAGATCACCGGCATGACGGTGGACCGGCAGAAGCCGGTGCGGGATTTCCAGACGGCCCAGGGGGCGGCGGCGATGCTGGTCAGCCTCAAGGCGGCGGGCACCGGCATCACGCTGCACGCGGCGGATTATGTTTTCCTGCTCGACCCGTGGTGGAATCCCGCGGTGGAAGACCAGGCGATCGATCGCGTGCATCGGCTGGGGCAGACCAGCACGGTGTTTGTCTACCGGATGGTCACCGTCGGCACGATTGAGGAGCGCATCCAGGAGTTGAAGGGCACAAAGAAGCAGCTGTTCAACCAGGTGGTCGGCGGCGCGACCGGCGACTTCGAATGGACCAAGCATTTTAATTCGTTGAACAGCCTGATTCAGCTCAGCGCTCTGGAAACCGGCGAAACCGAGCTGCTGAATGCGGCGGTGGCGCCACCGGTGCCGGGAACAGCGGTTTCGTAGCGAAAATGCAGGAGGGGCATTACGCCCCGAGGCATTGGTTGCTGACAGAATCGGGGCGTAAAGCCCCTCCTCCAGCTTTGCCACTGAAAGGTGGTCGCCGTTTCCCAGCCGCCGCGGAGGTGGCGCGACTGGCCCTGGGTTCGCAGCCGCGAACAACAGGACACACCGGCGACAGGCGTCGATGGGGACATCGGCGACCCCCTTTCCCGGTGCCGCCTGCGTCATGAAGGAAATGGTCCCTAAAATTTATGGGCGGCTGCTGCGGTGGCGGCTGTGGATCGTGGAGAAGCTGCGGCCCTCGCCGTGGCAGTTAGCGGTTTCTCTGCTGGTTTTTCTCGGTTGATTAGAGGTGGAGCGCGACCTCCGGGTGCGCTTGGGAATGCTCGTCGAAGCAACCCGTCTGGAGGCCGGTTTCCACCCTTGGATTGCGGGCATTTCCCCTGTTTGTCACACGGCCGTCACGAAACCGTAACAATCATGGGTTACTTTCTGCCTCACGCACCGGCCCAATCACCGGAGCGTTTATCCAATCCAGGCAAACTCAGGACCGAAAAACATGTTCAACCTCAAATCCAAACTGCTCGCGGTAAGTGCGGCGCTCCTCTGCGCCGGGACCGTGCTCGCCCAAGACAGCGGCCCGCTGATCGAAATATTGCTCCGCAAAGGCATCATCAATGACACGGAGGCGGAGGATCTTCGCGCCGAATTGGTGAAAGACTTCGTCGCCAACACGCCGGCCGGCAAGCTCAACCTGGCCTCCAGCGTCACGGGCTTCCGCCTCGCGGGCGATGTGCGCATCCGGTACCAATACGACAACGAGGTGCCGAATTTCGCGGCGGCCTCGGTGGGCGATGACAACGACCGCAGCCGTTACCGCTATCGTTTCCGGTTTGGACCCACGGTCAGCCTGAACAACAACTGGACGGCGGGGTTCCGGCTCGAGACCGCCAACGGCGCGACCTCGACCAACGATGATTTCGGTGCGACCGGGTCCACCAATTTCGCCAAGGATGCCAACACCGTCTACATCGGCCAGGTTTACGTCCAATACGCCACGAGCAAATGGCATTTCGCCGATAAAGTGGACTTCCGCATCGGCAAGCATGCCCACACCTTCTTCACGCCCGGCATCAATGGTTTCTGGATCGATTCCGATATCAACTTCGAAGGATTCTCGGAGGATTTTGGCTTTACGGACGCCCTCATCAAAGGCTGGAACCTCACGCTACGTGGCGGCCAGTATCTGCTAGCGGCCAATTCGCGCACGGCTGGCAAGCCGGCCGGCTCCTTCATCAATACCCCGAACTTCATGTGGATCGGCCAGGCGGAATTCTCCAAGACCTCTATCTTTGAGAACAATCCCTACGGCACCCGGATCGCCCCGACCTTCATCGCCTTCACCGGCCCGGAGATCACCGGTTCGGCGATCAACAGCGACGTGAACAACTACGACAACCTGGCCACGTTCCTCCTCCCGGTCGAGCACACGATCAAGTTCAACAACAAGCCGCTCGGCTTCTACGCCACGTACGGCATGAACTTCAAGGGCGCCAGCCGGGCGAACCGCCTCTACAGCACCTCGACCAGCTACCCGGTGGTGTTCAGCGCAACCAGCGGCAATCCGTCCGATTACGACACGATGTACAATCTCGGCGTGCGTTACGGCGCGGTGCGCAATCCGGGCGACTGGATGTTTACCGCGGAATACCGCTCGGTCGAATCCGGCGCCTACACCTCCATCCTGCTCGACTCGGATTTCAATGCCGGCCGGGTGAACGGCGACGGTTTCATCGCCTCGTTCAGCTACAACTGGACCGATTCCATCGGCACCACCGCCACCTACTTCAGTTCCAAGGCCATCGACCTGAAGGGCCCGGCCGGACTCGGCTTTAAGAAGGCCGATGTCCTGCAGCTAGATCTCACCGCCAAGTTCTAATCAATCCTCCTCGCAAATTTCCCATGAAAAATCTCCTCACTTTCCTCGCCGCGGCCGCACTGCTCAGCAGCGCCGCCTCGGCCCAGAAGCTCGTCATCAAGGGTTCGGACACACTCGGCGCCAAGATGGTGCCGCAGGTGGCCGAGGCCTTCCGCGCCATGAATCCCGGCGTGGTGTTTGAAATCGCCGCCGAAGGCTCGACCACCGGCATCGCGGCCATCACCGACGGCACCGCCGATATCGGCATGTCCAGTCGCCGCGCCCGTCCGACCGAAATGTCCGCCGCCCTGGCCAAGGGTGTCACGATGAAGCCGATCGTCGTTTCTTACGACGCCATGGCGGTCATCGTGAACGAGGCCAATCCGGTCAGTTCGCTCACCCTGCGCCAGGTCGAGCAGGTCTTCGCCGGGGATGTGAAGGACTGGAGTGCGGTGGGCGGCAACGCCGGTGCGTTCTCCATCTACACCCGGAACACCTCTTCCGGTACCTACCAGGATTGGAAGGATCTCGCGATGAAGAAGCGGGACTACGCGGCTTCCTCGCAGAAGATGGCCGGCAACGAACAGATCGCCGCCGAGGTGAGCAAGAATCCCAGCGGCATCGGCTACGTGGGCATTGCCTACACCCATGCTCCCGGGGTGAAGGTCGTCGGGATTGTCGTCAAGGAAGGCAATACCGTCTTGCCCTCAGCTGAGACGGTTCACGCCAAGACGTATCCCTACGCACGGCCGAACTTCTTCTATACGAATGGTGAACCCGACGGACTCGCCGCGCAATTCATCGATTATCTGCGCGGTGCGGACGGTCAGGCAATTGTCGCGAAGGCGGGCTTTGTGCCCGTCCAGGTCGGCAAATAGCCAATTTTGGCAGAGAGCAGTGTGTCCAAGCCGCCCGCAGCCCATGCCCGGACTGCGGGCGGCATTTTTGTAACCTAACTGTAACCTGTGTCGTTTGACCGGCTGTCCGGACCGCCCCGATACTTTGGAGTCATAAATTGAATGCCTGCCGCCACTGACATTGAGACCGCGCCGATCCTACGGCGATCCACCCGCGACGCACTGCTGACCAAGCGCCGGGGCTGGTTTTTCGGGATGACCGGCGACCAGTTCGTCAAGTATGTGTTTCAGGGCAATGCCACCATCTCCATCTTGGTTTTGGGGCTGATCACTTTCACCATCTTCCGGGACGCCATCGGTTTCATTCCAATGAACCGGCAGAATCTGGAGGTTTACCGGCAGGCGGGCCTCGAATTGGTTGACCTGCTCCGCGGCCAGGTCACGGATCACAGTGCGATGTCGCGGTACCTCTCCACGCTGCGCCAGCAGGAAATGGAGAGGTTGACGGTGCGCCAAGGACTGCCGCTGGCCCAAGCCAACGCCCAGTTGGCGCTATTTGACAATTATGCCAACCGTTTTGCCGACACCATTTCCGCCCAGGAAGGTATTCTGGCCACCATGACGGAATTGTGCTCTGGGCTGAAGGAGCGGTTCACGGTCGCCGAGGATCTGAGCCAGGCGAAAAAGAACCTCATCGATGGCATTCGCACGGCCCCGCCCGAGCGGGCGGCGCAGCTGAAGCAGGCGGCGGAAGCCATGCAGATCGAGGTGATCGACTTCAAGTCCGAGGTGGCGCCCTTGCTCGCGTTGCGACCCGAACTCGCGGCGGCCAATGCGAAGTTGATGGCGGACCTGCGGCAACTGGCGGCGGAGCTGCCCCGGTTTTCCGATCCGGAACTGCAGCGAAAACTGGCCAAGTTTCCTGCCTTCATCACCCAATACCTGGCCGAGGTGGAGGTCACGGCGCAGAAGATGGCGGCCTGGGACCAGGCCAAGCCCGTCAGCGTG
>CAZAOI010000174.1:0-7156 GCA_964486705.1 uncultured Oleiharenicola sp. | reverse complement strand
GCATGAAGGGGGGGATTGTTGGGGCGCGACCCGAGACTCCAAGCAGTTTTGCGCATTTTGCGGAAACAGCTTGACCGCGGACGATAAAAATTGGTGCGCCCAGCAAAAACGGTTGCTGCTCAGGGCGGTTCTGGCAGCCTTCGACCATGATTCCCGTTTGGAAACGCGCCAAGAAATACGAGGACATCCGCTATGAAAAATCGGGCGGCATGGCCAAGATCACGATTAACCGGCCGGAGAAGCGCAATGCCTTCCGTCCCCAGACCGTCGCCGAGATGCACGCGGCGCTGCTTGATGCGCGCGAGGATCAGTCGATCGGCGTGGTTTTTCTCACGGGCGCGGGCCCGGCCAAGGACGGGAAGTATGCGTTTTGCGCGGGCGGCGACCAGTCGGTGCGCGGCCATGGCGGCTACATCGACGCGAAGGGCGTGCCTCGCCTCAATGTGCTCGAGGTCCAGAAACTCATCCGCTCAATGCCCAAGGTCGTCATCGCCCTCGTCGCCGGGTATGCGATTGGCGGGGGGCACGTGCTCCATGTCATGTGCGATCTGACCATTGCCGCGGACAACGGCATCTTTGGCCAGGTCGGCCCGAAAATGGGCAGCTTCGACGGCGGGTTCGGCTCCAGTTATCTCGCGCGCATGGTCGGCCAGAAGAAGGCCCGGGAAATCTGGTTCCTCTGTCGCCACTACAATGCCGCCGAGGCGCTCGCGATGGGATTGGTCAACAAGGTCGTGCCAGTTGAAAAACTGGAGGAGGAGGGCGTCGCGTGGGCGCAGGAAATTTTGCAGCGCAGTCCCCTCGCCATTCGCTGCCTGAAATCGGCGTTTAATGCCGAACTCGACGGCCAGAGCGGCATTCAGGAACTCGCGGGCAACGCCACGATGCTCTACTACATGACCGAGGAGGCGAAGGAGTTTATGACCGCCCAGAAGGAAAAGAGAAAACCGAAGGCGGAGCAGTTTCCGTGGCTGCCGTGAGCGTCATTTGACCGGCCATGCCACTCGAGACCTCTCGCCTCTGACTGCGAGCCGGGCTGTTCGTCCAGATGGTATTTCTCCAGCAGGGCGGGGCAGTCGTTTCCTTTGCGGTTGTGCTTGTGGCCGAGACTCCCGAGGGCCTGGTAAATATCGCGCGTTACGATACCGCCCACGGGGTGCCGCACCGCGACTTGCTGGGGCGGAGGAAAGGACTGCTCCGCAAGCAATGGTTCCCAAAAGTTTCTTCAGAAAAGGTTATGAACCACGCGGTGGCTGATTTTAAGAAAAATCATGAAAACTATCTCCGGCTCTACGAGCAAAACTAAGCGTGCTTCAATTCCCGCCTTGCCGGCTCCATTGCGCCGGAAGAGTCAGACCGTTTTTACCGCAGCCCAGGCCCGACGAATCATCAGGGCGCACGGAGGAAGACCTGTTACTGCCGTGGAATCGCGTCAGCTCGCTGCCGCCGGTTTGGACGGCTTGCCCAGTGAGTAGGCGAAGGAGTTCATGACGGCGCAGAAGGAAAAACGGAAACCGAAGGCGGAAAAATTTCCGTGACTGCCGTGAGTTGATTGTCCAACTCAACCACTCGACTTCGCGTCACCCTCGGTCGCCCAGACGACGAGCCAGCCACTTTCCTTGTCCACGTAGGCAATCGTCGAGGCGTTGACATCGGCTGCGTCGGTGCGGGCGGTCTGGGTCGGTGAGTCTGGTTGCGGAGACTGGGTGAAGAAAATAAGGACGAGCGCGGCTGCCGCCGCGAGCGACGAACCGAACCAGATGACCGGAGCGAGCGGGCGCTTCTTGGCCGGCTTCGTTTGTTCGCCGTGCAGTTGCGCGCGCAACGTACGCCACTCAGTGTCGGCGTCGGGGATAGTGACTTTCGCGGCATCGGCCTGGAAGGCGTCTAGCGCCGCATTGAGCCGCACTCGCAGTTGCTGGCAGGCCGGACAAGCCGCGACATGCTGCTCCAGCGCGGCCCGCTGCCCGGAGGTCAGCGTGCCGTCCCTTTCGGTCAGCAGCAGGGGTTCGATGTCGCGGCAGGTCATGGGAGTGGTAGATCGAATGTGGGAGGGGCTTTATACCCCGAGTGTTTGGGAGGTGAGTTCAATTGTCGCGGCGTAAAGCCGCTCCCCCATTCAGAGCATCAGCGGCGATTGTGATCGCGGCCGTAGCCGGAGCTGACGTCGCGGTCATGGCGGCCCCGGCCATCGCGATCATTGCGGTCCCGGCGGTCATAACGGTCGTTGCGGCCGTGATTGTTGTAGGCCACCCACACGCGATCGTGACGGGTTTCATAGTGGGCACTCACATAGCGCCGGGTGCGGCAGCCATTATAGTCGCGTACCTCGACCCAGCAACCGGGTACCCAGACGCGCACGGCAACGGTGTTCCAGTAACCGGACGGGCCATCGTCGCAGCGGTCGTTGACCATGACCGTGGTGCGGTTGGAATAGCCGTCGTGGTGATTGCTGTTGTTGATGGCAGAGGCGACAATGACGCCGCCGATAAAGCCGCCGAGCACCGCCAGACCCTTGTCGCTGGCCTGGGCAGGCTTGGGCGCGAAGGAAAGAGCAGTGACTGTGGCGAGGGCGAGAGCGGTGAATTTGGTTTTCATATTTTCTCCAAGGTTGGGTTCATTCCTTGGGACGAAGCTCATCGCGGGTTTATTCAATTAATTTGAAAACTTGCAACTGGTTGCTACAGGGCGGCATCACCAGGTGGTCACCGGTTTCCACACCGGCGCCAGTCGCCGATAGGGACATCGGCGACCACCCGTTCACCGCCCGACGAGAATCACCGCATAGACCTCGCCTTTTTTGCCGGTCGACGAGCCGCCGAGGACGGTGGTGCCCCCGCGTTGCAGGACGTATTCGTGCCGCACCGAGCCCCAGCGCACTTTCAGCAGCACGGTTTTTCCGTCCGCACTCTCGGTCGCAAGGACGACTTGCTGGCCGTTGCCGAGCGACAGATCGCCGCTGGCCGGCACGGC
Source organism: uncultured Oleiharenicola sp. (assembly GCA_964486705.1). GTDB lineage: Bacteria > Verrucomicrobiota > Verrucomicrobiia > Opitutales > Opitutaceae > Lacunisphaera. The sequence goes on along the minus strand of CAZAOI010000174.1, from coordinate 4,183 downwards.
GAGGGTGGCTGAGTCTTCGCCGAGATAGTGGAAACTTTCAAAGCGCAGGATGCGCTTAAGATTCGGCACGTAGGCGGCGAGGCGGCGGTCGGATTCGCCGCTCTCGTTGGAAGCCGAGATGAGAATGCCCTTCACGGTGACCGACTCGGCGGCGCGGGCTGTGGTGGCCAGAATCGACGCGGCGGCGAAAAGCAGCAGCGCGGGGAGGAGGCGGATGGGTTTCATGGTTGATCCTTCAGTTTTTGCGCCAGTATTCGGCGCGCGTGATAAAGTCGGGACATGACGGTGCCGGTCGGGATGCCGGAGGCGCGGGCGATTTCGTCGTAAGAAAGTCCCTGAACCTCGCGCATGGCAAGCACGGCTCGCAACTTTGGCGGCAGGGCGTCGATCGCGCGCCGCAGCAGCGCGAGGCGTTCGGCCTGCTCCGTGTCCTGGCGAGCGTCGGTGGTCGTGACGGGCTCGGGCGCGGATTCGACGGTGGCGGCGCCCGTGTCGAACGGAAGAAAGCGGTCGTACCAGCGCCGGCGTTTGCGCAGGTGGTCCACGGCGCGACGCACGGCGATGGGATGCAGCCAGGTCGTGAATTTCGCGTCGCCGCGGAAGCCAGGCAGCTGTTTCCAGATGGTCAGCCACACTTCCTGGCAGACATCGCGGGCGTCGTGTTCGTTGCGGACAATGGCATACACGAGCCGGAAGACCTGCTCGTAGTGGGTCCGCATGACCGTGCCGAACGCCGCCTCGTCGCCTGTTTGCGCGCGACGCAGCAGCGCGGGATCAACGTCAATGCTGGCGGAAGGGGCGGCGGACACGGGAGTGAAAAGACAACGCCGGCTCAGGCGGGTTCCGTTTCGGGAAAAACGACCGCGGCGTCGATCGGCAAATCCAAGTGCAGCAGGCTGCGGTTGAGGGCGGAGCGATCCGGCGAACGCAGGCAGAATCCATAGGCGTCGCCGAGGGCAAGGTGGTGGGAGGCGTTCTCGTCGAGGAGCGGATGGTAGAAAAGCCGGCCGGAGTGGCTCCAGGAAGCGGGAGGGGTAATCGGCCCCGACGGGCGCGAGTCGGGAGATAAACCCCCGCCCACATTCCCGACGATCGCCACCTCACCCAGCTGGGCTGCACCCTCATCGATTTCGAGCATTTGCTCGAGCAGGGTCGCGCCGGTGCGAGCTTGTGCCTCGACGATTCGCCCGCGGCTAAATTTCAACTCGACGCCCTCGAGCACCGCGCCGCCATAGGCTACCGGACGCCCGACGCGCACGATCCCGTCGGCCGAATCCTTGTGCGGAGCCGTGAAAATTTCCTCGGTCGGCAAGTTGGCGACAAAGGGCCGGCCGGCCTTGGTCTTGAGCTGGGCCGTGCACCAGAGATGTTCCGCCGGTAACGTAACCGTCAAATCGGTGCCGGCCCCTGCGTAGCGCAGCGTTTTCAGTCGCCGCGCATTCAATTCGTCGCGGCGGCGCGCGAGGGACTCGAGGTGGGTTGCCCAGGCGGAAAGGGCCGCTTCGGATGGAACCGAGCCTCCGGGCGGGGCAGCCTCAGCGCGTGCGGAGGCCTCGCTTCCCCTCGGTACCCGGAGCGCGGCAAACACGGTTTCCCAGAGCGCGGTCAACTGTTCTGCGACCGGAAGATCGGCGTAGGTGATCCGCGCCCAGCCGGGTGACGGTGCCGGCACGGCGGTCCAGTTGGTCGCGCCTCGGACCAGCTGTTGGGCAATCGCCCCGAAACCTTCCGCTCCGATCCGCCGCAATTCCGCGATTCGCCCGGGCGCAATCCCGGCCATCAGGTGCGGCTGGCTGCCTTGCAGGAAGAGCAGGGCGTCACCATCGCGGATCGCGTTCGCCATCCTTGCCGCGTTGGCCTCCACCAATTGGGCGAATCCGCGGGTGTCGTTTTTCCCGGCGAATTCTCGCAACCGGGCTCCGTCGCCCCAAATTACTTCGACCTCGCCGCCCGCGACCGCGCGCACGGCTTCGACGATGCATTCCGCACTGCGCGCCACACCCTGCAACTCGTAGGGTTCGGTGATGAGCAACCGCTGGCCGGCCTGGAGATTTAGTCCGATCCGGACTGTCACCTCGGCGAGGGCGTGGAGCCGGGATTCAAAGCCGACGGTTTTTTCCGTGCCGCTCATTTGAATCGAAACGAGGCATTCATGGACTTGGGGAGGGGCAGTCAGATGTTGACTTCGCGCGGTCTGGAATTCCACGTTCGGAGCGGAGCAATCCAAATCGCCCGGCGATGGCACGGGCCGAATCGGCGGGAAGTTGGCTCTCGCTATCAACCCGAAGGTCCGTGCGCGGGATCCAAGGGGTGCGAAACGTGCCTGCGGACCGAAGTTTTCGATAGAAGGCCGGGTCGGTGAGCTTCTTGAAGGTCTGCCGCTCCGTTGATGCCAGCCGGCTTTCGATCGCGAGCTCGCTGGCGGTCAGTTCGACCGAGAGCAGGTTGACTCCGGCTGCCGGCAGCTCGACAAACAACCAGTCAATGAACGATTGCGGGACCGAGTTCTCCGGACTGAAGGTGAAGATGACGCCGGGCGGTAGTTCGTGGGTCGTGCGCCACAAGTATTCCCGCCAAAGCCGGTCGCGTCCGGCCACGAATCCCGGTGAGCCGAAGGGGTGCTGCTTCAGTACTTCGTCAACGACGAGATGATTGTGATAGAGCGCGTAGCCGGTTCGGGCGGCGAGTTCGAGACCCACCGTGTATTTGCCTGCGGCAGGAGGCCCGTAAAGGAAGACCAAATTCATGCGGGGAAAAAGGTGCGTCGAGGACAGTTCCTAGTCGGGTCGAACCTCAAGGAGGACGGCATCGTGGAGGTATTTGTCGAGATAGCCGTAAGTCACCATGCCATAGCCGCCTTGACCCCATTCGATGCCCCAGGAGTTTTTGAAGACAAAAACAGCGTCTTCGATCCGTCCGGTGGCCGATCGATAGCCCACCAGCGTGACGGCGTGTCCGCCGGTCGCCATGGGTTTTTGCCCGCTGAGGTACGCGCTCCGCAGCGAGCGATAATGCGGCCACGCCAGCCCGATGGCGACCGGGGTGCCGGCATTCAAGGCCTGCACGAGATTGTTGAGGCGGGTGGCCGAATCGCGCCCGGGCAGTTGGTGGACGTAGACGTGCTGGTGGCTTTGCGCTTCCTTGATGGTGGCCGGCGGCGGAGCTTCAATTGATTCGATCTTGCGCCCGAGGGTGTTGGGCATGCTGGACTGCCGCGGGATTCCATAGGCGCGCAGGGCCGCGACCACTTCGCCCAGGGTAAACCCTTCATCCTGGATTTCCTTGCTGTCGGGATCGGGTTCCGTGGCATCGCTGACGGCCGGGATGCGCTGGACGGATTTGCGGACGGCCCAGATCAAATATTCCTCGGAGAATTTCTCCACCCGGCCGGTGAGTTCGGCATTTTGAAACTCGAGGGCGCTGACGATCGCGAAGACGGCGCAGCTGGGCCGGGCGCCCTGGTCTTTCACGCGCAACTCCAGCCGGAAAAATTTCGGCCGCAGATCCACCTCGGCCTGCAGCTCCACTCGCTGGCCGAATTGCAGCAGCAGGGCCTCGAATCTCGAGGGAACCTTGGGTCGGGCGACGGCCGCTTTCGGGGCGGCCAGGGTGACGGGAGACGAGGCGTGACGGGCGGCTTCCTCGATGGCGGCGGCCGCGACGGGATCGTAGTGGAAACGCGCCTGCCACTCTGGCGCCAGGTCGCGCAAGCGGATCGACGCCATGCCTCCGGAGTGGGTGATCATAAGCGTGCGCGGATTCACGGAGCGCACCTGCACCTGGTGATAGGTGGTCGGACCGACGGGGAGCGACTCAAGCCGGCTTCCGGGCACCAGGGCAGTTTCTTCAGCGTGTCCCATGGCGCCACCCAGGCAAAGAAACGCAACGAAGACTCGGGAGGCACGGCGCATGTTGAAGGATCAAAACCCTACGGCGGAGCTCGGGTGGAAAGCAACTGGGCAAAAAAAGTGCGGCCCGGTCGGGCCGCACTGGAAAAGAATCGCGGGCTGGTCGCGTTACTTGCCGAGGCTCTTGCGGAGATCGTCGAGCTGGCCGGACGAGCCGAGCAGCACATTGCGACTGGCGATGAACTTCGCGTATTCCTCGATGAAGATCTTGCCCGGCGGCCGGAAGTCGAACTCCTTGGGATTGTCGCGGAAGAACTCGCGGTGCACGCGCGTCC
>CAZAOI010000173.1:0-7191 GCA_964486705.1 uncultured Oleiharenicola sp. | reverse complement strand
TCAAGAGGGGTGCCCGACAGGGTGGGGTGTGTCAGGCATGTCCGCTGCGGAATGTTTAACCGATGAACTCCCTTGCCGCAGGCCCGGCAGAGCGCCCGACACGCGTCCGCTATGGGATCGTCCTGTTTCTGTTTTTGCTCACGTCCGTCAACTACGCGGACCGGGCGACGCTCTCGATCGTCGGCACCGACCTGGCGAAGGATCTCAAACTGGACCCGATCGCGATGGGTTACGTGTTCTCGGCCTTCGCTTGGGCTTATGTGGTTTGCCAGATTCCCGGCGGCTGGCTGCTGGACCGGTTCGGGTCGAAGCGGATCTATTTCTGGAGCATCGTGCTGTGGTCGCTGTTCACGCTGCTGCAGGGCTTCATCGGCGGACTGGGCGCGGCGGCGATCGCCGTGCTGTTCGCGCTGCGGTTCCTGCTCGGGGCGGCCGAGGCGCCGTCGTTTCCGGCCAACGCGCGCATTGTCGCCGCGTGGTTCCCGACGGCGGAGCGCGGCACGGCGAGCGCGATCTTCAACTCCGCGCAGTATTTCGCCACGGTGCTGTTCTCGCCCGTGATGGGCTGGATCGCGTACACCTCCGGCTGGGCGCCGGTGTTTTGGTTCATGGGTGCGGTGGGGCTGGTCTTCGCCGCCGTCTGGCCGCGCTTGATCCACGGCCCGCGCGAGCACCCGCGAATCAACGCCGCGGAGATCGCCCACATCGAGCAGGGTGGCGGCTTGGTGGACCTCGACCGGAAGAGTGCGGCGGCGGCCCCGGTGCGCTGGGCCGTGCTCGGACAACTGCTCAAGAACCGCATGCTGCTCGGCATCTACTTCGGCCAATACTGCATCACCACGCTCACGTGGTTCTTCCTGACCTGGTTTCCCATCTACCTCGTGAAGGAACGCGGCATGTCGATTTTGAAGGTCGGCTTCGTCGCCGCACTGCCGGCGCTGTGCGGGTTTGTCGGCGGCATCCTCGGCGGCTGGTTCTCTGACTGGCTGCTCCGGCGTGGCCGCACGCTCACCGTGGCGCGCAAGACGCCCATCGTGGCGGGCCTGCTGCTCTCGGTGAGCATGGTGGCTTGCAACTACGTCGACGCCGAGTGGGCCGTGATTCTCTTCATGAGCCTCGCGTTCTTCGGCAAGGGCGTGGGTGCGCTCGGCTGGGCCGTGATTTCCGACACCTCGCCCAAGTCCGTCACCGGCTTGTGCGGCGGGCTGTTCAACACCTTCGGCAACACCGCCGGCATCGTGACCCCGATTGCCATCGGCTACATCCTTCATGCGACGGGGTCGTTTAACTGGGCCCTCATCTATGTCAGCGCGCACGCGGCGCTGGCGGTTGCCAGCTACCTGCTCGTGGTCGGCGAGATCAAGCGGGTGGAGCTGAAGGTCGGCTGATTTTCCGTTTTCATGAACGTCCCTGCTGATAGCGACACTCCGAAAATAGCCAGCATGCGCGTCGTGCCCGTGGCCGGCCACGATGGCATGCTGCTCAACCTGAGCGGCGCGCACGGGCCATTCTTCACGCGCAACGTGGTGCTGCTGCAAGACAGCGCGGGCCGGACCGGCCTCGGCGAGGTGCCGGGCGGGGAAAAAATCCGGCAGACGCTGGAGGATGCGCGGACGCTCGTCGTCGGCCAGCCGGTGGGAAACTTTTCCGCCGTGCTGCGGACGGTGCACGAGCGCTTCGCCGACCGTGATGCGGGCGGGCGCGGCAACCAGACCTTCGACCTGCGCACGACCATCCATGCGGTCACGGCGATCGAGTCGGCGCTGCTGGACCTGCTGGGCCAGCACCGCGGCGTGGCCGTGGCGGATCTGCTCGGTGAGGGCCGGCAGCGCGATTCGGTCGAGGTGCTGGGCTATCTGTTCTACGTCGGCGAGCGGCGGCGGACCGGCCTGCCTTACCGGTCCGAGCCGGATGCCACCGACGACTGGCTGCGCCTGCGGCACGAAGAGGCGGTGACGCCGGAGAGCATCGTGCGGCTGGCCGAGGCCACGCACGCGCGTTACGGGTTCAACGACTTCAAGCTCAAGGGCGGCGTGATGGACGGCGCGCAGGAGATGGAGGCGGTCACGGCGCTCGCCGCGCGGTTTCCCGCGGCCCGCATCACGCTCGACCCGAACGGCGCGTGGTCGCTCGACGAGGCTGTGCGCCTGTGCCGCGGACAGGAGCGCGTGCTCGCCTATGCCGAGGATCCCTGTGGGGCGGAGAAGGGCTTCTCGGGGCGCGAGATCATGGCCGAGTTCCGTCGCGCCACCGGTCTGCCGACGGCCACCAACATGATCGCGACCGATTGGCGTGAGCTCGGCCACGCGCTGGCGTTGCATGCCGTGGACATCCCGCTCGCCGACCCGCATTTCTGGACGATGGAGGGCTCGGTGAAAGTCGCGCAGACCTGCCGCGAGCACGGGCTGACCTGGGGCTCGCATTCCAACAACCATTTCGACATCTCGCTCGCGATGTTCACGCACGTTGCCGCGGCCGCGCCGGGCAAGGTGACGGCGATCGACACCCACTGGATCTGGCAGGACGGCCAGCGGCTGACCAAGGAACCGCTCGTCATCAAAGGCGGGAAACTCGACGTGCCGCAACGACCGGGCCTCGGGATCGAGATCGATCTCGGCCAGCTGGAGCAGGCGAACCAACTCTACCAGCAGAGAGGTCTGGGCGCGCGCGACGACGCGATCGCGATGCAATACCTGATCCCCGGCTGGGAATACGATCCCAAGCGTCCGTGCCTGGTGCGGTAGGGCATATTAACTTAAATTCCGCAGAAGAATTGGCCACAAAAAGCACAAAAAACGCAAAAACAGAGCGTTGTATCAGATTGATCACAGAAATACATTCACCCGGCGGGTGAGTCCGCACTTGAGCGCATGGGCTTGTTCTTTCCTCTGTATTTTCCGCGCCCTCCGCGTTTCAATCGAGTTTTTTAGGAGTGCGCCGGGGTCGTTGACCCCGGTGCTTGGGGATCCAACCGAAACAGGACAAGCCGGGGTCAGCGACCCCGGCTACTGCTTCCCCATGCTCTGTGGCCTCAGCATTCCGGCAGCGTGTCATCGAACTCGGTTGCCGGACACCGATGACCAGCAGCGATGTGAACCCTGCTTTTCGAGATGATGGATGAAGAGCAACGCGTAGTCACCGCATCCAGAGCTCAATCTATGGTCACTCACTTCCTGCGCAGTGCGGTGGCGGAGGAATTGTTCTTTAACACCGGATTCCTCGATCCCCACCACTCGAGCTGCGTAACTCTTCCCCGCCCGCATGGGCTTAACCGTTCGAAGTTCAGTAAACACCGCCGGGCCGGGTTGCTGCCCGCGGAGGTGATCGCGCAGATCACCGCGATCTCAAACCAGGAGGGCCAGCCGCTTATGACCGGGAGAAGGCCCGGCGTCTCGGTAGCAGCCCGTGCTTGGGCGCAAACACGACGGCCAGCCCGAACAGCAGCGCCTGGACGAGGACGATGCACGCCCCGGTCGAGGCGTTAAGAAAGAAGCTCACATAAACCCCGCTCAGGGCGGAAAACACCGCCGCACTGGTCGCAATCCCGAGCATGCGGCCAAACCGGTCCGTCAGCAGGTAGGCGATGCACCCGGGCGTGACCAGCATCGCAATCACGAGGATGATGCCGACGGCCTTGAGCGACACGACGATCGTCACCGCCAACAGCGAGAGCAGCAGGTAATAAAGCAGCTTGGTCGGCAGCCCGATGGCCCGGGCCTGCGCCGGGTCGAAGCAGAACAGCAGCAGGTCGCGGCGCAGCGCCAGAATCACCGTCAGGGTGACACCCGCCACGATGAGCGTGTCGCGCAGGTCGTCCGGATCGAGCCCGAGAATGTTGCCAAAGAGGATGTGATCGAGGTGCAGGTCGCTCTTGATCTTGGTGAACAGCACCAGACCGAAGGCGAACAGACCGGTGAAGACCACGCCCATCACCGTGTCCTCCTTCACCCGGGTGTTGGCCTTGATGTAACCGGTCGCCACGGCGCAGAAGAGGCCCGACAGGAACGCCCCCACCGCCAGCGGCAGGCCGATGGCGTAGGCGATCACGATGCCCGGGAGCACGGCGTGCGAGATGGCGTCCCCCATCAGCGACCAGCCCTTGAGCACCAGGTAGCACGACAGCACGGCGCAGACCGCGCCGATGGCCGTCCCGACGATCATGGCGTCGACCATGAAGCCGTACTGAAAAGGCTCGAGGAGCCGGCTCATGGGGCCGCCTCCGTGGTCTCCCGCAGGCGGGCGCGGGACGCACGCAACCCGTGCTTGGGCGCGAAGACCAGCGCCAGCATGAAGAGCAGGCTCTGGAGCGTGACAATGCAGCCGCCGGTCGAGCCATCGAAATAGTAGCTGGCATAGGCTCCGACGAGCGAGGTGCCCACGCCCATCGTGGTCGCGAGGCCGATCATCCGGCCGAAACGGTCCGTGAGCAGGTAGGCGGTCGCCCCCGGGGTTACGAGCATGGCCACCACGAGGCAGGCGCCGACCGTCTGCAGCGCGGCGACCGCCGTGGCCGACAGGAGCGTGAGCAAGGTGTAGTGCAGCACGGTGACGTTCAGCCCCAGCGCCCGCGCCTGGTTGGCGTCGAAGCAGAACAGCAGAAGATCGCGCCACTTGAGCCCCAACACCGCCAGGGTGACGGCCGAGATGAGGGCGACCTGCAGGATGTCGGGGTCGGAAATCGCGAGGATGTTGCCGAGTATGATGGTTCGCAGGTCGACACTGCTCGGGTTAAGCGAGATCAGGAACAGGCCCAGGGCAAAAAAAGCCGTGAACACCACGCCGATGACGGCGTCCTCGCGGAGCCGGGTCTTCGCCTTGACGAAACCCATGCCGACGGCCGCCAGCAGGCCCGTGCCGAAGGCGCCGGCGGCGAACGGCCAGCCCAGCGCATAGGCCACGGCCACGCCCGGCACCACCGAGTGCGAGAGCGCGTCGCCCATCAGTGACCAGCCCTTGAGGGTGATGAAGCACGAGAGAAAAGCGCAGACACCGCCGATGAGGCCGCTCACAAGGATGGCCTTCACCATGTACTCGTAGCGCAGGGGCGTGAGGAGGAGGTCGATCACTTTTCGTCCTCCGGCTCGGCGCGCTGTTCGACGACCTTTGCGTGATCCTCGCGCCGGCTGTATTCGAGATGTCCGCCTTTGCCGAAAACGAGCGGGCGCTCGTCGTCGGTGAGCAGCGTGACCGCCCGGCCGTCGTGCTTCTGCACGGTGGACTCGTCGAACCGGAAATGCCGCAGGACACCGCCGAAGGCCTTGGCTAGATTGGCCTCGGTGAAGACCTCCTCGATCGGACCCGCGGCGAGCACGGTGCGGTTGATGAGCACCACCTGGTCGCAGAATTCAGGCACGGAACCGAGGTTGTGGGTCGAGACCAGCATCAGGTGACCGTCGTTGCGCAGGGTCCGGAGCAGCTCGATGATCGTGGTCTCGGTGTTCACATCCACGCCGGTGAACGGCTCATCGAGCAGGATCACGCGGCTGCGCTGGGCCAGTGCCCGGGCGAGGAAGACGCGCTTCTTCTGGCCGCCGGAAAGCTCGCCGATCTGCCGCTCGCGAAACTCCGCCATGCCGACGCGCCGCAATGCCTCCTCGACCACCTGCCGGTCCTCGGCCCGCGGGATCCGCAGAAAATTCATGTAGCCGTAGCGCCCCATCATCACCACGTCCCACACACTCACCGGGAAGGTCCAGTCCACCTCCTCTGACTGCGGCACATAAGCGACCAGGTTGTCCTTGAGCGCCGCCTGCACGGAGCGGCCGCCGATGCGCACCTCGCCCGCGACCGGGCGCACGAAGTCCATGATGGCCTTGAACAGCGTGGACTTGCCGCTGCCGTTGACCCCGACGAGCCCGCAGATCGAGCCTCCGGTGAGCCGGAAGCTGGCGTCGCGCAGCGCGACTTGCCCGCTCGGGTAGCGGACGGTCACCGCGTTGACGTTCAGTTCGATCGGGACGGCGTCGGGGTTCATGGGGCGGCGAGGCCCCGCACGATGGTGCGGGCATTGGATTCCATCAGCTTGAGAAAGGTCGGGGCTGGGCCGGAGGCGTCCGTCAGTGAATCCACATAAAGCACGCCGCCGTACCGGGCACCCGTCTCTTTCGCGACCTGGCGCGCCGGCTTGTCGCTCACCGTGCTCTCGCTGAAGACCACGGGAATGTGGTGGGCGCGGACGCCGTCGATCACCTTCCGGACCTGCTGGGGCGTGCCCTGCTGGTCGGCATTCACCGCCCAGAGGAAGAGTTCCCGCAGGCCGAAGTTGCGGGCCAGATAAGGAAAGGCGCCCTCGCTGGTCACCAGCCAGCGCTGGCCCTCGGGAATCACGGCCAGTTCCGCGCGCACCGTCTCCTCGATGGCGACGAATTTCGCGGCGTAGGCCGCGGCGTTGGCGTTGTAGGTCGCGGCGTGGGCCGGGTCCAGCTGCACCAGGGCGCGGCGGATGTTCTCCACGTAGATGGCGGCGTTGCGCGGTGACATCCAAGAGTGCGGGTTGGGCTTGCCGGTGTAAGGCCCCTCCTCGATCCCGATGGGCTCGATGCCCTCCGTCAGGACGGCGCGCGGCACGCCCTTCAGGTTGCCGAAGAACTTCTCGAACCAGCGCTCGAGGTTCAGCCCGTTCCAGAGCACGAGGTCGGCCTGCTGCGCCTTGACGATGTCCTGCGGCGTGGGCTCGTAGCCGTGGATCTCCGCGCCGGGTTTGGTGATGGACTCCACAATGGCGGCATCGCCGGCCACGTTTTGGGCCATGTCCTGGATGATCGTGAAGGTGGTCACGATGCGCTTCTTGGGTTGGGCGGCCCCGGCCGGGAGGGCCAGCCCGCCAAGGAGCAGCCCGAGCACGATTGCCCCGGGCAAGCGCCAGTGAGCGGAGAATTTCATGAGGGGGAACATGTTCAGAATCGACGGGAAATCCCGACAAACGGTTGGTAATCCGGGGCGGACTTGGTGACACCAAAATTGCAGCCGAGGTCGAACTGGGTGTTGTCCGATACCGCATAGGTCAGGCCGGCATCAAACTGGACCCGCCATTTGCAGCCCGGCGCGTCGCCCATGACGGTGAATAGCTCGACGTAGCCGCCGAGCCGCCCAGACAGATCGTGGGCAAAGGTGATCGAGTTGATCCACTCGGTAGCGCGACCGCCCAGGCCGTCGATGACAACATCCACCCCGGGCATCACGGCTGAGCTC
>CAZAOI010000172.1:0-7244 GCA_964486705.1 uncultured Oleiharenicola sp. | reverse complement strand
GCTCGGCAGCACGGCTCATCCGGAGGATTCGCCCTACCCAAGACTCCGTCACTTCGATGGGTAAGACTCAAGAGAATCGATCACGAGCGTGACGGGGCCGTCGTTGACGAGCGCCACCTGCATCAGGGCGCCGCATTCTCCGGTGGCGATGGGACGCCCGAGCTCGGCGGAGAGTTGGGCGAGGAATTGTTCGTAGAGCGGACGCGCGTGTTCGGGGCGGGCGGCCTGGGGGAAGGTGGGGCGCGCGCCTTTTTGCGTGCTGGCGTGCTAGGTGGACTGACTGATCAGAAGTAGGCCGCCGCCACTGTCAGACACGGATAGATTCATCTGGCCGCCGCGACCTTGCCCGAGGCTGGCGGCCTCATCGGCAAAGAACCGCAGTTTGCCGATTTTTCCGGCGAGCCAGGCTTCGTCCGCCGCCGTGTCGGCCGCCTCGATGCCAACAAAGACCAGCAATCCGCGTTCGATCTGCGCGGCGATACGCCCGGCGATCGTGACATGGGCGGAGGAGACTCGCTGGACAATTACGCGCATGGTGAGGGAAAACTCCGACTGCCGCCAATCAAGCTGCAGAGTAATGAATACCCGGGGCAAGCCCCGAGGCATTACTGATCGGAAACTGGATTTTTGGGAAGAGCCTGGTCTGAGCCGGATCGATGCAGTTGGTTTTGGTGGAACGCGGCCTCCGGACGCGTTTTCTTCTGCGCGCACCGAGCCAACCCGTCCGGAGGCCGGGTTCCACCTTTCAGTTCACTTCTTTCGTGAGCGGAAGGTGCGTTCAATTGCATGATCCCGTATCGGGGGAAGGGGTTTTCAGCCATTTCATGGCCGTGGCCTACCCCGAGCTGCGCCGCCAGGCCGCCAACGTCGTCAAGGCCACGCCGGGCCGGGTCATCGCCTATGCCGGCAACCCGGCCACCAAGGCCGCGATCGAAGCGGATGGGATTGCGGTCGATCCCTTCGCCGCTCGCGAACTGTGGGCCTGGCATGGCGGTCCGCACTGTCTGACGCAGCCCTTGGCGAGAAGTTGAGGGCCAACCAGGACGGGGCGGAGAGCTGCACGAGCCAGAGGCGGCAACAGTGGTGGGCGAAGCGGGGCGAGTCCGACCACTGACATCGCTACAATCGCAACGCCTGCCGCACCTTCAAATTGACGGACCCGAGCCCTGTCGTTCGGCCTGATTTAGAATCCGCTCACATCGAGCCGTCCGCCGCTCACGCATTTCCCTGTGAGTGCAGTTGTCGTCTCGACGCTCTCGAGAATCGCCGCTTTGATCTGGGCGGCGTACGCGCCCGGAAGATCGTACGGGTCGTCGGGATGGGTTGCGGCGTAAAGCGCGCAGGCACCCGTCACGTGAGGGGTCGCCATCGAGGTGCCGCTGTAGGAGCCGTACTTGTTTCCGGTGGAATTCGGCAGCGTGGAGTAGATCCCTGAGCCCGGCGCCCCCAGATCCACTGAAGTGGCGCCATAGTTTGAAAAACTCGAGAGGGCTCCGGACGCAGTGATCGATGCAACCGCGATGACGTTGTCATTGTCGTAACTCGAGGGATAATGTTTTGCCGATCCATCGTTATTGTCGCCGACTCCGTCGCTGCCGCCGTTGCCCGCCGCCGCGATAAAAAGAATGTCGGCTTTATTCGCACGCTCGATGGCTTGGTGGAGCCCATCGGAATACCCGCCGCCGCCCCAGGAATTATTGATGGCGACAAGGTTGATTGCATGAAAGCGCTTCAGATCAATCAAGTAGTCGACGGCCTTGATCGCGTTGGCGGTGGTGCCTCCGCGGCGACCGAGAAACTTGGCGCTGATGATCTTTACATTCCAGCTCACGCCCGCGACACCCTTGTTGTTTCCCCCGACGGCGCCGATGGTGCCGGCGACGTGGGTGCCATGGTCATCCTGTGTTCCATCATAGGTGGTGTTATTATTGCCGTCAAAGTCCCAGCCCCGAACGTCGTCGACGTACCCGTTGCCGTCACCGTCGGTCTTATCATTATTGTTGGGAAACTCGTCTGGATTTTCCCACATGTTGGCGGCGAGATCCTCGTGCGCATATTGGATGCCCTCGTCAATCACTCCGACATAGACGTCTTTGGAGCCGGTATGGTTGGCCGTCCAGGCGTTTGCCGCCTGGCTGCCGTAAGAATTCGCAGGCGTGGAGACATTGCTATACATGCCCCAGAGGGAGCCGTTTTTGTAATAGGGGTCGTTTAAATCGGCGGTGTGATGATAGATCCAGTTGGGTTCGGCGAACTCGACTGCCGGGTCGGCGGCCAGGCGGCGGACGGCTGAGGCGATGCCGATCCCCGGCGGCAGCCTGACGAGTTCCAGGTCTCCTTTGCCGTCGGCGCGCCCGCCGGCGTTGACCAGGAGTTCCTCAAAGGTGGCCTCGATCCGACCGCGCGCTTGGGTCTTCGACGTTTCGGGCACGCCGGCGCGGTACTGCACGATTAGCTCATCAGGCATATGCTGGGCAGTCGCCAAGGCGGCGAGCGCCAGCTCGGAGCGACCTTGGGCCCGGGTCGTGAGGGGCATTCCGAGTGTGCAGACGATCAGGAAAGCGACGATGAACTTGGTGGGGTATTTCATAAGTGGAAAGCGATTACTCTCAAAAAACAGCCACTGCTTCTTCCTGTCACGCCCAAAATCTGATTTTGGGGCGGGGGCTGATCGGAAACTGGATTCTGGGGACGAGCCTGGACTGAGCCGGATCGATGCAGTTGGTTTTGGTGGAACGCGGCCTCCGGACGTGTTTTCTTCTGCGCGCACCGAGCCAACCCGTCCGGAGGCCGGGTTCCACCTTTCAGTTCACTTCTTTCGTGAGCGGAAGGTGCGTTCAACCTAGAAACCGCAGTTAAAACGCGGAGGTCGCGGAGAATACAGAGGAAAGAACAATCCCATGCGCTCACGTGCAGACTCACCCACCGGGTGAATGTCTTTCTGTGACCAATCTAATACAACTCTCTGTTTTTGCGTTTTTTGTGCTTTTTGTGGCCAATTCTTCTGCGGAATTTAAGTTCAATTGCATGATCCCCGCTGAGCGAAAGGGGTTTATCGCCTTCATCGACGCCCCGGAGGGCTACGAGGTGGCTGATCCAAAAGGCGAAGTAAGCGGGAACGGATTTTAAGGGAGAGCGTTTGCGCTCAAGGGCCAAGGGCCGGTGCGGCCCCGGCCGGCCTCGGCCGCCCAAGAACAGGGCCGGCACGAGGTGTTGACGTCTCGCGGCAAGGCTGCGGGAGTCACTTGCGGAGGAAGAGGTCGCTCTGGATGATTTGATGGATCAGGGTGCGCAGACCATAGTGGTTGGTGGCCGAGCGGGCGACAATCTGGTCTATCTCGGCCCGGTCGCTGAAACGGATGGGAGAGCCGGTGGCGTAGACGAGCATCTGCTTGGTCAGATTGCGGGCCAGCGTGACTTCGTCCTCGAGCAGCAGGCGTTTGAAATCGCGGATGTCGTGGAAGGGCCGGCCATCGGGCATCTCACCGGCGGCGTCCACGGGCAGACCGTGATGGTAGACGAAGGGATGGCCGTTCTTGCCGCGGCCGTCGACGCCAGGTTTTTCCTCGGCGACGGCGCGGTAGCGGTCGCGCCAGCCGCCCATCACGTCGAAGCTTTCGAGGGCGAAGCCCGGGGGATCCATGCGCGCGTGGCAGGAGGCGCAGCTGAGGTCCGCGCGGTGTTTTTCCAGCTGCTGGCGGATGGTGACCGCGCCGCGGATGTCGGGCTCGACGGCGGCGACCGGGGGCGGCGGAGGGATCTCGTAGCCGAGGATGCGCTCGGTGATCCACTTGCCGCGGAGGACCGGCGAGGTCGTGGTGCCGTTGGCCGTGACCTTGAGGATGCTGGCCTGGGTGAGAATGCCGCCGCGGGGGCTGTCGGCGGGGAGCGACACGCGGCGGAGGGCGATGCCTTGCACGCCCGGGATGCCGTAGTGATCGGCGAGGCGCTCGTTCAGGAAGGTGTAGTCGGCGTGCACGACGGCGCGGGCGGGCGTGTCCTGCCGCAGCATGTCGGTGAAAAACATCCGGGTTTCGGCGACCGCGGCTTCGGCCAGGGCGTCGTCGAGGTAGTAGTCGTTATAGAGCGTGGTGGAGGGGGTGGACTCCTCCATTTTCCGGAGGTCGATCCAGTAATCGAGGAAGGCCTCGGTGAAGCGTTCGGCGCGCGGATCGTTGAGCAGGCGTTCCGTCTCGGCACGCAGGATCTCGGGGAGGCGCAATTCGCCCCGCTCGGCGCGGGCGCGCAGGAGGGCGTCGGGGCCGGAGTTGGTGAGAAACAGGGCGAGGCGCGTGGCGAGGGCGTGGTCGTCGAGCGGGCCCGGTTGCTCGTGCAGGAAAAGGTAGCCGGGCGAGGCGAGCGCGGCCGTGTAGCCGGCGACCATGGCCTCGGCGAAGGACAGGCCGTGCGCGAGCCGGTCCTCCACGAGCGCGACGAAGCGGGCGATGTCGGCATCCGCGGCGGGTTGCCGGTAAGCCTGTTGGACGAACGCGCGCATGAGCCTCGCGGCGTCCTGGGCCGGGGCGGTGGAGCCCACGTCGACGGCGACGTCGCGGATCGGGTTGAGATCGCGCCTTTGGTCGCGGCGATTGCGCAGGTTGCCGGTGGGCGCGTCGCCGGTCGTGATCACGGGCACGGTGAGGCCGGGTTGGCCGGGTTCGACCCGGTGCAGGGGCAGGTCGCCAAAGAGCAGGCGGTAGCCGGCATCGGTGGCGTCGTCGGTGAGCGGGCCTTCGACCTCCATCCAGCGGAAGGCGACGCTTGGGGCACCGTCGGCCTGCAT
The DNA here is from genome assembly GCA_964486705.1 of uncultured Oleiharenicola sp. Taxonomy (GTDB): domain Bacteria; phylum Verrucomicrobiota; class Verrucomicrobiia; order Opitutales; family Opitutaceae; genus Lacunisphaera. The sequence continues at coordinate 2,461 of CAZAOI010000172.1, read as the reverse complement.
GAGGGGGTTGACGAAATGTAGGGGTCGGGAGCGGTAGAAGCGGGAGGCGTCGGGGACGAGGGTTTCGCCGGTCATGAGCCACACTTCGCCGAGATCGTGGACCGCGGGTTCGGGCGTGAGGTCGAAGCCGCCGACGCGCCGGTTGGCGAGGCTGCCGCGCGTGTAGACGGTGATCGGTTCGGACCGGCGGCCGGGGGAGAGCTGGTCGTAGTCGGGCACCTTGGGATTGGGTTCGGTGGGGCGGCCGTGTTCGTCCTTCTCGTTGGCGAAGCGGCGCGTGATGCCGCCGGGGGCGGCCCAGAGGGTGTAGCCGCTGAAGCGGATCCGGTAGCGGGCGGCCATCGGCGCGCGAAAGCTGTCCCAGCTGTAGGTGAAGCCCGTGACGTAGTTGCTCGACACCCAGCCGACGGCCTCGAGTTCGCGGGTGGCGGGATCGGCCGCGCCGACCGTGAGCGGGGCGTCGGTGGTGCGGATCGCCGGCTGCGGGGTGGTGAGGCCGAGCACCGGGTAGGTCAGGCGGTCGGGCGAGGTGTTGCCGATGTCGGGCCTGAAGCGTGAGACGAGGGAGCGCTGCTCGCGGGCGTAGTGCCGGGTCGTCGTGGTCGGGGCGCGGGCCGCGTGGGCCGCGATCACTTGGCGCATGGCGTAGTCGGCGGCGCTGAGGTAGCGCGCGAGGTGGACGTGGGAGACATCGAGGGCCTCGCCGATCTTGTTGAAGCGGGATTTTTCGCCGTCCTCGGGGAACTGGCCCTTGAGCTGCAGCCACGGGGCCTGGAAGAGATCGCGCAGGGAATTCTCATACTCGTCGCGATTGAGGCGGCGCTGGGCCGCGCGGCCCTGCCGGGCGATGGAGGTGCGTTCCTCGGTCTCGAGGATGGAAGCGAGCGCGCGGGCAAAGCCGGAGCGATGATCGGCCGGCGGCTGGTGGTCCTTGATCTTGGGCGGCATCTCGCCCGCTTCGACCCGTTCATGGACCCTGACCCAGCGCAGGAAATTCTGGGGATCGGCCGGCGTGAAGGTCAGCGACTCGAGGTCGAGGCCGCCTTTCTTGTCGTCGGGATTGTGACAGCTGGCGCAGTAGTTGTCGGTGAAAGGCAGGGGCTCGAAGGCCGGGGCGTCGGGGGCGGCCGAGGCCGGGACCAGCACAACGACCGCCAGGGAGCCCAGCCGGGAACACCATCCGGAAAGTGACGCCATGACGCGGGAACTCACAGCATTTCCAGTCCGCGCATCGTGCCGGTGGACGAGGCGAAGCGGTCGGCCTCGATGCCCATGCGCTGCAGCATGGAGACGTAGAGGTTGGGCAGGGGATAGTTGCGCTGGCGGTCGAAGGCGAGGTGCTGGCCGTGCTTGAAGCCGCCGCCGGCGAGGAGGGTCGGCATGTTGGTGGTGACGTGGGAATTCGCGTCGCCGAAGTTGGAGCCGTAGAGCACCATCGTGCGGTCGAGCAGAGAATCCTCGCCCTCGCGGGCGGTCCGCAGGTCGGTGTAGAGGGCGGAGAGGAGCTTCATGTGCCACTCGTCGATGGCCTTGAGCTGGGTACGCTTGTTCTCGGATTTGCCGTGGTGCGAGAGGTTGTGGTAGCCGTCGGTGATCCGCGTGTCGGCTTCGAGGTCGAGCACGGGGGTGTTAACGCTGTCGAGCATGAGGGTGATCGAGCGGGTCGAGTCGGTCTCGAAGGCGAGTCGGGCGAGATCATACATGATCTTTACCTTTTCCATGTAGGCGGCCGGGTCGGCGGGATCGATGGGCACGGGCGCGTCGACGACGGGCTTGGGTTTGTGCTCCCAGCCGCGGGAGGCCTGCAGGCGCTGCTCGAGCGAGCGGACGCTGGTGAAATACTGGTCGATGCGCTCGCGGTCGTGGGCGCCGACGCTGCGTTGGAGTTCGCGGGCTTGGCCGGCGACGGTGTCGAGGATGCTGCGGCCGGTGTCGAGCCGGCGGATCTGCTCCGCGATCTGTTCCGGCTTCCCTTGGAAGAAGAGCTGCTTGAAGACCTCGGCGGCCTTGTCCTCGGGGGGGATGGCGACGCCGGTGCCGGTCCAGGAGAGACTGCGGGAGCGGGTGTTGACGCCGAGGGTGAGGGAGGGGAAACGCGTGAGCACCCCGATCTGCTCGGCGATGTGCTGGTCGAGGGAGATGGTGTTGCGGAAGGAGCTGCTGCCGGGGTGAGGTGCGGCGGTGAGGAAGCAGACATCGGCCGGATGACCGCCGTCGACGTTGGGGTGGGAGACGCCGCTGAAGATGCTGAAGTGGTCGCGGTGCGAGGCGAGGTGCGAGAGGTAGGGCGTGAGGGCGTAGTCGCGGCCGCTCGCGGTGGGGAAAAGGTTGTCGGTGAGCAGGCCGAGGTTGTTGCAGATGGCGAAGATCCGGCGGGGCTTGCCGTCCGGCACGAGGGGGTTGCTCAGCGCGGTGGCCCGGGCGAAGGTGGGCAGCATGCCTTCGAGCAAGGGAAGCGTGA
>CAZAOI010000171.1:0-7273 GCA_964486705.1 uncultured Oleiharenicola sp. | reverse complement strand
ACCGGGGCGAACCGGACCACCGGTTGCAGCGCCCGCAAGGCCCGCCACTCCTTGGGGGTGGGGGGCCTGAGTTGCAGCGTGGTTGGCATCGTGTGGAGCGAGAGGCCCTGGGCATCGATCACCAGCACCCCGAGAATCCCACGCAGGCGCGACGCCTGCAGCGCCACAAGGACCTGTTGTTCGGCCGCGTCCGTTGACTCGGTACCGCCCCCGAGGTCAGCTTCCAGGGTCTGCTGCATGACGGTCACGGCATAAAGGGACTCGCCTTCGCGGCGCAGGATCTGGTCGCGCAGGCCGACGCGCAGCCACCAAGTAATCCCGGCCACCGCCAAACCCAGCACCATCACGATCGCCGCAAGGACCAATCCCGGGGAGTAGCTGATGCCGGTGGGTGGTTTCATCCGCCGTGGATTAATCCAAGCTCAGGTTATCCCAGCTCCATTGCAGGCCGACGTAGCCGGTCTTGACGCGAAATTGCGACCGGTCGTCATTGGAGAACGCCCGCTCGGTCTCAAAAAGTGCGACAGCGGACCACGCGGCTGTGAGCCGCCGCGTGGTTTCCACGGTCAGCCGATATTCCTTTTTTTGGCGATTCTCCGGTGCGATCCCGATGCCCACTTGCTGAACCGGAAAATCATAGTGGGCGACGCCCGCAGAGCAGCGCACTTCCCAGTCTTTTCCCTTCCAAGTCAGGTCCGCCGTGAGCTGCTGCCGGTCAAAATTGAAGTAGCCGCTGCCGTTGTCCCGGTTTTCCTCCACCAGCGCCGTCAGGGCGAAACGCCAGTGCTTCGCGGCATCAGGGACCAAGGTATATCGGGCGGATAATCCGGTCTTGAGAAACTTGAGATGGGTGCCGGCCAGCGGGCGGCCCGCGGCCGTATACTGTTCCCGTGAATCGTACGATCGCCATTGCCGGGTGGCCGCGAAACTCAGGACGGAGCCCGAGGCCCCATCGCGGCCGAGGCGGGCGCTGCCTTCTCCTTCGCGGTAGTCGTCGACGTCACTCGCATAACTGTCCTTGCGGCCGGCGGCGCGGGCTTCCACCCACCAGTTCCGGGCGAAATTCCAGCGCACCGAAGGCGCCAGCGTGGCCCCCGTCACTTTCAACTGCGCGGTGTCGAGCGTGGCTTCCGTCGTCGAAACGTCAAAGACCTGGTCGAAATGGTAGAGCTGCACCTGCCCGCCGACTTTCACCGCCGCCGCCGCCTGCCAGTGGGCCTCGGAAGTGATGATCGCCGAGCGTTCGTGATCGGTGTCTTGAGCCGAAAAAAAATGGGTTTCGGTGACATTGAAGAACATGAATCCATCCCAGCCCCGGACGGGCAGGGAAAGCAGCATCACCTCGGCTTCGCCCCGAAGAAAACCGCTGCCGTCAGGATTTGAAGAACTCAACAACACATTGTCGCGGTAACCCGCGGCCGCACTCAGCGAAGTGGAGAGGCTCCAGGTGGGGATCGCGAAGGGATCTTCCGGGGCGTTTTGCGGTGCAACCCCGGGTTCGGCCGCGCTGGCGGGGGTGAAAATAGCGAAAAAAACCGCCGCGGTGACGCCAAGGTAATGCCAGAATGCCCGGACGCCGGCGGGGTTGAGCTGAAACGATGCAATTGCCCTGGGGGGAACGCGGCCTCCGGGCGTTTTTTCTCCGGCGTGCACCGCCCCAACCCGGCTGGGGCCTTCGACTGCATCGGGAAGGTTGAGCCCGGAAATGACGCCCAATCCGGAATCGGGCCTTTGACTGGAGCGGACCTCAGTTGCCGGTTTAGGCCCGATCATTCGGCCGACAATATTTTTTCCGCCCTCCAACCGGGTCGGGAACGCCAAAACATTTTGCGATGAAGTGAACATGGTTCCGGAAAGTTTCCCTTAAGAATGCCTGCTCCTGAAAAAAGCCAAGAAAAAGCGCCGGCACACCTGAAGAGGTGTCGGCGCTCGGACTAAATCGGCAAACTAGTTAGGAGATCAGATTGATTGCGGCTAGTTCGCGCTGCTCAACCACCCGACGGCTTACGCTGCAGGTCGCGGCGCGCCTTGATCGCGTCGCGGATGGCCTTGGCCAACTCACGCTGATCCTGCTGATGCTCGCGCATGATCGCCCGGATCTGGGTTTTGAGCGCCTCGATTTCGGCGGGAGTTGCGGTCTTTAGTTGTTCGAGCAAAGCCTTGCGCTCCGCAAGGAGGCCCTTGGCCGAATCGCGATAGGTGCCGATGAGGACCTTTAACTCGGGTCCGAGTTTCGAAATGTCGGGAGCGGGCGGGCTGGGCGGAGGCGTTTGGGCGCTCGCCGAGATGGCGCTGCCGGCGATCACCAGTGCGCTGATAATTGCGCGAAGATAATTTGTTTTCATGGATTGGTCTTTGTTGGATTTGGGGGTTACTGACTGACGATTTCACATGCTGGACTTGTGCCATCGGCTCGAATAAATCTTAAGATCCTGACTGGCAGTTTTATGCGAAAAAAACGAGGCGGCGGCAGAAATCCGAATTGGGGACTGCTACCCAGCTTTGATCGTTCGGTTGGGGGATATCGCCCAAATCAGGGTTCTTTCGCCGAAGCTTTGATCCGGTAGCGCACGTAGTCGCGGGTGACCCCGAGCAATCGCGCGGCGCCCGAGGTGTTGCCGGCGCTCTGCTGCAAGGCTTGGGCGACCAGCGCGTCGATCGCCGCCTCCAGCGAGAAACCGGTTTCCGGAAAGACAAAGTCGGGTTTCAGCCAGGCACCGCCGGGCTCGGTCGTTGCGGTTCCGCGGGAGAGGGCGCTGAATTCGAGCGGATTTTCGACCGGGCCGAACACCAAGGCGCGCTCAATTTCGTGGGCCAGTTCCCGGACGTTGCCCGGCCAGGCATGTGCCAATAGCCGACGGCGCCCCTCCGCGGGAATGGTCCGCACCGTCAGTCCGTATTGCCGGCCGATTTTTTCCGCGAGTCGTTCCGCCAGCTCGATGATATCTTCCCCGCGCTCGCGCAGCGGGGGGATCTGCACGCGAAACAAATCCAGCCGCTGCAGGAGATCCTCCCGGAAACGTCCGGCGGCCACCCGTTTTCGGAGATCGGCATTGGTGGCCGCGATGATGCGGACATCCACCGGCCGCATGCGGTTGGAACCCACCCGGCGGATCATGTGATCCTCGATGGCCGTCAGCACCTTGGCCTGGAGCGCGGATGAAAGACTCGGCAATTCGTCCAGAAAAAGAGTGCCGCCTTCGGCCGCCTCCAGCAATCCGATGCGCGTGGCGGAAGCGTCCGTGAACGCTCCCCGTTCGTGTCCGAAGAGCTCCGACTCGGCCAAGGCCTCGGGCAGGGCCGAGCAGTTGACTTCAATCAAGGGACCGCCGGAACGGGGGCCGTGGCGGTGCAGCCAGCGGGCGAAGACCGTTTTTCCGGCGCCGGTCTCGCCCTCGATCAGGACCGGGGGCAGATAGCCTTCCCGGCGCTGATCGGCCTCGACGATCTTTTTTAACTGCGTCTCGACGGCCGCCAGACTGCGGCCGAAAAACAGTTCGGCCTCGTTGGCCCGCCCGGTCCCTTTGCTCTGGCGGAACTCTTCCGCCCGGCGTTGATGCTGCGCCTTGCGCACCCGTTCAATGCGCACCGGCAGTTCGTCGAGATCGAACGGTTTGACCAGATAGTCCGCCGCGCCAAGCCGGATGGCCTCGACGGCTCCAGCCACGCCCCCGCCGGCCGTCATGATCAGCGCGGCCACGGCCGCTGGAATCTTTTTTCCCTTGAGCAAGTCCGTGCCGAGACCGTCCGGCAGATTTACATCGATCAAAGCCACGTCAAAATCGAGCGTGGTCAGCGCCTTTTCCGCTTCGTGGAGCAGGGCGACGGCCGTGACTTCCGCCCCCAGGCCAGCCAGAAAGGCGGTGAAGCGTCGCCGCAACAACGCCTCATCTTCTACGAGCAGGACGCGCAAACCGGTCAGTCTTTGTTTAGCCATGGGGATTGACTCGCCCTTCTTCCTTTGGCCCTTCGGGGAAATTCGTAAACCAAAATCGCCGGGCCGGCTCGGTGCGCGGGTGACGACATCGGCAGGTGAGCAGATGGTTTCTCCGCTTGCGGCGCACTTGGAAATCGGCAATTCCCGTGGGTGTCGCTCTCGCTCGGGTGATGGAATGGCAGACATGCGGGTCTTAGAAGCCCGTGCCGCAAGGCGTGCAGGTTCGAGTCCTGTCCCGAGCACCATTTTCCCTCTGACGGGATCTTAGCACACCACGAGCACACAAATCCCTCCGCCGGTCCCGACGGCCTACAACGCGGCGGAATGGGCAACAAAAAGCCCCGCCGGTTCGGGCGAGGCTGCAATCCGGCGCTGGTGGCCTATTTCTTGGGTAGCAGCGAGGCGTGCGAGGCCACCGCTTTCCACTTGCCGCCGATTTTCGCAAAGGTGTCGGTCCACCGATATTGGCCACTGGTATCCTTGCCCTTGTCGCTGCCCTTCTCAGTGGAGGCTCCGTAGGCAATGGCCGTGTCACCATAAACCACGACCTTCAGCTCATCGATCTTGTACGATTCGTATTTGGCCTCACCGGATTTCAAGCTAGCCAGCCAGCTTTCCCCACTGTTGAGTGTGCCGGTAGCGTCTGTGAACATCATGCCCGGGGCCAGGATCTTTTCCATCGCGGCGGCATCAGCTTTGACCAATGCGACGCCCCAGTCATTCTCAATCTGGGTGATAATTTTTTCATCGGCCGATTGGCCGAAGGAGAGGGTCGCGGCGGCGACGGCGAGCACTAACAGCGGAATAACACGTTTCATGGTTGAGCTTTTTTTCGGGGTTGAGTTGAAACCGATCGAGGGGCGAACGGCTTTTCAGAAACAGTCTATGACCTAGGCTGGTATATGCTGACCAGCAAAAAGCCCCGCCGTTTCGGGCGAGGCTGGGGTGGTTTGGAACGCTTCGGGATTAATTTTGCTGATGCGGTCGAACGTGCCGGGCGGATTTATTTCATCTCCGTAACGATCACCGTAAACGGCTTCTTTCCGGCGTTGCTTGTTTGGTGGGTTACCGCTGGCGACCACATGGCCTGTCCAGCTTTCAACTCGGCCACGATGGCTTCCTGGCCTTTTATTTCCACCTTCATGGAAACATCGGTAACCGCATAGGCCGTGTACTGCGGATGCGAGTGCCAGGTGGCAACGGCACCGGGAGCAAAACTTACTTCTGAAATGTTAACCTGCTCGTTGTCGAGCAGAACGGTTTTTGTCACCCCGGGCCACGGCTCCTTTTTGTCCGGTGTGTTGGCGGCTTGAACGGTGACTAACGCCGTGATTGCAATCACGGACAGCACTAGCAGCATTATTTTTTTCATGGTCTTTCTGGGCTGATTTTTTGCCTACTCTAATCGGTTTTCGGCGGCTCCGTTTACCGTGCAATAATAGCGCCGAAAAATGCCGCGACAAGTCTCAAGAAAGCCAACTGCTGGTAACGAATTCTTTTTGCATCTGCACTTGCGGGAAAAAATGCCCCGCCCTCACTCCCGGCGATCGGCAGGTCCCAGTCGTGTGCGGAGGCGCGATGAATACAATCGGAGAAGGTTTGGGTTGATTCGACCGGCAGCGCCGGCACGGAGAGGTCGCTTGCAAGTCAAAAATCACCAGTTAAAGAACGCTTCTGTAGAGTGAGCAGCAGCGGATGACTTGCGGTTAAGTGCATAGACTGAGAGTACAATAGGTATCTTAATTGAGTTGTTTTTTTCCGGTTACCGCACTGAATGCCTGCTCAGTTACTCATCAACCCACGATAGGAATACCCCCATGAATAAGAAACTGTTGCTGATCGCCCTCGCCGCCGCCTTGTCGTTTGGATCTCAGATCCAAGCGCAGACCGCCGCTGCTCCCGCTCCCGTCACCACGCAGAAAATCTGGTTTGTGAAAGTCAATCAGGGCAAGAACCAGGAATGGCTGAAGCTGATGCGCGAGGTCGCCATGAAGACCGCCCAAGTGCGCGCCGATGCCGGGGAAATCATCTCCTGGACCGTCCTGAGCAGCCAATACCCGGCCGGCAAGGAAGCGCGGGCGGATTATATGATCTCGGAAATCAGTGCCGGTAACCCGAAATCCGGCGGCATGAAACGCGCTGATGTTTACAAGCAGGCCGGCATCACGATGACAGTCGAGGAATCTGATGCCAAGCGTGACGGATTAAGCTATCTGGTCGCGTCAGAACTGTGGCGCCCGCGCATCTACAACGGCTCGGCCCACAAGGGTGATTACCTGACGATTAATTACATGAAAGTTCATGATGAGAAAGGTTACGCCGCTTTGGAGCAAGACGTCTGGAGCCCCCTCTCGCAGGAATGGATCAAGCAGGGCGCCATGACCGGCTGGTTATACGCCACCAAGATGTTCCCCAGTGGGTCCGATACGACCTACACGACCCGCACGGTCGACATGTATCCGTCCCTGGAAGCCGTCTATGCCGACCGCAAGTTTAGCGAAACCTTTGCGAAGGTTCATCCCGGCAAGAAATTCGATGATGTCATGGCACAGATAGGAAAGGCCCGTGATCTGGGGCGCCGTGAACTCTGGCGGGTGGTCGAGCGCGTGACCAAGAAAGAGTAAGACGCTGGCGACGACCATCGTTCCGGAACCGGCCTGATCGGGCCGGCTCCGCGACCCAAGCCCTGCCGCAATGGCGGGGCTTTTTGTTGCTCGGGAGTGTCTGCAAATCCGGTTTGTCATCCTGAGCGAAGCAAGGATCCACGGCAGCGCAGGCCCGATCGCGCGCGAAAGGATGGATTCTTCACTTCGTTCAGCATAACAGGTCATGAGGAATTGGCGGGTTTGAGGACACACCGATTGAAGCTGACCCGTAGAAGTGACAACTACGGCTCCATTGGTAGGGCGAGTCGCTTGCCGCGCCGTAGTCTTGGCGAAGGCTGGTCCCCGACGAGCCGCTCGGCAGCACGGCTCATCCGGAGGATTCGCCCTACCCAAGACTCCGTCACTTCTATGGGTAGGACTCAAGAGGCGGACACTGGATTTCGCGGACGGATCATCGAGTTACGATGATTTCCGCAGCAGGAATGGCCCCGGGAAACCCAAAGAACATAAAAATGGAAAGTGGGATTAGCAACGAAAGCCCTGAAGCATTCACCCGGCAGGTGATATTCACAAAAGGTCGATCAACCTTGTTTCCCCTCTGTGTTCTTCGCGGCTCCGCGTTTCAACGGCGTTTTCTTCGACTACTCATACCATTTACCAATTAATTTGGGACAGTAGCGCGATTGTCTTGAGGTAGGGCGGAGCGGCCCGCCGTTTCGACACACTCAAG
>CAZAOI010000170.1:0-7386 GCA_964486705.1 uncultured Oleiharenicola sp. | reverse complement strand
TGATAATCCGTGCCATCCGTGAAATCCGTGGTTTCAACTGCGTTTTCTAGGTTCAGTCCGAACTTTTCGTGAGCGGCCGAGGCGCGCGACGGCATCGATACGCTTCAGACCGCGGCCGCCGATCCCGACTCAGCCCTCCACTCCCCCCTCAGTCGGTTTGTAACGTATTACGTTACAAACGAAGTTTTGGCGAGTTGCGCTTGGATGACCTGCAGCGTCCGCTCGGTCGCGCCGCGATTCTCCTCGTGCCAGGCCTGCGCGGCCGCCGCGAGCTGCGCGCGCTGGGCCGTGTCCTGCAGCAACTCCACGACCGTGGCGATCAGCTCCTCCGGGGTCTCCACCTTGCGGACCGCGCCCGCCTCGGTGAGTGCGCGGATGATCTCGCGAAAGTTGGTCATGTTCGGACCGTGCACGATGGGCTTCTCCAACACCGCCGCCTCGACCGGCGTCTGGCCGCCGACGTGCGGCGCCAGGCTCTTGCCCACGAACACGAGATCGGCCAGCTGGGTAAAGCGGCGCAACTCGCCAGTGGTGTCGCCCACTGCCACGTCCACCTCGGCGCCCGCCGCTCCCGCCGAGCGAAAATGAAAACGCAGGCCGGATTTCTGCAGCCAGCCGCGCAACTCGTCGCGCCGCTCCGCGTGGCGCGGGACCAGCAAAAGCGAAACCGTCTGCCCGTTCGCCCGCGCCGTCTGCAGCGCCGTGAGCAACGCGGCTTCCTCGCCCGGCCAGGTTGAGGAGCCCAGGACCACGAGACTTTCCCCCAGGCCGAGTTCCCGGCGCAGTTGCGCCCGTTCGGGGCCCGTCAGGAGCGGAATCTGGACGTCGAGCTTGAGATTGCCGGTCGTCTGCAGCTGCTCGGGCGCAAACCCCAGCGCCTTGAACCGCTGCTCGTCCCGCTTCGACGAACACAGCACCTGCGTGATGCCGCGCGCCAGCGGCCGGAGCAGGGGGCGGAACTGCAACGAGCGCCGGAAGCTGCGGTCGGAAAGCCGGGCATTGACACTGACCACGGGCACGCCGCGGCGGCGCGCCTGCTGCACATGCTCCGGCCAGCGCTCGCCTTCCATCAAAATGCAGAGATCCGGATTGATCCGCCGCCAGGCTCTCCAACTGAACGCCCAGAAGTCCAACGGAAAGTAGCCTAGGCCGACGGTCAGCGCCGAATATCTTTCCTTGGCCAGCCGGTAGCCCGTGCTCGTCGTCGTCGTCAGGTAAACCTCCGTGCGGCCTTCGCGGGCGAAGGCCTCCAGCAGCGGCGCGATCGCGAGCACCTCGCCGACACTGACCGCCTGCAGCCAGAGGCGGTGGCCGCCCGCGCTTCGGGGCGGCAGGGCGGGCACCTCGCCAAACCGGTGCCAGAACCCCTCGGCATAACCGCCGCGCCGCCGCATCCGCCAAAGAAAGTAAGGCGCGGCGAGCAGCAGCAGGGGCAGAAAGAGGATGCGATAGAGCCAGATCAAGGGAGTGAGCAGTAAGCAGTGAGCAGTGAGCAGAATTTCTTACCCATCACAAACTGCGTTTCAGGCCGTAAGTAAGCCGAAGACACTCATCCAGCTGTATCGCAATTTCTGCCGCCCTGTTGTCTGTCACCAGCCCAACCCGACGCGCCGCTTCTAGCTGCGTTTCAACTTCGTTTAATGAGCGGATTGCATAGCCAAGGAATTGCCGAAATTGATCGCGAGACTGGTCAGCCGCACCTTCTGCAATATTGGATGGAGCTGAGAGCGCTGCGCTGCGAATCTGCGAGGAAAGATAACGCTCGTTCGCGGGAAAATCTTCGGTCAGACGGTGGACATCAACGAAGAGGTCCATGCTGCGCTGCCAGGCCAGAAGGCGTTTGTGCGGCTTGCTGCTTTCTGAACTGCTCACTGCTTACTGCTCTCCGCTCACTTCAACCTACTGTCCCAAAACCCATGCGAAGATCAACGGGGCGACGATCGTCGCATCGCTCTCGACGATGAACTTCGGGGTCGAGGCGCCCAGTTTGCCCCACGTGATTTTTTCGTTGGGCACGGCGCCCGAGTAGCTGCCGTAGCTGGTGGTCGAGTCGCTGATCTGGGCGAAGTAGCCCCACAGCGGCACCGCCGTCCGTTCCAGATCCTGATGGAGCATCGGGACGACACAGATGGGGAAATCGCCCGCAATGCCGCCGCCGATCTGGAAGAAGCCGATGTTGCCCTCGCCGTTCTTCAGCAGCTTGGCGGTCTTCGTGTAATAGTCGGCGAGCCACGTCATGTACTCGATGCCGGTGCGGACGGTGTGGACGTTCTTGACGTCGCCGCGGATGACCGCCGCCGCGTACATATTGCCGAGCGTGGCGTCCTCCCAGCCGGGCACGATGATCGGCAGGTTCTTCTCGCAGGCGGCCAGCATCCAGGAATTCTTCGGGTCGATCTGGTAGCTCTTGGTCAATTTTCCGCCGCGGAGAATCTTGTACATGAACTCGTGCGGGAAATAGTGTTCGCCCGCCCGGTCGGCCTTGATCCACTCCTCGAGCACGACCTTTTCGATGCGGCGCATGGCCTCCATCTCCGGAATGCAGGTGTCGGTGACCCGGTTCATGTGGCGCTCGACCAGCCGCTGCTCATCCTCGGCGGTGAGGTGACGGTAGTGCGGCACGCGCTCATAATAGTCATGCGCCACCAGATTGAAAATATCCTCCTCGAGATTGGCGCCGGTGCAGACGATGGCGTGGATTTTATCCTGACGGATCATCTCGGCGAGGGTGATGCCCAACTCGGCGGTGGACATCGCGCCGGCGATCGTCACGAGCATCTTGCCGCCCGCCTTGAGGTGGGCTTCGTAGCCCTTGGCGGCATCCATCAGCGCCGCGGCGTTGAAGTGGCGGTAATTGTGGGCGAGGAACTGGGAAACCGGCCCCTTCTTCTTGGCGAGGGCGGCGTTGACGGCTTCAGGTTTGGACTTGGCTTTCGCTTTCATGATTTCCCTCCAGATAGAAAGCGGCGCGGGCAATTGGCCACACAAAAGTCGGGGAAGGACGCCCAATTCCGTCCGCGGCCGCAGGGCGTTTGATCCGAAGGCCCTTTCCGACGCGACGCTGGAAACTTGCGGTCCGCCGCCGGGTCGGAACACTCCCTCCGCATGCCCTCCTCCCGGTTCTCGTTCTTCTGGCGCACCGCCCTCCTGGCATTTTTCGCCCCGCTAGTGGTGCTCGCGGCGAACTTTCCCCACGAAACCAGCGACCTGCCCGCCGATCCCGCCGTGAAATGGGGCCGGCTCGAGAACGGACTCCGTTACGCGATCTTGCCCAACCGCGAGCCCAAGGGCCGGGTCAGCCTCCGGCTCGCCGTCCACGTCGGCTCCCTCCAGGAAAGTGAAAACCAGCGCGGTCTCGCCCACTTCCTGGAACACATGGCGTTCAACGGCAGCCGGCACTTCCCCGCCGGCAGCGTCGTCGAGTTTTTCCAGCGCCTCGGCATGGACTTCGGCGGCGACACCAACGCCTCCACAAATTTCGACCGCACGGTGTACCAACTGGAGCTGCCCGATTCCAAGCCCGCGACCCTCCGCGAGTCGCTGACTTTTTTCACCGATATCGCCGGCGGCCTGCTGCTCGACCCCAAGGAAATCGACAAGGAACGCGGGATCATCCTCAGCGAAAAACGCGCGCGCGATTCCGTCGGCCTGCGCACCTACCTGGCCGAGCTGGAGTTTCTCGTGCCGGACACGCGCTTCCCCCAGCGACTGCCGATCGGCACCGAAGAGGTGATCTCCCACGCCCCGCGCGAACGCTTCGTCGACTTCTACGACGCCTGGTACCGCCCCGAGCGCATGGTGCTCGTGGTCGCCGGGGATCTCGAGCCCGCCGCGATCGAGCCGTTGGTGCGGGAATTTTTTGCGCCCTTGCGCGCCCGGGGTGCCGCCCAACCCGAGCCCCGGCTCGGCACCGTCACCGCACCCGAATCGATCATCGCCTCGTTGCATCCCGAGCCCGAGGCCGGCAGCATCAACGTCGCGCTCGAGACGGTCGCGCCCTATGCTTTTGAGCCCGACACGGCGGCCCTGCGCTTAAAATATCTCCCGCGGACCCTGGCCCTGAGCATGCTGAATCGGCGGCTTTCGATTCTCGCCAAACAGGAAGGAGCCCCGTTTCTCAGCGGCCTCGTCGGCATCACCGAGCAATTTGACTGTTTTCGCAACGCCTCGATCGAGCTCAACTGCCGGCCCGACCAGTGGCGCGCGGCGCTGGCCGTCGCCGAACAGGAATTGCGGCGCGCCCTCGAGCTGGGCTTCCTCCCCGAAGAACTGGCCGAGGCCGTCGCCGGCCTGCGCAACAATCTCGAGCAGGCGGTGCAAACGGCGCCCACCCGCCACTCCAGCGGACTCGCCGACGAACTCGCGGACGATCTGCTCGACCGCTCGGTCACCACCCATCCAGCCGCCGACCTCGCACTCTCCCAACCCGCCCTGGCCCGCGTCACGCCCGCGGACTGCGCCGCGGCCCTGCGGGCGGTGTGGAACGAAACTTCCGGCCGCAAGATTTTCGTCAGCGGAAATCTCGCGCTCGCCGACGCGGCGCCGGCCATCATCGCGGACTACACCGCCAGCCGCCGGGTGCCCGTCACCGCGCCGGTCCGGGCGGCCCAAGCTGCGTTCGCCTACACCGATTTTGGCCCGCCCGGCACGGTCGCCGGCCAACAAGCCATCGGCGATCTCGGCGCCACGCTGCTGCAATTCCAGAACGGCGTCCGCCTGAATCTCAAGCCGACTGACTTCGAGGCGGGCAGCATCAGCGTCTCCGTGCGCATCGGCGGGGGCACGCTCACGCTGCCGCTCGCCCAGCCCGGTCTCGCGCTGCTGGCCAATTTCGCCTTCACCGCCGGCGGTCTGGGCCGGCACAGCGTCGACGATCTCCAGCGGATCCTGGCCGGCCGGACGATCGGTCTCGGCTTCGCGGCGCAGGCCGACGCCTTTTCCTTCAGCGGCGCGACCAACCGGGCCGATCTCCTGCTGCAGCTGCAGCTGATCTGCGCCTTCCTCACCGATCCCGGTTACCGGCCCGAATCCCTCCGGCAAACGCGCCAGGGCGCCGAACAACTCTATGCCCGCCTCGCCCACATGCCCGATGGTCCGTTCCAGTTGGAAGTCGACCGCCTCCTCGCCCGCGGCGACGTGCGCTTCGGCTTGCCGGCGCCGGACGTGATGCTCGCCCGTTCGCTCGACGAACTCCGAGCGTGGCTGACGCCCGAGTTCGGCCGCGGCGCCATCGAAATCGCCGTCGTCGGCGACTGCGATCCCGCCGCCACCATTGCCGCGGTCGCCCAGACCTTCGGCGCCCTGCCCGCCCGCACCCCGAAGCCCGCCTACGCCGCCGCCCGCCTTGTCGCCCCGCCGGCCGCACCGCTGGCAAAACAGTACGCCATCGACACCGAAATCCCCAAGGGCGTCGTGCGCCTCTTCTGGCCGGCCACCGATGCGCTCGACGTGCACCTGGCCCGCCGGCTTCGCCTGCTCACCGACGTCTTCGCCGATCGCCTGCGCGTGAAAATCCGCGAGGAACTGGGCGGCACCTACAGCCCCAATGCCGTCCCCGACTTGAGCGACACCTACCCCGGATACGGCTACATCATCGCCGACGCCACGGTTGCGCCCGCTCAGGCCCGCCCGATCGCCGAGGCCATGAAAGCCGTCGCCGCCGCGTTGCAGCAAGGCGGAGTCACGGAGGAGGAACTCGGGCGCGCCAAGCAACCGGTGCTGACCAAACTCCGCGAAAGTTCCCGCGCCAACGCCTACTGGCTCGACAGCGTGCTCGCCGCGGCGCAGGAATTTCCGCAAAAACTCGACTGGAGCCGCACCCGCTACAGCGACAACGAAAGCGTGACCGCCGCCGAGCTGTCCGCGTTGGCCCGGCAGTATCTCGACCCGGCGCGGGCGCATGAATTCATCGTGCTGCCTTCAACCAAAGCCCCGGCGGCGGCCGCGCCGACTCTGCCGCGCGCGGGTCGCTGACCACGGCATCGGGCTCGCCCCGAGCGCCGCGTTCCATTCCCGCCGCCGAAAGCGCGCTTGCCTCCGCCGCAGCGCTGATTTCCTTTTCACGATCCCGATGAAAAATATCTTCCTCCGCAATTTGAGTTGGCTGGCTTTGATGAGTCTCTTCGTCGCCGCCCACGCCCAGGGGGACCCGCTGCCGGGCGGCCGGCGGCCGCTGCACCTGGAGCTCGACGGCAAGTGGATCGGCAACGGCATTTCCTTCAGCGCGTATCGCGACGGCCAATCGCCCGAAGGGGCCGCGCCCAGTGAAGCCGAGGTCCTCGCCGACCTGCGCCTCGTGGCTCCCTACTGGAATTTGATCCGGATGTATGACATCACGCCGGCGACCGAACACGTCCTGCGCGTCATCCGCCGGGAAAAGCTTCCGTTCCGCGCCATCGTCGGGGCCTGGGTCACGGCCGGGCACACGCCGGCCGAGCAGGCGCAAACCCGCACCCAGATCGACGGCCTCATCCGCGTGGCCAACGAATATCCGGAAATCGTGGTCGCGGCCGCCGTGGGCAACGAGGCCTGTGTCTTTTGGTCCGGCCATCGAACCGAGCCGGCCAACATCATCCGCCTGGTCCGCGAGGTTCGCGCCGCCGTGCGGCAACCGGTCACCAGCGCCGACGACTACAACTTCTGGAACAAGGAGGAGTCCCGGGCCGTCGCCGCTGAGTTGGATTTCATCACCTTTCACACGTATGCATTGTGGAACAGTCAGGCGCTTGAAAGTGCGATGGCGTGGACGGGAGCGCGATATGACGAGGCGGTGAAATTCCACGCCGGCATCCCGGTCATCATCGGCGAGACCGGCTGGACTACCCAGTTCGATCGGTCCCGCCAAGGCCCCGGTGACGAGGGGCGGTTGATGAAGGCCGAGGTTTCCGTCGCCGCGCAGGAGCAGTATCTCCGCCAGCATTACCAGTGGGTCCGCGCCCGGAAGGTGCCCACGATTCTTTTCGAGGCTTTTGACGAGAACTGGAAAGGCGGCGGCGCGGCCACGCCGGCCATCGTCTCCGAAAAACATTGGGGCGTCTTCGACAGCGAACGCCGCCCGAAGGCCTCGTTCGAGGCCATGATGCGCGAATTTTATCCCGCGACCAAGTAGGCTAAACAGGCGGAGTCAGGGACGGACCTCGTGGCGCGAGCCCGCGCTCCACTTCACAGGCACGGCGGCCTGTGGCTGCACCATCCTCCGGAGTAGCGGCAGGCGTCTCTGCCTGCCGGGTTTGCCCTCCGAGGTGGGCGGGCACGTCCCTGTGCCCGCTTTGCGCGCACGTACCGCGCTCCACTTCACAAGCACGGCGGCCTGTGGCTGCACCATTCTCCGGAGTAGCGGCAGGCGTCTCTGCCTGCCGGGTTTGCCCTCCGAGGTGGGCGGGCACG
>CAZAOI010000169.1:0-7401 GCA_964486705.1 uncultured Oleiharenicola sp. | reverse complement strand
GCCGCCGTGCCGCCCAGGCAGATCGTGGGCAAAGGTGATCGAGTTGAAGCCCTCGGTAGCGCGACCGCCCAGGCCGTCGCTGACAAAATCCACCTCGGTCATCACGGCCGAGTTCCAGCCGGCGGGCAGTTCGTAACCGAGGATGAGGATCACGCCCCCCTCGGTCTCGCCGTTCCGGATGTCCGAGGCCGACAGCGGCCATTTGACGAACGGCATGATGGCAAAGGCGGTCGGTCCACCGTCATTACCCCAGACATTGATCTTCAGCCGGGTGGTGACATCACCGAAACCCGCGGCCCTCATCGTCGTGCCCGCAACCCGGTCTTCCACCCGCGAGTTGACCGAAGGGTCGATCATCAGCTGCAGGTCCACCCGGTTGGTCAGCCCCACCTTCAGGTTCATGGCCGCCAGGCTCAGCTCCCGGGTCCGCACGTCGCCCCCACCCGACCGATCCCGGTCGGAGGTGTAGTTCACCAGGTCCGCCTCGACCTGCCAATGGCCGGCATCCACGGTGTAGGCGCTCTCCGTCTGGTCGGGCCGGTCCGTGCTCAACCCGCGCAGCAACCCCGGCGGAACCGGGTTGGCCAGCGAGTACCCGGACTTGTCCGCCCCCGTCGCCAGAGCCGTCACGGCCAGCAGGACCGGGAGCCAGCAGGATCCGTGGCGTAGAAATTGATACATAATGTAGCTTTGGCTACACTTTGAACTCGACTTGTCAAGCCCCTCCTTTCATGGCTTGGTGCCGCCAGTGAAAAAGCTCCTCCGCCCCGCCAAGCCTACCGTCCGCCCCTCCGCCCTCCAGGCGGAATCGCTGCAGCATACCCGTCGGGAGCACGCCCAGGAGACGGCCGAGGACTACGTCGAGGCCATTGCCGACCTCTCCGCTTCGCAGGGCGAGGCCCGGGTCGTGGACCTGGCCCGGCGATTGGGTGTCACCCATGTGACCGTCAATCGCACCCTGGCCCGGCTCCAGCGCGAGGGCTATGTCACGGTCCAGCCCTATCGGGCCATCTTCCTGACTGATTCCGGCCGCACCCTGGCGGCGGAGTGCCATCATCGCCACGGCCTTGTGGTGGCCTTCCTGCGTTCGCTGGGCATCCCGGAAAAAGCCGCCGAGATCGACGCCGAGGGCATCGAACACCACGTCAGCCCGGCCACCTTGGCCGCCTTCGCCCGCCAGCTCAAGGCGGCCAAGGTTTGAGTCGGCCGCGCCTAGAATCCCCAGGTCAGGCGCAGCACGTGGGTCCAATCCGCCGCCCGATCGGAGATACCCCGATAAATGGCGTAGTCCCACATGACATTTTTGGTCAGCTTCAGGGTGACCCCGGCGCCCAGCAAACCGCTCGCCGATCCGCCGCCCGACGACTGGGTGAGGGTGAGTTCACCATAAAATCCCAGCATCTTTGTCACGGGCCGTTGCAGGGCCACTGCCGCCAACCATCGGGAATCGTAGCCGTCATCGGCATCGTTACGCACAAAATCCACCTGCCCCATGGCGCTGAGCAGCAAGCCGCCGAACAGCCGCGTCTCCAAGGGCACGATGAGCCCGCCTTCCATGGCATCATTGCCCACCCCGCCGGAGTTGGTCGGGATCTTGATGTAAGGCAGCAGGGCGACAGTGGTGTACGTGTCCTCCGCCTCATAAAAGCGCCACTTCGTGCGAACAAAGATATCGCCGATCCCGGAATCGCGCTCGGTCAGGCCATCCGAATTGAATTCCTGGCTCAGGAACAGCTGGGCTCCAATCTGCACGTCCCAGTTGGCGGTGAGCCCGGTGGACAAGAAGGTCGAGGCGGCGCCAAAGGCCGTATAATTCCGGCCGGCATCCTCCTCCAACGACACTGACAGGGCATCCATCTCCAGGAGAAATTCGCCCGGTTTGACCGTCCCGGGACGCTCGGTAATCTGCGCGGAAAGTCGGACCGTGACGCCCAGCAGGCTCAACAACAGGAAAGTGACGGGCAGAAAAAGACGCATTAGCAAATGGGAAACTGGATTTTAGGGAAGAGCCTGGTTTGAGGGGCAGGGGTTTTTGGCGCCCCGACATCAGTCACAAAGCGCGTAGCAATTGGCGATCTATCCGCGCTAGCGCCCGGCGCCGCTTTCCCGGGGGATCAGCCAGACGTCCTGGGCCAGATCAACCGAGCCGCCCAGCTGTTCCTGCACGGCGCGGTCCACGATCCAGACGCCCTGGAGCGCCATCGCGGAAAAATTATCCACGCCGTTGTTTGGAAACCCCATCCGGGTCCGGTGGATGTTGAACTGGTCGGCAAATTTCCGGCCGAAGGCCTTTTCCACCCCGTCCTGCCCGAGCATGAAGCCGATCAGGCCGCCCCAGGTGGCCGTCGGGTTGTCCGAGTCCCAGCCCATCAGGGTCCCGAGCTTGATCGTCTCGACCAGATCCCCGTTGCCGTAGAGCAGGCTGATCAGGCTGGCGGCGAAATTGATCCCGGCGGCGAAGCAGCCGTTGCCCTCCTTGTTCTGGGCGGTCATGTCGTAGCCGTCCGCCTGCTCGACCTGGTAACGCTGGTAGACCTCGTCGCGCGCCTGTTCCCACGGCATCCCGGCGGCGTGCCGCGACTTCACGAAGTCGTACATTTTGGCGGAATAGGAGTCGGCCGGCAGTTCCTGGCGCGCCTGGTCCGCCATCCAGCGGAGGCGCTCCCCGAGCGGCTGGGCGGCATCGGCGGCGGAGGCCAGGGAAAACATCGCGACGTAGAAACCGGCGATCCATTCCGAGTTCCCGCGGGCCGTGGTCTGGATGGGCAGGCGGCTGATGCGCCGGGCCACGTCGGGACGCGCCGGGGCGTAGAGGCCGAAGATCTCCGTGGTGAGCTGAGCGTCGATCATCTCGAACTCCGGGTTGTGGGCGGGGTCGCCGGTGGCGGGCGGGACCAGGCCGGCGCGCATCAGGTCGAAGGCTTTTTGGTTGGAAACCCACAGGTAGTTTTCCTCCTCCACCCGGATGTGCTGGAGCCAGCCGGCGCGGATCTGGGCCCCGGTCAGCAGCGTGGTTTTGTTTTCATGCACCAGCGACTGGTAGATGTACTCGATGTCGGTGTCGTCGTCCGCGCCCCAGATGCCGCCGGGCTTTTCCACCACAAAGTCGATGGTGGGCGACAGTTTGCTGGGTTCGGTGCCGCTCCAGATGTTGGGGTGGTCAGGGCCACCCCAATCCTTCCGGGTGTAGAAGGCTCCCGTCTTGATTTTGCCGATGTTGCCAATCTTATCCATCTCGGTGACGAGCCCCGTCCAGTTGGCGATGCAGGTCCCCAGCCAGAAGCCCTGGAGTTGATGGCGGTAGGCGGTGCGGGAAATCTTCCGGGCCTCCGGGCGGGCCTGAACGGGCAGGTACACCAGTTCCGGATCCGCCGGCGGCCGGCTCGGGCCGGCCGGTGCCGGGGAGGGGGCGAGCAGCGCGCCGAGCATGAAGGCGGCGAGCAGGCCTGTTGCTTTCGACTGGAGCTGAGCCGGGGTCGTCATGCGTCCGAAGCTACGGCGGCCCAAAGGAGGGAGGCGAGACTAACCAGCCGCTTTCACGCCGGTTCGCGCCGTGAATGGACAGTGCCGCGATGTTGCGATGCGCCGGGGTCCCCGCTCCTCCTGGAGCGGGCGACAAGAAAACCGCATGATCCCTTCAGGCCTACAGTTCCCGCAGGACCGCGGCGATCGGCAGGCGGGCGGCGCGGATCGCCGGCAGGAGACCACCGATCAGGTCGATGAAGGGGGCCCGCAGAATGCCCGGCACCAGCAACTGCGGAAAGGGCCGAAAGGGTCGGGCTGCGGAAACTGATCATCGTTTGAGTGAGCCCGGGACATCAACATTCGCGACCGGACACCGATGACACCTCTTCGCGATGGCGCCTCCTCAACCATTGCGCTCTCGTGCGTATCCAGCCGCGACTTCAGTTCGGTCTCGAGCGACGCCAGCTTTTTTGCCAGCTCGCCCATAAGAGTGGCGCCCGTGAAAGTGACGACGCAGAAATCGCGCGGGGCATAAAGTCTCTGGTTGAATAACGAGTGGGAGAGTTGCTGCGGTCACAAATTGTGACCGCCTACACCGAGGATTCAAGAGCCGCCCCGGAACCCGAGGCACTTGTCACGTAATCCGGGACAATCGTTTTGCGGGCATTTCATAGGGGATCGTCACTTAATAGGTGACAAGTGATTGAGGGAGGCGGTTGGTTGGTCCGTGATTTACTGACCGGAAACTGGATTTTGGGGAGGAGGCTGGTCTGAGGGGAAGGGAGTTTCCGGAAGCGTCGGGACCGAGGGGCGAAGCAAACGATCAATCTGAATTGCTTGACAGGACCGATGGCGGGGAGCCCACTGGAAAATTACCCGATCAATTTCGCGTCGGGTAAATTTTCGTCAGGGACTATCCCCCTCGTGCAACCCTTAATGGAGAATAATTTTTTTTATGGACCCTAAAAACATCGCCGGGTTTGCCGTCGGCGCGCTGGTGATCTTCGTGTTGATTCTCGCTGGCTCTTCCGCCTCCTACGTGGTGGAGCCGGGGCATCGCGGCGTCGAAGTTCTGCTTGGCCGCGTCTCACCCGTTTTCAAACCGGAGGGCTTTGGTTTCAAGCTGCCCTTTGTCACCACGATTGCCCCGCAAGTGATCCGCCAGCAGACGGCCAAGATGGTCGCTGACTGCTATTCGTCGGACTTGCAGCAGGTCAAGATCGACGTGCGCGTGCTGTATCGCGTGCCGGAAAGTTCGGTGGTGGCCATCTTTCGCGACTATGCGGGCTCGGATTTCGAGGCGTTGGTCAAGCCGCGCGTCGCCGAGGCATTGAACGAAGTCACCGCGCGGCGTTCCGCCGAGCTGATTGTGCAAAAACGCGAGGAAGTCAAAAGCCAGGCCCTGGAGAGCGCGCGCCGGAAAATTGGCGAGATCATGGTCATCGAGGATATCGTGCTCGAGGACATCAGCCTGACCCGGGCGCTCGAGAACGCGATTGAGGCGAAGATGGTGCAGGAACAGGAAGCGGCCCGTTCCCGCTTCGCCCAGCAGCAGGCGCAGACCGAGGCCAGCACGGTGGTGATCAAGGCCAAGGGCGAGGCCGAATCAATCATCCTGCGCGGCAAGGCGCTCCAGGAAAATCCCAGTGTGCTCGAACTCCAGATCATCGAGCGGTGGGATGGCGTGACCCCGCTGGTGGTCGGGCCCGGGGCCACGGGCGCCAACATGATGTTGCCCCTGGGGGATTTCAGTACCGGCCAAAAAGCTCAGTCCAACGAGGAGACCAAACTATGAATCAGCGTAACACTGGTGGCTCGCGAGATGGTGAGCTCGATCCGATCTTCGTGAAGCGGTTGCTGGGCGTAGGCATATTTATTTTTGTCGCGGTCCTCCTAGGCTCATCAGTCGCCTACGTCGTGCAGCCGGGAATGCGCGGCGTCTCCGTGACGCTCGGCAAGGTCGCCCCGGAGTTCATGCCGGAGGGCTTTGGTTTCAAGCAGCCGTTCATCACCCAGATCCAGCCGATCTCGATCCGGCAGCAGACCCGGCCGATGCCGGCGGAATGTTATTCCTCCGACTTGCAGCAGGTGAAAATGGAGGTGCATGTGCTCTACCGCGTGCCGGAGCATTCCGTGGTCAAGATTTTCCAGGAGTACGCCGGCGAACCGTTCGATAACCTGATCGCCCCGCGGGTGCAGGAGGCCTTGAAGGAAGTGGCGGCCACCCAAAGCGCCGAGCAGATCGTGAAGAACCGGGAGGAAATCAAGATGCGCGCCTTGGAGCTGGCGCGGCGCAAGATCGGGGCGGAGTTCCTGGTGGTGGTCGATCTCGTTATCTTTAATCTCTCCCTTTCACCGGAACTGGAAGCGGCGATCGAAATGAAAATGGTGCAGGAACAGGAGGCTGAAAAAGCGAAGTTCACCCAGCTCAAGGCCCAAATCGAAGCCAACACCGCGATCATCCGCGCGAAAGGCGAGGCCGAGGCCATCCAGGTTCGCGGCACCGCGCTCCGGGCGAATCCTGATTTCATCAAGCTGCAAATCCTGCAAAACTGGAACGGCCGTTCGCCGCTCGTGGTTGGCGGCAGTGGTGACGGTGGCAACATTCTGCTCTCCCTCGAAGACCTCATCCGACGATCTACGGCCACGGCTCCCCAGGTCCGCCGGCCCGTGGCGAATCCCGATCCGGCCGCGAAGGGACGATGAAGCCGGGGACCCGCGTCGGGTTCCCCCTTCTCGCCTTGTTGCTCATCGGCGTGGTGTTGATATCGATTTTTCCCGGGGGCTGAAAAAGGGGTCAGGCTGAAAGTATTAGAATTGACGCCGGGTGGAACCCGCGCAAGGTCCGGGCATGCCGCGCAAGTTGAGACTCGAATTCCCGGGGGCGTGTTACCATGTGATCAACCGGGGCAATTACCGTGCGCCGGTTTTCCAGTCGGTGGGCGCGCGGGCGGCCTTCGAGGGGTGCCTGTTCGAGGCGTGTACGAAGTCGAATTGGGTCCTGCACGCGTATGTGGTGATGAGCAACCATTACCATCTGGCGCTGGAAACCCCGGACGGCAATCTGGTCCTCGGGATGCAGTGGCTGCAGGCGACGTTTGCCAACCGGTTCAACCAACTGCGGGATGAGCGGGGCCATCTTTTCCAGGGGCGCTACAAGGCGTTGCTCGTCGAGGAAGGCGGGCCGTTCGGGCAGGTTTGCCATTATCTCCACCTCAATCCGGTCCGGGCGGGGCTGGTGCCGCCGGAAAAATTGTCCGAGTACCGCCATTCCAGCTACTGGTATCTGGGCCAGCCAAAGGCGCGCCCCAAGTTCTTGGATCTGCGGACGTCGTTGCTCGAGGCCGGCGAACTGGCGGACACCCCGGCGGGGAGGAAAAGCTATGGCGACTATCTGGCGTGGCACGCCGAGGAAGGTCCGGCCGGCCGGAACAAGGCCTACGTGTCGCTGAGCCAAGGGTGGGCGCTGGGCACGAAGGAATTCAAATCGGCGCTGGTAAAGGATCATGCGCTCGCGGCGGACACGCGGGCGTGGGAGTCGGTTGGCGCCCGGGAAATCCGGGAGCAAGCCTGGGAGGAGCGTCTGGCGGCGGACTTGAAGAAAGCCGGGAAAACGGTCGAGGCGGCGCAGAGTGACCGCAAGTCGGCCCCGTGGAAAATCGCGCTCGCGGCCGAACTGAAACGGACGACGCAGGCGCCGAATGGCTGGATCGCGGCCCGGCTGAGCATGGGCAGCGGCCAAGCGGTGAGCCACTATGTCGGGCAGAAACGTCGCGAGCTGAGCAGGAAGATGAAGGCTGACTAGAACAATTTCAACCTGACTCCTTATTATACTCCATGGCGGGGCGAAGGCGGACAAGTGTTACCTATCACTCCGGATTATACCAACGTCCCTTCGCTATTAGACTATACAGGAGAGCTGGAATCGGTAGATTG
>CAZAOI010000168.1:0-7416 GCA_964486705.1 uncultured Oleiharenicola sp. | reverse complement strand
GTGGACCGTGAGCCCGTCGAACGGCTTCGGCTTGGTTGGAATGGAGGAGCCTGCTTGCAGGCGATTCGGAACGTCGGCCGAAGGACCACACTCTGAATCGCCTGCAAGCAGGCTCCTACAAATAAAAGAAGAAACGGCGGGCATGTGAGTTGGCGCTAGTTTGAGCAAATGCCCCGGGGCATTCACGGCAAATGCCATGGTTTTGTGGGAGCGAGCTTGCTCACTCCGCCATTTTTTATCCAAGCCGGAGCCAGCTCCGGGGCATTGGACCCAAAGGCAGTGAAGAAATTCGGCCTGCCGGTCTTGGTCGCGCTTGAACCCAGCGGCACTCTTTTGGCCGTGCGCGAAACCCAAGCTCTCGCCGCCCCGGCTGATGCCGAGGTTGGCCGCCGGCTTCTGGCACTGCTGCAGGATTGGAGTGGCCGGTAAATCCAGCCCGGGATTCCGTTGGGCCGGAGCGAGGCCGGCGTTACTTTTCCGCGAGAAACCGCTCTTTCCAGTCCGGATCCCGCAGCGGCGTCGGCCGGTAGGCGCCGAACAGCGCGTAACGAGTGCGTGCGACCAACCGGTAGCAAGGGTCGCGCACCCCCACCGGCAGCACCCGCAGCCATGCAACGATGCGCCAGCCGCCACCGACCTCGAAGCACGCGGCCAGCGCGCCGTCGGTGCGCAACCGGTATCCACCCGGAGCGGGGTCGTTCCAGTCCGGCACAAAAACCAAACTGTCAAAATCCGCCAGCGGCAATCCCTGCGCGCGCAGATACTCCTGCGCCGGTGCGCTCTGCAAGGGCGCATAGTTTAACCGGCCGGCGCGATCGGCCCGCAGCAGCACGCGCACGAGCCGGTTGCATAACCCGCACGCGCCATCGTAGAGTAAAACAGGCCGGGGCATGGGCTTCCCATTACAACCTGATGACCGGCGCGACCGCCGCAAAAATGCCATCGATCAAGGCCCTGCCTTTGGTCTCGGGCGCCGAAAGCAGGAATCGGAGCTCGCGGATGTAATCGAGGGCCTCGCGCACGGTCCATTCGGGTTTCACCGCCACAAAATCGAGCGTCATCATCCGGCCGACGCTGGGCTCCGGATAAGCCAGCAGGTCCTGGGTGGTCTTTCGTTCCTCCAGCGTGAGGAGGCTGATGGGCGGCATCGCCAGATCGAGCGGGAGTTGGTTGAGAAACGCCGTCCGGTCGTCCGGCTGCAGGTTGTTCAACAGCGCGGCCGTCTGCAGCTGCGTGAGGGTCTTCAGCAGCTGATGCTTGGCCGGGTGTTCCAGACAGGAAAACACCGCGGCCGAGAGTTCCTTCGAGCAACCGCGGAACAGCATCGCCAGCTTCTCGATGGGCAGTTCCGCGAGAATCGGCGCCACAGCCGACGGCAACCAGGGCGCCAGCTTGGCTTTCAGTGCCGGGAAGTCCTGGTTGGCGATGAGCGTCGAGATCTCGGTTTTAAAATGGTTGGTCAGCGCCGGCACACCGGAACGCTATTCATCACGCTCGAGCGGGCAATCGCGGAATCGCCTTTGCGCTTGGACCCCGCCGAGGGGGCGGCCACACTGCACTCATGGATACTCGTTTTTTCGGTGGGACTGTTGCCCTGCTGGTCGCGGGACTTGCTGTTACCAGCTGCAGCCGGCCGGCCGCCGGCGGCTACCAGGGTTATCTGGAGGGCGAATTCGTCTACGTGGCCGCACCGCTGGCCGGCCAGTTGGAAAAACTCGCCGTGCAAAAAGGCGCGCGGGTCGCCGCGGGCGCGCCCCTCTTCACCCTCGAACAGAGCGCTGAACTCTCCGTCTTACGCGAAGCCGCGGAACGGCGGCGCCAGTCGCAGGCGAAATTGACCGATCTGAAAAAAGGCCAGCGCCCCAGCGAACTGGCGGCCCTTGAGGCCCGGCTGGTCCAGGCCCGCACGGCCGCCGAACTCTCCCGGCTGGAACTGGAACGCGCCTCCAAACTCCACGCGACCACCGTGCTCTCCGATGGCGACTACGACCGCGCGCGACTCAACCACCAAGCCAACGAGACGCTCATTGCCGAGACCGCCGCCCAACTGGTCACCGCCCAGCTCGGGGGTCGCGCCGATGCCATCACCGCCGCCGAAGCGGATGCCGCCGCCACCCAAGCAGCGCTGGATCGCGCGGGCTGGAGTGTCGCCCAAAAAAGCCAGTCGGCGCCGCAGGCCGCGCTGGTCTACGATACCCTCTACCGCGCCGGGGAATTCGTGCCCGCCGCCGCGCCCGTCGTCGCGCTCCTGCCCCCCGAAAACATCAAGGTGCGCTTTTTCGTCCCCGAGGCCGATTTCGCGGCCCTCAAGGCCGGCGATCGCGTGCGGGTGGCGCTGACCGGCCGGCCCGCCCTCGACGCGCGCGTCAGCTACCTTTCCCCCCAGCCCGAATACACCCCGCCCGTGCTCTACAACCGCGAGAACCGCGCCAAGCTGGTGTTCATGATCGAGGCGACCTTTGCGGACGCCGACGCCCGCGACCTGCATCCCGGCCAGCCCGTTGATGTGACGCTCGCCAAGTAGGGCCGGTCTCAGACCGGCCCCACCGCACACCCATGACAACCGCCGCCGCACTCTCCGACTTCGCCATCGACGTCACGGGCGTCACCAAGCGTTTCGGCGACAAGACCGTCGTCAACGCCATCAATCTCCAGGTCAGACGCGGCGAGATCTACGGCTTCCTCGGCCCGAACGGCAGCGGCAAGACCACCTTCATCCGCATGCTCTGCGGACTCCTCACGCCGGATGGCGGCACCGGCACGTGCCTCGGCTTCGATGTGCGGACCCAGCAGGCCGAGATCAAACGCCACGTCGGCTACATGACGCAGAAATTCAGTTACTACGATGACCTGAGCATCCGCGAAAATCTCGACTTCATCGCCCGCCTCTACGACGTGCCGGATCGCGCCGCGGCCGTCGAACGCAGCCTCGAGCGCCTCGGCCTGCAAAACCGCCGCCACCAGCTGGCCGGCCAGCTTTCGGGGGGCTGGAAGCAGCGCCTGGCTCTCGCCGCCTCCCTGATCCACGCACCCCAACTTCTCCTGCTCGACGAACCCACGGCCGGCGTGGACCCGAAAGCCCGCCGCGAATTCTGGGACGAGATCCACCAGCTGGCGGCGACCGGACTGACGGTGTTGATCACCACGCATTACATGGACGAGGCGGAGCGCTGCCACCGGCTGGCCTACCTCGCCTACGGCAATCTGCTCGCCCGCGGGACCGTCGCCGAGGTCCTGGCCGGCGCGACCCTCAGCACCTGGAGCGTAACCGGCCCCGACCTGCGCGCCCTCGCCGACGCCTTGCGGGGGCGGCCCGGCGTCGAGCAAGTCGTCGCCTTCGGCACCACCTTGCACGTCAGCGGCCGCCACGCCGCCCAACTGAAAGCCACCATCACTGCCGGGCGCGACCCCCGACATGAGTGGAAGGAAATCCGCGCCGGCCTCGAGGACGTCTTCATCAGCCTGATGGACGAAGCGAAGGATAATTTCTCATGAGCCGGGTGATCAACTCACCGTGGGAGCGAGCTTGCTCGCGTGGTTCGCGCCCGCCGACCAATCCGGTGCGGTCGCGAGCAAGCTCGATCCCCAAAAGAGGCTGCCACCGATGAGACCGAGCCGCTTCACGTTCCATCGGTTTTGGGCCATCGTGCTGAAGGAATTCATCCAGATGAAGCGCGACCGCGTGACCTTCGGCATGATGGTCGGCAT
This sequence comes from uncultured Oleiharenicola sp., assembly GCA_964486705.1. Classification (GTDB taxonomy): domain Bacteria; phylum Verrucomicrobiota; class Verrucomicrobiia; order Opitutales; family Opitutaceae; genus Lacunisphaera. The sequence goes on along the minus strand of CAZAOI010000168.1, from coordinate 3,708 downwards.
TCCGTTGATGCAGCTCATCATCTTCGGGTTCGCCATCAATTCCGACCCGAAGCACCTGCCCGCCGCCATCCGCGCGGCCGACCAGGGGCCGTTTGCCCGCACCTTCGTCGCCGCGCTCAAGCACAGCGGCTACTTCACGCTGGTCCGCGAAGCCGCCACCGAGGCCGAGGCCCAGCAGCTGCTCCAACTCGGGGAGGTTCAGTTTGTCATCAACATCCCCGAGGACTTTTCGCGCCAGCTGCTGCGCGGTGAGCGGCCGACCATCCTGATCGAGGCCGACGCCACCGATCCGGCCGCCGTCGGTCCCGCCGTCTCCGCCACCCGCGCCCTGGCCGACACCGTCTTCAACCGCGACCTGACCGGTCCGCTGGCCCGGCTTCGCACCAAGCCCGGTCCGGTAGACTTCCGGATCCACGCGCACTACAATCCGGAGAACATCACCCAGTACAACATCGTCCCCGGCCTGATGGGCGTGGTCCTGACGATGACCATGGTCGTCATCACGGCGCTGGCCATCACGCGGGAACGCGAACGCGGCACGATGGAAAATCTCCTGGCCACGCCGGTCCGGCCGTTCGAAGTGATGGCCGGAAAAATCCTGCCCTACATCGCCGTCGGCTATGTGCAGGTGACGCTCATTTTGCTCGCCGCACATTTCATCTTCCACGTGCCGATGGTCGGCAGCTTCGCGCTGCTCTATGCCGTCTCCCTGTTCTTCATCGCGGCCAATCTCTCGATGGGCATCACCTTTTCAACCCTGGCGAAAAACCAGCTGCAGGCCGTGCAGATGGCTTTTTTCTTTTTTCTCCCGTCGATTTTGCTCTCGGGCTTCATGTTTCCGTTTCGCGGCATGCCGGAGTGGGCGCAGTGGATCGGCTCCTGCCTGCCCAACACCCACTTCCTGCGCATCGCCCGCGGCATTCTGCTGAAAGGCAACGGCCCCGCGGAGATCCTGCCCGAGCTGTGGCCGCTGCTGCTCTTCCTGGCCGTCGCTATGACCGTCGGCGTCAAGCGCTACCGGCAGACCCTGGATTGATCCGCCTTCGCCACGGCTTCGGCGCGACGAGGGGAAGGCGGATTATTCCTCATCCGCTGCGGCACGTTGGTGGGCGTCGACCTCCGCACCGACGCCGATCGCCCCGGTAGGGGCCGTGGCTCTCAACCGCCCGTCTTGGGCGATCTGCAGGCCAGCAGATCGTCCCAACCAGCCGACACCTTACTTCTGCGCGGCCGACGCTGCGCCCGGGTATACCGTCTGCGTCGGGAAGGCGAAGGCCAGGCCCTGCGCCTCGACCGCGCGCATGAACGCGAGATTCAGTCGCTGGCGCAGCGCCATGTGCTTGTGGAAATCGGCGTCCCTGGCCACGTAGACCAGCCAGAGGTCCAGCGAGGAGGAGCTAAAGTCCCGGAAATACACCATGACCGATTCCGGATCCACTTCGGCCTCATGCAGAATCAGCCCACGGACTTCCTGCACGATGGCCTCCATTTGCGCCGGCGTGGTTTCGTAGGTCAACGTCAGCACCTGCTCGACGCGGCGCGAGGTGAAGCGCGAGAGGTTCACGATCGCCTCCGACGAAACGAGCTTGTTGGGGATCACCACAAGCGATTTGTCGATCAGGCGGATCTTGGTCGAACGCAGGCCGATGTCCTCCACCAAGCCGGTGTTCGCACCGATCTTCACCGTCTCCCCAATCTTGAACGGCTGGTCGATCGCGACGACGATCGAGCCGAAAAGATTCGCGATCGTGTCCTGCGCGGCGAGGGCGAAGGCCAAACCACCGATACCGAGGCCGGCCAGCAGCGCCTTCACGTCGAAGCCGAGGCTTTGCACCACCATGAGCACGCCGAAAACCACGAACAACGTGACCAGGGTCTTCTTGATCCACGGCATGAAGGCCGCGAGGCCCATGTGCTTTTTCCGCGCGACCTCCTGGGCCTGGTCGAGCAGCGCGCTGAACGCCTGCAGCAGACCCCAGAACACGACCAGTGAAAACGCTACCGTGGACCCGTAGCCGACGGCCCGGTCGCTCACCTCGGGGAGCTTCAGCACCTTGAGGGCGCTGAAAATGCCGGTCAGCATGATGAAGGTCGCGACCGGCGCCTCCAGCTCGGGAAGCAACTTGTCGTCGAGCGTGCTCGAGGTCTTCGCCGCCAGTTTCTTGAGCTGGTTGAATATTATGTTGGTCACCACCCGCCGCAGCAAGATGGCGCCGACCAGGAACAGCGCCGCGATGGCGTAGTGCGCCGCCGTGTTGTCCCCGCTGCGCACATCGAACCGCTCCAGCACCGCGTCCACGAGGTGTTCGAGGAAATCCGGCGCCGGCGCCACCTTGCCAGCGGTTACGGCGGCCGCCGCCGCGGTGGTATTTGCCTGCTGGGCCGCCTCGGCGGAGGCATCCTGCGCCCGGGCCGCCACCACGGTGGCAATGACCAGCAATCCAAGTAAAATTCGACGGATCATATTCATCGTATCGCGGCTTCCTATGAAGGGGCGTCCGGAGAAATGTCAAAGGGTTTACCGGGCCGGCCCCGCGCCGCGCGTCTATAAGCGATCCGGAGGATTCCACCAACTCCCCGCTTGCCCCGGACAAGCCGAACCGCCCAGACTGCGCGGCTCATGATTCCTGTTTTTGCCATGTTTAGCACGATGCCCTGGTGGGCCTGGGCCGGTTTTCTCGCCTTTGTCGCGCTCATGCTCGCGCTGGACCTCGGGGTGTTCAACCGCAAGGCCCACGTCGTGTCGCTCAAGGAGGCCTTGGCGTGGTGCGGCGTGTGGTTCGGACTGGCGATGGCTTTCAACCTCCTCATCGCGCTCAAGCTGCCGGACACGGCGACCAGCAAACCGGCGCTGGAGTTCTTCACCGCCTACATCGTCGAGCTGTGCCTGAGCGTGGACAACGTCTTCGTCTTCATCGTCATCTTCCAGTATTTCCGGGTCGACCCGAAGCACCAGCATCGCGTGCTGTTCTGGGGCATCCTCGGCGCGGTCGTAATGCGCGCGATCTTCATTTTCGCCGGCATCACCCTCATCAACAACTTCCACTGGATCATCTATATCTTCGGCGTGTTCCTGGTCTACACCGGCATCAAGTTGGCCATCCCGAAGAAGGAGGATGGCTTCACTCCCGAAAAGAACCCGGCGGTGAAGCTCGCCCGGAAGTTCCTGCCCGTCACCAACCACTTCGAGGGCGGGCATTTCTTCACCCACGTTGGCGGCCGCCTTCATGCCACGCCGATGTTCATTGTGCTCATCGTCGTCGAGACCACCGACGTGATGTTCGCCCTCGACTCGATCCCGGCGGTGATCGCCATCACGCGCAACGAGTTCATCGTCTTCACGTCGAACATCTTTGCCATCCTCGGCCTGCGCTCGCTCTATTTCGCCGTGGCGGGCATCATGCAGCTGTTCCGCTACCTCAACATCGGCCTCGCCATCATCCTCTGCTTCGTCGGCGTCAAGATGATCATCTCGCACTACTTCCCGATCGATATCCGGATCTCGCTCGGCATCATCGGCACGGTGCTGGCCGCCTCGATCCTGGCCTCGGTGCTGATCACGGGACCGGTGAAGAAACACTGAGCGACGTCGTCCGCTGAAAGGTAAAGATCCCCGGAGCAAGCTCCGGGGCATGTGAGCAAACCCACCCTGTCCCTTTCCTTTCGTTTTTGGAGGAGCCTGCTTGCCCGTTCGACCAGCTCAGGGCC
>CAZAOI010000167.1:0-7456 GCA_964486705.1 uncultured Oleiharenicola sp. | reverse complement strand
GGATTACGCGGATCGACACGGATATTTCAGAGCCAAGACTAGCCTGGAACTAACCGATCACATTACGCACCGGATGGGGTGGATGGGATCGGTTCGAGTTTCATCTCTCACGCCTTGATCCGCGCATATCCGCGGCATCCGCGGGAAATTCCGACTGCATTGTTACGGCTAAAAATGGGGGCTTGTTGCGGCAACCGATGCACGGCGAATGCCAAGGAATGCCGAGAGGCATGGAGGCTATAGGGCTACCATGGGCCATGATCTTCCGTCTCAGTCCCGAAACGCTGCTGGAAGTGGCCAAACCCTCTGCGCCCACGGGTACTTGGCGCTATTCGCCAAGCGCGGCGACTGCCTCCGCGGGGGCGAGCCCTCCGGTCAGCCACGTTCGTTATGAAGGGATCGCCCCGAAGCCGTGGATTACCTGGTTGGCGATCTTGGTTTCCATCGGACTGCATGCCGCGCTCCTGTTGGGATTCAACCGGTCGGCGCCCGCGCGCAAAGTGGTCGTGCGCGAAGAGATCGTGGATCAGATGCAGATGATGGCGCTCGTCGACGAGCCGGAAGAGGCCAAGCCGAAGGAACTCAACGACGAGGAACCCATGGAAGCCCCCAGCATCACCGTGCCCCTGCTGGCCGACATTCCGACCTTCGCGCCCTCCAGCTCCAGCTTTATTCAACAGCTCGACCTGACGATTCCGATGAAATCCGATCCGACCGCCGGCCGGCTTGTGACCATCCCGGTGAATATCCAGCGGGGCCGACCGGACGACAGTGCCATTAAGAACCTGTTTAACGTCGCCGATCTGGACCGCCGGCCCGAACCGATTGTGCAGACTCAGCCGAACTATCCCTTCGACATGAAGCGCGCGGGAATTGGCGGCCGGGTGCGGGTCGGCTTCATCGTCGACAGCCAAGGCAATGTGATTTTGCCCTATGTCATTTCGTCGTCCCACCGCGAATTTGAATTTCCGACGATCGAGACCATCCTGAAGTGGAAATTTCGTCCCGGCATGAAGAGCGGCCGGAAGGTGAACACCCGAGTAGAGCAGCCGCTCGATTTTATCGTGGACCAATCCAAGACCGACTAGTCGCCCGGGTTACGACGTCGCAAACATGTCCAGCGGCAGCTCGCGCCATTGTCCGGCGGGAAGAGTCCCGAGCTCCAGCCCGCCGAACCGGGCCCGGTGCAGGCGGACCACTTCGCAGCCTTGGCTGGCCAGCATCCGTCGCACCTGGTGATAGCGGCCTTCGGTCAGGGTCAGTTCGGCTTCGCGCGGCGAGATGATTTTCAGCGCCGCCGGCGCGCACGGCTCCGTCTCATCTTTCAGCATCAGGGTGCCGCTGGCGAAAAGCGGGATCAGTTCGGGGGGCAAGTCGGAGCCGACGGTGGCGGTATAAACTTTCGGTACTTTGTGTCTTGGCGAGGTGAGCCGGTGCACGAGTTCGCTTTGGTCGGTCAACAGCAGCAGACCGCTGGTTTCCTTGTCCAGCCGGCCGATGCTGGTGACCTGCGGATTGCGCTGCCGCCAGCGGGCGGGCAGCAGGCTGTACACGTTCGGTCCCTCCCGCTCGTCGTGCGAGCAGACGAGCCCGACGGGTTTGTGCAGCAGCAGCAAGAGGCCCGCGGGATGGTCGAGCGGTTCGCCGTCGACCCGCACTTCGGCGGGGTCGACCTTGGCGCCGAAATCGTCTGCGGCTTCGCCGCGCACACGGGTGCGGCCGGCTTGGATCCAGACTCGCGCTTCCCGGCGGGAACAGTAGCCGAGGTTGGCGAGCAATTGATCGAGTCGACGCAGGGTGGAAGGCATGGGCTCTCACCAAACAAGCCTGTCGGGCGCGGCGCAAGCCCCCGCACCACCTGGATTACTTCGCACAAAACTCAAACAAAGGTGTCGAAACTTCCATGAAATGGCTGCTGCCTGCCCTCTCCGTCGGGTTTTGCGCGATGTCGTTGCTGTCGGTCATCCGGGCGCCGGGCACGCGGCCCGCCTGGATGCTGGCGGTGATCGTGACCGAATATGGACACTGGCTGCTTGTGCTGCCGCTGGGTCTGGCTTTGACGGCTTACAGCACGGTCGAAGGCGTCTGGCGCGGCACCGTCTTTGTGCTCGCGGCGGTGACGACGGTGGGTCTGCTGCGCCCGGCCCTCACGGCCGCGTTGATGGCCGGCCGGCTGAAAATAAATCTGGCCCGGGCGTTTGGCCCGGTGGCGGTCGCCGGGCCCCAGTGGAGCTGGCTGCGTCTCGTCCTCGGTTGGCGAACGCAGCTGGGCGCCGTTCGCACCGAGGTTTACAGCCAGCCGGTCGGCGCGGAGTTGAAGCTCGATTTTTATCCCGCTGCGGCGGGTGCGTCCGCCGGCCGGCCGGCCCCGTGTGTGGTCGTTATTCACGGCGGCGGCTGGGACAGCGGCGACCGGCGGCAACTCGCCGAGTACAACCACCGGCTGGCCGCCCGCGGCTATGCGGTGGCGGCCCTTGACTACCGGCTGGCGCCGCGCTGGATTTGGCCGGCCCAAAAAGAGGATGTGTTTACCGCGCTGCACTGGCTGCGGGCGGAGGCGGAGTCCTTGGGCATCGATCCCGCCCGGCTCGTGCTGCTCGGGCGCTCGGCGGGCGGGCAGATCGCCGTCGCCTCCGGCTACGCCGCCCGCGATCTCGGGGTGTGCGGGGTCATTTCTTTCTACGGGATGGCGGACATGCGCTTTGTTTACTCCGTCGCCCGGGAAAACGACTTCTTGAAATCACGCCGGCTGCTCCGGAAATTTCTCGGGGGCACTCCCGGCGAGGTGCCGGGCAACTACGACGATGCTTCGGGGCACCGCCTGCTGGACCGAAACTCGCCGCCGACGCTTCTGCTGCATGGGGCGCTCGACACCCTCGTCTGGCGCCGGCACAGCGATTGTCTCGAGACCGATCTGCGCGCGGCGACGGTACCCCACTATCACCTCGCGTTGCCTTGGGCGACGCACGCCTTTGATCTCAACACGGACGGCCCGGGCGGCCAGTTGGCCGATTGCGCAATCAGTCATTTTTTGGCGGCGGTCACCCGCTGAGTCCAAGGGAAGTTTGTCATCTATTAGATGACAAACTTCCGCTTTACCAGGTGCAGCGGAGGCCGCCGAAGATTAGCCGCGGTGTGCCGGTGTTCACGATCCCGTCGGCGCTGCGGCCGGTCTCGAGGCGCGCCGCCAGCAGATTCTCGCCGGTGAGAAACAGTTCGCAGTTCTCCGCCAGGGTGTAGCGGGCGCCGAGATCGATCAGCAGCGCCGCGCCCAGAATGAGTTGGTTTTCGTCGTCCTCGAACTGCCGGCCCAGTCCGCGCACGCGGGGCGTCAGGGAAAGTTTTCCCGTCGCCTGCCAGGAGGCGCCAAGCACGGCGGTGCTGCGCGGGACCTGCGCCAGTCGCTTGCCGACGAGGGCCGGAGCGACGGCCGCTTGGCGCACGGTCGCGTCATTCGCCAGATAATCGGCGCGGAGGGAGAGGGTCGCGGTCGGCCGCCACTCGGCCGACAACTCCAGGCCCTGCACCCGAATCGCATCAAGGTTGCGGCGCTGGCGGCCGGTGCCGCCCGCGGGGATGAAGCCGACAATCGGGAAGGTGCCCGGCCCGCGGGCGATCGTGACGTTGGCCACGGCATCCCGCAGTTCGTTCCAGAAAAATGCGGCCCCGAGGGTGACCGTCCCGTGGGTATAGTCGGCCCCCCACTCGGCGTTCGTGGCGCGTTCGGTTTGGAGCGCAGCGTTGGCCTCGGTGACGACGCTGCCGACGCGGAAAGGCCGGTAGAGTTCATTGAGGGTCGGGCGGCGGAAGGCGTGTTGCGCGGCCCAGTGCAGGCGCCACGCCGCCGCGGCTTGCCAGACCAATCCAAGGCTTGGACTGAACTCCACCCCATCGCTGGCGGCATAAATCTCGTCGCGCAGCACGGCCCCGGTGGCGCGGTCCGTTTCGCGGCGGTGGCCGGCGTGGTCGCGCCAACGGTCCAGCCGGGCACCCAGCGTCGCCCGCCAGCCCGTCGCGAGCGGACGCTCATGCAGGATAAAAAGGCCGGCCTCATCCTGCGCCCCGACGGCCACGCGCAGGCGGGTGAAATTGCCGCCGGAGTAGAGAAAGTGTTCGCGCGTCTCGCCCCGCACCTGGCGCAAATCGACGCCACCGCTCGTGCGGGCGTTGTGGTCGTGCGCCCAGACTCCGGTCCATGCCGCCCCGAGTGCGGTGGCGGGCACGGCGAACTGATCGCTTGCGGGTGTTTCCGCGGTGCGGGTGGCGTTGACGGCGCTGAAGGTGCTCGCGAAGGATTGGTCCTGCGCGTAGGCCGTCGCGGTCCACGAAAACGTCCGGCTGGCTTGCGTGACCAAGGTGACGGCGGCAAAGTTTTCCGTCGAGGAATTGCGCTGGTAAGCGGTGCCGTTGCCCCGCTGTTCGCGATAGGTCCGGCCAGTGATGGTCAACTGCGTGTTGGGCGCGACGAGCTGTTGCCAGCGAGCCGTGAGGTAGCGGTGCTCGCTCGCCGCGGCGATGTCGACCGGGCCGCGATCTTCCGGGGCGACGAGGCGAAAACCGTCGGTGGCGAAGTCCCGGGCAAGGACTTGAAGTTGGCCCGGCCCGAGGGGTTGACTCACGGCCAGTTCCGCACTGTGAGTGGAGAAATTGCCGAAAGAAGCCGCGGCCCGGTTGCGCATGGCGCCGGGATTTTCCGTGAATAGCTGCACCACGCCGCCGAGCGCGGCATTGCCCCAGGCGGTGGCGCCACCGCCGCGCAGCAGTTCCGCGCCGGCCAGCGCCTCGCGCGGCACTTTGCTCCAGGCGACCCAGCCGCCGAACGGATCGTTGAGCGGCACCCCGTCGAGCAGCACCAGCGTGCGGCTGGCGCCGCTGGGTCCGAGGCCGCGGAGCGACACGCCCTGCGCGGTGGGATTGGCCGTGAGGCTGTCGCTGCGTCGGAAAAGACTGAAGCCCGGAATCATCCGCAGCGCGCCGTCGAGGGTGACGGACGGAGCGGCGCGCAGCGTTTCTCCGGGGAGGGCGGTCAGGGAGAACGGAACTTCTTGCGGCGGAGTGGACGCGCGCGAAGCGGTGACGACCAGCGGGTCAAGCGGCACCGTCTGGGCCGAAAGCGCGGGCGCCAGGCAGGCGAGACCCAGCCAAAAAAGGCGAACACTCACCAGGGCGGCCGCTGGACGGCAATAACCCTCGCCGGATGGCCGGTGGGAAGGCGTGGAAGGAGGGTCGCAGGGAAAATTGGCCTCATGAAAATCGAAAAGCTGGGCAAAACCCGGGCGAAGGCAAGGCGGCGGGGGCCGCGGGTGCGGCCGCGATTGGATAAGATCCGGCCGGGTGCTCGCGGGGAAACGAACGAGCGCTCCGAAAATAGGCTGGCGTCGGGCCGCGGGTTGCGGGATGCCTTCCCCTACATGGCCAACTGGGAATACAAAGTGATCAGCAGCGGCAAGGGCGGCTTCGCCTCGCCGACGCTGATGGAAAAATTTATCAACGACCTCGGGCAGGATCAGTGGGAAATCATCAATTTCCACCCGGCGCCCGACAATCCGCTCGCCTTCACCGGTCTTGCGCGCCGCACCACCCTGCGGGATTGGACGCTGGAGGACGCCGTCGCCGCGGCTGCGCGCGCCGAGACGGACAAACTTCGCGTGGAGTTCGAAGCCAAGTTCAAGGCCGCCAGCACCGGCGCGGCGGCCGCGACCGAGGAAAAAGCCGAGAGTTTCCTCGAGGAAAAGGCCGGCCCGGACGACGGGTTCCGCCGCCCGGTCGACACCTCCCGAGACGAAGATCCGGACGCCCCGGCGGAGGATGAGTGGCAGAAACTTTCCTCCGAGGACGAACTGCCGACATTTTTCGATGCCCTGAAGCCCCACATGCGCCGCAACCAGCGCGGGCCCGGCATGTCCGTCGGTCTGGATTTTCTCGCGAAGAAATGGAAGTTTGAGGAATCCGACATCAAGACGGCTCTGGTCGAGTGCGGCATGTCGATTCCCGCGGACGAGAACGCCAAGCCCGTCGTCGTCGAGTACGACGGGGACATTTTTTGGGTGAACATCAACCGGCGCGGCGAGATCTGGATCAATACGCGCGAGAAACCCGATCCGGTTTTCCGCATCGTCCCGGGCAAGCGCCTGACGGACGAGGAAACGGCCGTGGTGGTGGAGAATACGGGCGGAGGCTTTGTGCCTTCCCGGCCGGTGGCGGCTGAGGGAGCGTTTGACCAAAGGGAAACGACCGGGCCCCAAGCCTCGCCGGCTCAGGAACGCCGGGAGCAAACCCAGCCGCGCCAGCCGCAGGGCGGCGACCGGCACCAAGGCCAGCCTTCGGCCCCCAAGACTTTACTCGGAAAAATTCGCGGCATGATGCGCCGCAATCATCGCGGCCACGGCTGGTCCGGCAGTTTCCCGTACCTGACCAAGGCGCTGAAGCTCGATGAGGCGCAGTTGCTCGCCGAGCTGGAGCCGTTCGGCGTCAAGCTGCCGGCCGAGGGCGAAACGAAGCCGGTCCTGGCCGCCGAGGGGGATTTTGTTTATTGGCTCAATAAGAACCAGCGCGGCGAAATCTGGATCAACGCGCAGCTGGCGCGCGATCAGGAGCGGATGGATCGGGCGCAGCGCCCAGACGACGGCGGATCGAAGACCGCCGACCCGGTAAAGGTGGAAACATCTGCGCCGCCCGTTGCGGCGAAAACCCTGCCGCCGGAGAATACGCTGACCGCCGTGCGACTGCTGATGCAGCCGAAGAAACGCGGCGAGGGCGTGACGGCGACGATCAAGGAGATCGCCGAAAAGCTGGAGAAATCCGAGGACCAGCTCATGGCCGTGCTGGCCTCCGCCGGCCTCAACCTGCCAGCCGCGCCGAAGGACAAGCCGACGTTTGCCGAACATGGTGGAGAAGTTTTCTGGCTGAACGCCAACGCCAAGGGTCAGGTCTGGGTCAACGCCAAGCCGACCTCCGCCACCAAGAAATCTCGCGGAAAGAAGTCGGACGAGTGAGTGAGCGAACGGCGGGTGCTCCGGTGCCTCCGCCTCCTTCGCGCCGGCGACGAGGCTTCGTGTCTCTCGCCCAGCGCCGGTCCGCCCCGCAGGCCCGTGACGTTCCACTCTCCCCGACGACCCAAACCGGTTTGTAGTCTATTGAGTCTTACCCCTAGAAGTGACGGAGTCTTGGGTAGGGCGAATCCTCCGGATGAGCCGTGCTGCCGAGCGGCTCGTCGGGGACCAGCCTTCGCCAAGACTACGGCGCGGCAAGCGACTCGCCCTACCAATTGAGCCGTAGTTGTCACTTCTACGGGTAAGCTTCACTAAGAGACTACAAGAGCCGCGAGAGAGGAAAGAGCTGCGGCGGGCGGAAGCAAATGGACGCGCGGCGGGCGGCCCCGGGAGAGGGTGGGGCGCATGCTTTTTATTCCCGGTGGGTCCAAGACCCCGGAGCTTGTCGTGGACCGTGAGCCTGT
>CAZAOI010000166.1:0-7572 GCA_964486705.1 uncultured Oleiharenicola sp. | reverse complement strand
CGCAAGGCGCGGGGGTGGCCGGGCTGCTGCCCATTCCCGAGATCCAATACCTCGCCTATCTGCACAACGCGCTCGACCAGCTCCGTGGCGAGGCGTGCTCGCTCCAATTTTTTTCCAACGGCCAGTTTGCGAATCCGATGGTCGTGCGCGTGCAGGGCCTGGCTTACCAAAAGGGTTTCGGCGGGCATTTCCACAACGACAATTCCATCGGGGCGCTGCGCGACATCCCCGGGCTGCTGTTGGCCGTGCCCTCGCGCGGCGACGACGCCGCGATGATGTTGCGCGGCCTGGTGGCGACGGCGCGAGCGTGCGGCCGCGTGGCGGTCTTCCTTGAGCCCATCGCCCTCTATCATGAGCGGGATCTTTATGCTGACGGCGACGGCGCGTGGCTCTTCGACTATCCGCCGCCCGATCGGATGCTCCTGCCCGGGGAGGTTGGCCTCTATCAAGAACAGGCGAAAGATCTGCTGATCGTCACCTACGGCAATGGCGTGAGGCTGTCGCTCCGCGCCGCCCGGCGGCTGCAGGAGCAGGGGATCAGCGCGCGCGTGCTCGACCTGCGCTGGCTGAACCCGCTTCCGTTCGAGGCGATCAAGCGGCACGCGCTGGCTTGTGGCCGCGTGCTCGTGGCCGACGAATGTCGCGCCACCGCGGGCGGCATCGCCGATGCCGTGGTCGCGTCCCTGGCCGAATCCGGCTTCACCGGCCCGCTGCGATCTGTCCGTTCGCTCGACAGCTACGTGCCGCTGGCCGCCGCGGCCAATCTCGTGCTCCTGTCCGAGCAGCAGATTTTCGAAGGTGCGATGCAACTCCGGGAAGCGAAGGGTTGAGCGGAAACCTCCCGTTGCCTGAGGTGGAACGCGGCCGCTGGACGCGTTGTCTTTCCTGACGATTCAGCCAACCCGTCCGGAGGCCGGGTTCCGCTATCTCGGTGGGCAGCGGGCAGGGCATTCGGCTGATTTCTGCAAAATTTCTTCGCTTCGGCAGAGGAAACGGTTTCGTCTGTTTGCGCACATGAAAGTTACTGGACTTGCCATCGTTCCGCCGCCGGCGGCCGCCGATTTACCCAAAGTGACACCCGAGTTGCTGGCCTCCGTTCTCGCCCGCTATTCGCGGAGCAACGACGGCCTTGCCAAGATTCTCGAGAAAGTGGACATCGCCAATCCTGATGAGTCCATCGACCGCATCCTGAAATTCGTGGACTACGGGCATGCTTCGATTGGCGGGTTGACCGGCGGGTTGGCGGTCGCGCTCGACGATGTGTCGATGTGGCTGGCCTATAAGATTTTTGAGATCGCCCAGATGGCCGACGGGCAGGAATCCAGCACGCGGTACATCACCATGTCGGCGGCTAACCTGCCGACGGCGGCGGAGGTGGGCATCCCGGCGGATCTGGCGGCGCGCTGGTCGGCGGTGATGGCGCGGGCCTTTGCCGCCTACCACGCCGAATACGAACGCCTGGACCGGCTGGCCCAGACCCAGCCTTTGCTGGTGCGCCTGCCCAAAGATGCAAAGCCGGCGGTCGTCACGCGGTTGCGCAAGAACTATGCGCTGGACCGCGCGCGCTACTTTATTCCGCTGGCGACGCGCACCAACCTCGGCCTCGTGCAAAGTTCGCGCATGTGGGCCACCACGGTGAAGCATCTGGATTCGCTCGCGATGCCCGAGGCGCAGTTGGCGGCGAAATTGATCCGCGACGAACTGCTGAAACAGTCGCCGCGCCTGATGCGCCACAGTTCCGCCGAGAAATCCTACCAGGCGCAGGCGGAGCAGGAACTCGCCGCGAGCCTCCAATTGGGGCTCGCCCGGCTCTCGACCCGGCCACTGGCGGATGAAGTCTGGGTGAAGGTCGACGGCGATACTCCGCCGTGGCTGCGCGAGGAGCAGCCGCTCGCGGAGGCCTTGCGGCACCGGGCCAACCGCTACGGCTATCAGGGCAAGGCGACGCGCCGGATGCGCGTCAGTTTTGCCTGGAACAACATGGCGATCGCCGAACTGCGCGACCTGAACCGCCATCGGACAGGCCACCGCTACACGCCGTTGATCCAGGCCGGTTTCTATTTGCCGCCGGAGATCTCGGCGGTGGCCCATCAGGAGTTGCTTGATGAGCAGGCGGCGCTGACCCGCGAATTGATGCAACGCGGCTCGCCGGCCTATGTGTATTCGCTGCTGCTTGGGGCGCAGACGCCGTTTGAACACAGCACGCAAGCGGACAAATTCATCTATGAGGCCGAACTGCGCACCGGAATGGGAGCGCATTACCGCTATGCCGAGCACTTGAGCGCGGCGTTGCGGGAATTTACGCGGCAGGTGCCGGAGGCGAAAGCCTGGGTGGTCGAGGGCACGGCCGAACCCGAATAGGCTTGCGGCGCTTTCCCGGCGGGCGAACATCCGTCGAGCCGCCGTTGTCCATGCCCCGCCGAGCTAAAATCATTGTTCACTCTGCTTTTTTCAGCGCCCGGACAATCGCGGCGGCGCTGTTAATATCGCCCGGGGAAGCCCCAAGCCGCCGCCGAGGGGAGTCAAGTCGGGTAACGGGAAGCCACCCCTGATCCATGGGTGCCCGTTTCAAAATCTTGCAGTTCAATATGCAATTTGGGCAGATCTGGAATGATGCCTATCCCGATCACGCGCCAATCAGGCTGGACGAAACCATCAAGGAGATCCGGTCGCACGCCGCCGACATCTTCATGTTGCAGGAGGTCGAGCGGACGCTCCCCGGCGGCATCCAGTCTTTCCCGCCGCCCCATTACACTCGGCTCAAGCAGGAGTTTGGCGACTACGACAGTTTTTTCAGTTATCCGAAATCTGATGCCCGCGAACTGCCCTTTGGGATCGGCTTGGCGATTTTTTCCCGGACGCCCCTGCGGGACAGTGTCTGCCTGAACCTGCCTTCGCCGCCGGTGGCGTTTGATTTCTTTGGGGAAACCAAGACGCCGACTGACCGGCTGCTGATCGGTGCGACCACGACGATTGCCGGCCACGAGATTCGGTTGCTCAACACCCATCTGCTGGCGTTCTTCATGCTGAATAGCGCCAGTGAGGACTATCTCGATCAGCGCTTGCTCGTGGTGGAGCAGTTGCGCCGCTCGGCCGGGGTGCCGACCCTCCTCACCGGCGACTTCAATGTCAGCAAACACCAGGCGCTGATCCAGCAATTTGCCGACGCCGGTTTCCACACGGTTCAGTCAACCGAGGCGACTTGGCGCCGGCGACCTTACGTCTTGGATCATATTTTCCACAATGACTTGCTGCGGCCCGTCGGGCATTGGGTAAAGCCGACTCCGGCCTCGGATCACCACACGCTTTCGGCCGAGTTTGAAATTGCGCGGTAGGCCCGGTCGGAACCCGGGCCCAGGTTTCCGGCTGCGCGGGGGAGGTCACTTTCCCCGCCGGACGCTTTCCTTTTCCTCGTCCCGTTCCTCGGCGAGCCGGGCCTTTTCTCCGGTCATTTGTTTCCGGATCTTGTCGGCGTCGTCAAATTTCTGGTCGCGCAGCGCGGCGTCGAGCTGTTGCTTCAGGAAAATTTCCCGCTCGGCGATCTTTCCCTGATAGCGCCGATCAACTTCACCCAGCCGGGCTTTCTTTTCCGCCGTCAAGGGCGGTTCGGCCGGTTCGCTCTTGGCCAGGCGTTCCATCGCGAGTTCGTAGGCGCTTTTCATGGGAGCAGGATTGCCACCTTCAGCCGAACTTCACGCCCAAAATTATAATTATCACCACACCCAGGACCGGCGGCCAGTAGCCGCCGAAGCGGCGCGACCAACCGCCCGCGAGGCCGGCGAGCATCAGGGAGGTAATGCCGACGAGCGCGGCCGGGGCCATCCAGGTCTGCGGGAACCGGGCGGGGAAATAGACTCCCGGCAAGGCGGCGCCGTGTTGGACCAGCCAGTCCATGACGATGATCGTGATCGCGGCGGCCGCGTTGAAAAGGGCGCTCAAGGACAGCAGGCCCGCGAGCCCGCAGAGCAAGGAAAGAAATCCGCCGACGAGCGCGAGCGACGACAGCGGAATGATGAGCAGATTGGCGAGCAGGGAGCCCGGTGAAAACATCTGGAAGTAGCCGATGCCGGACGGCGTGCTGGCCAGAAAGGCGGTCCAACAGGCGGCGCCAGCGCCGAGCAAATAGCGGCCGCTCCCGTAGACCGACGTGTGGTACCAGCGCCACGCCGGGGTGGGCAGCAGCGCGAACGGCTGCCAGCGTTGCAGCCATTGCTCCGCCAGGGGCACCCCCATTACGATCAGAGCGGCGACCACGGAGTACGACATTTGAAAGCCGGTGCTGAACAGCTGGAGCGGATCGAGCAGCAGGGTGACCAAGGCCGCGGCCGAAAGGGCGGCGAGGCCATTGCCGGGCACGCGGAAAGCCTGCGTGGCCAGCAGAAAGGCGATCATCACAAAAGAGCGGACGGCGGGAGAACTCCCCCCGGTAACCTGGACGTAAAGCCAGAGCACGGCGAGGCTCAGCACCACGGCCGGCCGGCGCGGCACACGCAGCCCCACCAACACGGCGCTGAGCGCGACGGCGATGACGCTGACGTGGAGGCCGCTGACCGAAAAAATGTGAAATGTGCCGCTGCGCATGAAGGCATGCTGCTGGTCACTCGACAGCACGGCCTTTTCCCCCAGCAGCATGGCGACGTAGAGTGAGTCCACGGCCGGATGGCGTTCGAGGCCGTGGTGCAGGATTTCTCTCAGCTGCGGTTGTACGCGGCTGCAAAACCGCGGGAACCACCCCGGGGGCGCCTCCTCCCGGAGGATCTGGGCGCGGGTCAGTTTTTGGCGGATGCCCAGATTTTCGAGATAGTCGTTGAAGCTGACGGTCCCGGATTCGCGGGGCAGCGGTTCGAGAACCCCGCGGATGACATAGCGGCCGGAACGCTGGGCCGGCCGGCTGATTTTTCGAATGACGGAGAAATAGACCCGGCAGCCGGACAGGTCCCGGTCCGGTTCCCCGGTGCGCACGATTTCGCCGCAACCGGTGAGGCTGCGGGCCTGGGGCGAACTCGGGAAAACCTGCTCGACTTGGACCGTGACAGTGATTTCGCGCGGCGGTCGGTCGCCCGGCACATGCAAATGCGGGTGGCGAAAATGAAGCAGCGCGAACCCGCCAAGGGCGACGGCGAGGGTGAGGCTCAAACTCCAGCCGAGGTGGGCCCACCGGCCCGTTTTTTCTGCCAGCCAGAGGGAAATCAGCCCGGCGCCGCCAGCGATGACGGCTGGGGGCAGCAATCCGTCGAGGGGTGGCGGCCAAAACCGGGCGGCTGTGAAACCGCCCATCAGCGGCACGAGCAGCCACAGCAGCGGAGCGCGAAGATGCAGGGCGGGCGAGGGCACGGAAGGGCGAGTCGCCCTGGCCCAAGCGATCCGTGCGGACAACCGAACAGTTTTTCGGGTCGCCTTCAAACTTGTTTCTCCTCGTGCGTGATGGCAGGGTGCCGGTTCATGGCCCGCTCCCCCGATGATCAAGCTTCTCTTTTTGGCGAAGACCCGCCGCACCCGGCGGGCGACCCGCCCGGGGGTGGAGCCACTCCGCCCGACGGATTGCGGCGAGCCGGCCAACCCCTGGCGGCCCGGCTGCGGCCGCGTCGATTGGCGGAAATCGCCGGGCAGGCGCACATTCTTCAGCCCGGTAACCTGCTGCCGCGACTAATCGCCAGCAACCGGTTCGGCAGCCTTTTATTTTACGGCCCGCCGGGCTGCGGCAAGACAAGCTTGGCCGAGGTCATTGCGCGCGAAACCGGCAGCCCGTTTATCCGCGTGAATGCGGTCATGTCCAATGTCGCCGAACTCCGCGAGATTCTCGCGGGTGCCCGCCGCCAGCCCGACGCCGGCACGATCTTGTTCATCGACGAACTGCATCGCTTCACCAAGTCGCAGCAGGATTTGCTGCTGCCGGATGTCGAGGAGGGCAACGTGCGGCTCATCGGGGCGACGACCCACAATCCCGGATTTTACGTGAACCCGCCGCTGCTCAGCCGCAGCCATCTGTTCCGGCTGGAACCGCTCGCGGCGGCCGAAGTGGCGGGAGTGCTGCGGCAGGCCTTGGCGGACCACGAGCGCGGACTCGGCGCGCGCGGTCACACGGGGGACGATAAGACGTTGACCGATCTCGCGGTCCTCTGTGATGGCGACCTGCGCCGCGCGCTCAATGCGCTCGAGGTGATCGCCTTGAGTCTGCCTGAGCAGGCGGTGATTACGGAAAAAGAGCTCGAACTTTTCGCGCGGGAGCGGCGGATCCGCTACGACGCCGATGAGGACGAACACTACGACACGGTTTCGGCGTTCATCAAAAGCTGCCGGGGCGGCGATCCGGATGCGGCGATGTATTGGCTGGCGAAGATGCTGGCCGGCGGGGAAGACCCGCGCTTCATCGCCCGGCGGTTGGTGATTCTCGCCAGCGAGGATGTCGGCCTGGCCGACCCGCAAGCGCTGCCGCTCACAGTGGCGGCGCACCACGCCTGCGATTTTATCGGCTTGCCCGAGGCCGAGTTGACCCTCGCCCATGCCACGCTTTACATCGCCACCGCACCCAAGAGCAACTCGGCCGCCCTCGCGCTTGGCGAAGCGAGGCGGGTGCTCGCGGAGCAGCCGGTGCAGGCCGTGCCGCTGTCCTTGCGCGACAAGGGAGGACTCGCCAACAAACGGCTGGGGCAAGGCAGGGGCTATCAATACGCCCACGACTACCCTGAGGCGATTTCCGGCCAGGCCTACCTGGAAAAACCCTTGGCGCTCTACACCCCGAAAACGGTGGGGTGGGAAGCAAAGATCGCGGAGCGCCTGGCCCGCTGGCGCGAGCTGCGGGCCAAGATCCGTCAGACTTCGGATCAGAAGTAGGCCGCATTCCTTTCCTCGCCCAGACGACGGTCGTTACGTGGCGTCTGGAGGAGGAACTCGGTGCGTGAATTAGGTGCGAAATTTCCCCGGGGATCCAAAGTCGAGCCAGCAGGAGCTTGCACGGCGCCGGCGACGGGTTAGGGTGGGCGGCATGAAGATACTTGCCGCCTGTGCCGCCACTTTGTTTGCCGTTAGCCAGCTTTCTGCCCAAGCTCAGCCATACGGAAAACCGGCGGAGTCCAAGCCGGCCAGTCCCGCCGTCGCGCCCGCGACCGGCGCAGCGAGCAAGAAGGACGGCGAGAAAGCGGAGCCCGAGCTCACTATTCCCGGGCAGACCATCGCACGCGCGGATGGGACTTTTCTCGGTCTCCAGGCGGTCGGAGGCCAGTTCACGCTCTCCTTTTACGACAAGAAGAAGAAACCGATGGCGATCGACGTCACCCGCGCCACGGCGCGCTGGCCTAATTCCCGCGGGCGCGGTGAAAATCGCACGGTGCTCAATCCCAGTGGCACCGCCTTGATTGGTGCGCAACACGTCGACCCGCCGTTTACCTTCAAGGTTTACCTCACTTTGCTGCGGGGGGAAGGGGATGAGTCGAAAGCGGTGGAAAACTACGTGGTTGATTTTCGCGGCTGAATTGCCCTTCGGCACAGTCTGATATCAATTGCGCAGTGGTTCTGGATTTATTCCCGGTGGGTCCAAGACCCCGGAGCTTGTCGTGGACCGTGAGCCCGTCG
>CAZAOI010000165.1:0-7642 GCA_964486705.1 uncultured Oleiharenicola sp. | reverse complement strand
TCCTCCATTCCAACCAAGCCGAAGCGAGCTTCGGGGTCTCGGACCCACTGCGAATGAACTCCCGCCCAACAACCGGACTGGAACCCGACAAAGGCTTCGCTGAAATTGCCGCCCTCATCGATGCATCGCCCGTGCTCATCTGGGCTTCGGGCCCAGACAAACGCTGCAATTATTTCAACAAAACCTGGCTTGATTTTGCCGGTCGCCCGATGGAGCAGGAGTGGGGTGACGGTTGGGTCGACCGGGTTCACGCCGATGACCATACCCGCCGCCTGGAAATCTATTACGAAAGTTTTGAGGCCCGGCAGCCCTTCAAGGTGGAATACCGGCTCCGCCGGCACGACGGTCCATACTGCTGGATGCTCGATACCGGCGTGCCCCGCTACGATCCCGACGGATGCTTTGCGGGTTATGTCGGCTCCTGCTTCGACATCACGGAGAAGCGGCAGGCCGAAGACCTGCTGCGCTTGCAAAGTGTCGCCTTCAACGCCGCCGCCAACAGCATGGTGATCACTGATTCCAACGGGGTGATTCAATGGGTGAACGAAGCCTTCGCCAAGGCTACGGGCTATACGGCGAACGAGGCCATTGGGCAAAAACCCTCCCTGCTCAAATCCGGCCAGCAGTCGCAGGAATTCTACAAACAAATGTGGGACACCGTCCTGTCCGGTCAGATCTGGCACGGGCAATTGCGCAACAAACGCAAAGACGGCACCCTCTACGACGAGGAAATCGCCATCACGCCGCTGAAAAACCCGCAGGGGGTGATCACCCACTTCATTGCCATCAAGACTGACATCACCGAGCGCAAGCACGCGGAGTGGGAACTCCTGATGACCAATGCCCGCCTGGAAAAGGCCAACCTCCAGGCCCACGAATTAACGAGGCAAGCCGACGTCGCCAACGCTGCGAAAAGCGAGTTTCTGGCCAACATGAGCCACGAAATCCGCACGCCCATGAACGGTGTCCTCGGCATGATCGGGCTACTCCTCGACACCGATCTGACCGCCGTCCAGCGCCGTTATGCCCGGACCGTTCGCTCCAGCGGCAACTCGCTCCTTTCCTTGATCAACAACATCCTCGATTTTTCAAAAATTGAGGCGGGGAAGGTCGAATTGGAGAATCTGGATTTCGATCTGTTCCGCTTTGTTGACAATCTCACCCTCACGATGGCCGCGCAGGCCCACGAAAAAGGGCTGGTGTTGGCTTGTGTGGTCGCGCCCGAGGTACCCTCGGCCGTCGTGGGCGACCCCGGCCGCTTGCGGCAGATTCTCACCAATTTTGTCGGCAATGCCATCAAGTTCACGGCCAAGGGCGCGGTCGTGATCCGGGTAACCGTGGTCTCGGAAACCCCGGACGCGGCCCAAATTCGTTTTGCCGTGCGCGATACCGGACTCGGCATTCCCACGGACAAAATGGGGAAATTGTTCAACAAATTCTCCCAAGTCGATTCCTCCACCACGCGCACCTATGGGGGCACCGGACTGGGCCTGGCCATCGCCAAACAACTGACGCAACTGATGGGCGGAGAAATTGGCCTCCAGAGCGAGGAAGGGAAAGGTTCGGAATTTTGGTTTACCGTGCAACTGACCAAGTCACGTGCCGCGGTCCCCGCCGTCGAGAGCGCTCCCGACAATTTGTACGGAAGGCGCGTCTTGATTGTCGATGATACCCCGGTCAATCGGGAGATTCTCATGGTGTTGCTGAAATCTTGGGGTCTGCGACCCGCCGAGGCGGTCGATGGCCCGACTGCCCTGCTGGCACTCACCCAAGCCCAAGCCGCCGGGGATCCTTTCGTCATCGCCATTTTGGACATGCATATGCCCATGATGAATGGAGAAACCCTCGGCGGCTTGATCAAGAATGACCCGAAACTGCAGGAGACCCAGTTGATGATGTGCAGTTCCCTCGGCCACTCGAACCACATTGAAACTTGGCAAGCCATCGGCT
The DNA here is from genome assembly GCA_964486705.1 of uncultured Oleiharenicola sp. Taxonomy (GTDB): domain Bacteria; phylum Verrucomicrobiota; class Verrucomicrobiia; order Opitutales; family Opitutaceae; genus Lacunisphaera. The sequence continues at coordinate 5,692 of CAZAOI010000165.1, read as the reverse complement.
TTGTCGCCAGCCTGACAAAACCGGTGCAGCGGCAGGAACTGCGTGAAGCACTGAAGAAGGCTATCAGTGGCATGAAACCCGTTTCGTCCCTGTCTAACTCGCCCTTTGGCTTCGCCGTGGGAAACAGCTTGATGCGTTCCAATATTTTAGTGGTCGAGGACAATATCACCAACCAACAGGTGGCCCAGGGCATTCTCGAGAAATTAGGCCAGAAGGTCAGCGTCGTCACCAACGGGATCGAAGCCGTTCACGCGCTCGAAACCGTCTCCTATGATCTGGTGTTGATGGATCTCCAAATGCCCGTCATGGATGGATTCGAGGCGACCCGGTCTATCCGCGACCCGCAATCGTCGGTCCTGAGCCACCACGTGCCCATAATTGCGATGACGGCCCACGCCTTTCAGCGCGATCGGGAGATATGTCTGCAGGCCGGCATGGACGACTACCTCACCAAGCCGATCGAAGTGGCCGCCTTGATCGCGATTCTTGAAAAATGGTCGAAGCCAAGAAACGACGGCTGGCAACCCATTGGGAGTGAAGCGGGGGGCAAGGTCAGTGCCGCGACTCATGAAGGCGATATTCCCGTCTTTGATCGGGCCGCCCTGATGAATCGGCTACTCAACGACGAAGATCTGGCCCGGGTTGTAGTCGATGGTTTTTTCAAGGACTTGCCCGACCAAATTATCCAATTAAAGACCTATGCAGCGGCTGGCGACGCCCTCCGCGCCGAACAGCAGGCACATAAAATCAAAGGCGCCTGCGCCACCGTAGGCGGTGCTGCCTTGAGCGCCCTGGCGGGGCTCCTCGAGCAGGCCGGGAGAGATGAAAATCTTCCCCTGATCATCGCGCAGATGCCTGAACTCGACCGGCAGTTTAGGGAGCTGAAGGAAACAATGGAAAATGAAATTTCTTAAAATTCTATTTTCATGCATATCCTAATTGCCGAAGACGATCTCACCTCGCGGACCATTCTGGCTGGAATGTTGAAAAAAGATGGTCACACGGTGACGGCTACAGTCAACGGCGCCGAGGCTTGGCAGGTTCTGCAACAGCCCGGGGCACCCTCGTTGGTGATTCTCGACTGGATGATGCCGGAGCTGGACGGACCGGCGGTCGTAAACCTTGTGCGCACGCGGGAAACCGAACGCCCACCTTACTTGATCATGCTGACGACCAAGGGCGAGAAAGCCGACATCGTTGCCGGCCTCAAGGCCGGGGCCAACGATTACCTCGCCAAACCTTTTGATCCGGGCGAACTGCGCGCCCGCATCGAGGTCGGCCGGCGAATGATCGAGATGCAGGTCGCCCTGGCGGATAAAATCGAGGAACTGCGTCTGGCGTTGGATCAGATCAAGACCCTGCGGGGGATCGTACCGATTTGCGCCCGTTGCAAAATGATCCGGGATGACAAGGGATACTGGAACCAGGTTGAAGTCTATGTTCACAAACATACCGAAGCCACCTTCAGTCACGGCGTCTGCCCCGGCTGCATGAAAGTCCTTTATCCCGGGTATGTCCAAGACGAAGAAACCGAAAAAAATCCATAGGCGCGGACAAAGCACCTCGGCACCGTCAATCATCAGGGTCAGATCGCTCCGCGCCCGGCCGCCATCCTCAGGCTCCCTCGGCCAAAGAAATTATCCGGAGCACCTTCGCCGGAACCACGGCCGGGCCCTTGATCTCGTTTCGTGATTCCAAACCCAGGGAAGATCGTTCATGCGTGACGGCCACGTGCGCGACCCTGACCACACCAAATCCGTCGGCCAGCTCCTCCTCGCCGCGCTCGGCTGGAGCTTGGCGGGCGTGCTGTTCAAATATGTGGAATGGCCGCCGCTCGCCGCGGCGGGCGGACGCGGGCTCGTCGCCACCCTTTTCCTGGTCGCGGTGCGCGGCCGCGCGTTGCGCTTTACCTGGTCACCCCTGCAAATCGGGGCCGCAGTAGCCTACGCCGGCTGCACGGTGCTGTTTGCCGCCGCCAACAAGCTCACGACCGCCGCCAACGCCATTTTACTCCAATACACGGCGCCCGTCTGGATCGCACTCTTCGGCGCCTGGCTGCTGAAGGAAAAATCGACCCGCGCCGACTGGCTGACCATCGTCGCGGTTTTTGCCGGCATGGGCGTTTTCCTCTATGACGGCCTGCAGTTGAACCATCTCCTGGGCATGGCCGTCGCCATCGGCAGCGGGATGTTTTTCGCCGCCATGATCATTTTACTGCGGATGCAAAAAGACGGCTCGCCCCTCGAGTCGATCATCCTCGGGAACTTCCTCGGCTTCCTGATCGGCTTGCCGGCCATCTGGTCGGCACCGCCCTTGTCGGGCGCCAGCTTGGTCGCGCTGGTGCTGCTGGGCGTGGTCCAGCTCGGGATTCCCTATCTGCTCTATGCCCGCGCGATCAAACATGTGACCGCACTGGAAGCCGTGCTCCTGCCGGTCATCGAGCCGATCCTGAATCCTCTCTGGGTGATGCTTTTTATCGGTGAAAAACCCAGCCCGTTGGCCCTGTTCGGCGGAGTGATTGTCGTCGGCGCCGTCACCTGGCGCGCCGTGGCATCGATCCGGCCGTGGGCCAAGTGAGCCGACCATGCCGCGCGCTTGGCCGATCTTTTTGCTCATGGTCTCAATCACCGCCATCGGCTCCGCCGAACCGCCGGAAACCGTCATCTTGCTGCACGGCCTGGGTCGGACGAGCTGGTCCTTCTGGCGCGTCGAGCAAACGCTCCGGCGCGACGGCTACCACGTGATCAACCTCACGTATCCCTCGCGCGAGCAGTCGGTCGAACGGCTCGCACAGGAATTCCTCGCGCCGTTGATCGCCGCGCAGCGCTCTGCCCCGCGACTCCACTTCGTGACTCATTCCCTGGGCGGCATTTTGCTGCGTTGCTACCTGCGCGATCACGCCGTGCCAAACCTTGGCCGGGTCGTCATGCTGGCCCCGCCCAACGCCGGGAGCGAACTCGCCGACCGATTGCAGCCGACCTGGCTCTACCGCACGGTAAACGGGCCGGCCGGCCAGCAACTCGGCACCGCCGGTTTGCCGAGCACCCTCGGAGCGTGGCCGGCGGGCTCCGGAGAACTTGGCATCATCGCCGGCGAGGTGTCGCTCAATCCATTCTTCTCCGCGGTGCTGCCCGGCCCGAACGATGGCAAAGTCACGGTCGCCAGCGCTCGACTGGCCGGCATGAAGGATTTTCTCGTCGTGCCGTATAGCCATACGTGGCTGGCATGGCGCGCTCCGGTGATCGAATCCATCCGCGCCTTCCTCCACTCGGGCCACTTCCGTCCCGCGCGCTGAGTCGATGATGAGGTCCCGGGCGCGGGCGCGCCCGGCCCGGCTTAGCCGGGATCATGCAGTTGGGTGGGCGTCGGTTTCCATACCGACGCCTGTCGCCGCTATGGCCGGTTGTTCGCTGCTGCGAACCCAGGCCCAGTCGCGCCGCCTCCGCTGCGGCTGGGAATTCGGCGACCCCTTTTTAGTGCGGCCGCGTTCCGAGAGGAATCGCTTTTCAACTGCATGAGTCCGGCTTAAATTTTCTTCGGCGGCCGCAACTGGATGAGGACGTTGGCGAGCGTGATGAACCCGCCGCCAATCAGGAGATGCCAGGTCAACTGCTCGTTGGCATAGTCGAGCCCGGCCCAGCTGGAAAAAAGGGCCGGCAGAAACAGCGCCATGATCGAGGCAAACACCGGCTCGACACAATAGATGAGCCCGGCTTCCGTGGCGGTGATCTTCGGCTGCCACTTGTTCATGATCGTGTACGAGCCCAGCGTGCAAAACACGGTGAGCAGCACTGTGAATCCCAGCCAGGGTCCGGAAGTCCACGGCACGAGCAGGTCGGCCGCCCGGGGCGCGGTGGCAAACGCCAGCCCGCCAAAGAGCAGCGCCTGGAGCGAGAACATCGCCAGCGTCACCGGCAGGGTGCGATTCGCCGCGAATTCCTTCCGCTCAAGGAGAAAAATCTGCATCATGAAAAACACGGAGCTGAGGAGGGTCTCCCCCTCCCCGCGCCCGAGATGCAGGGCGCGGAAATCAAACCGCCCGAGCACCGCCACGCCCGCGAGCACCAGCACGCAACTGAGGATCACCACTCCGGTCGGCCAGCGCCGAAGCCGGGCCGCAAGGTACACCGGAATCATGATCGCATAAAATTGCGTGAGGAACGCCGACACCGAGGCCGAGGTGAATTGCAGCCCGTCGTTTTGAAACAGCATCCCGGCCCCGCCGGTCAAACCCAGCAGCGCGCCCTGCCGGATTTCCAAACGGGTGAGCGAGCCAAGTTTCTTCCCGAGCACCAACAGCAGCACAGCCGTCCCGAGTAGAAAGCGCGGCGCGATGGTGTAAGCGGTGATGAACCACGTGCCGCTCGCCGGCACCGCCAGTTGGTGCGCAAACATCAGCGCCTTGATCAGCGGGAAACTCAGCCCCCAAAATAAATTGGCGAGCAGGAGCATCAGGATCGCCTGACGGTGGATGTGGGAGGGGGGACCGGCTTGCAAGCCGGAGACCTTGCCCTCCCTTTTTCCCGCCGGCAAGCCGACACCCGCTAATTCGGCGCGGCGCACCAAAAAAAGCCGCCGCGGATTGCTCCGCGGCGGCTTGGGAAATTCGTTACGAAACGAAGCTTCAGGAAACGTGTTTGCTGACCAGCTTGGTCATGTCAAACATGCTGACCTGCATCTTGCCATTGAAGACGGCCTTGAGGGCGTCGTCGGCATTGATCATGCGGCGGTTCTTTTTGTCCTGGAGACCATTCTTCTTAATGTAGGCCCAGAGTTTTTTCGTCATTTCCGTGCGGGGCAGCGGAGCAGATCCCACGACAAGCGCGAGCTTGGCGTCAGGGGTAACCGGCTTCATGAAAGCGGCGTTAGGTTTACGTGCGGGTTTCTTAGCAGCTGAGGATTTTTTAGCCATAGTGGTATTCTTGATAGGAGGGCTTCGACCCAATGCAACGATTTTCTAGAGGGGAATCGCATTTTCTCAGAGGAGAAACCGGGCGATCTTGGCCAAATTTGTCTTGCGACCTAAAGAGCATCGCTCTTCCCGACCCCTTCAAGCCTGGTCGTCGACCTGCACGAACTGCCGATAAAGCGCCGCGTAGTGCCCCCGCCGGGCGAGCAGTTGGTGGTGCGTGCCGCGCTCGATGATCCGCCCCTGGTCGAGGACCAGCACCAGATCCGCGTGGCGGATCGTACTGAGACGGTGCGCGACCACGAAGCTGGTCCGACCCGCCAAAAGCTTGCGTAAAGCCTCCTGCAGCCGGGCCTCGGTCAGGGCGTCGATCGAGCTGGTGGCTTCGTCGAGGAGAATGAGCCGGGGATTCGCCAGGAGGGCCCGTGTGAAGCAGACGAGCTGGCGCTGGCCGACGGAAATCCCGCTCCCCTTTTCGCCCACGTCCGTGAGCAAGCCGTTCGGCAGGGCCTCCAAAATATCGAGGCAATCCAGAGCCGCCGCCGCCGCCCGCACTTCGGCATCAGTTGCCTCCGGCCGGCTGAGGCGGATGTTATCCAACACCGAGCCGCTAAAGAGAACATTCTGCTGCTGCACCATGCCGATCTGCCGGTGCAACGAGTGGCTGGTGAGTCCGCGAATCTCCCGGCCGTCCACCAGCACCTCGCCCTGCGGCGCCAGATAGAATTTGGCCACCAGGTTGATAATGGAGCTCTTGCCGCTGCCGGTGTGGCCGACGAGGGC
>CAZAOI010000164.1:0-7715 GCA_964486705.1 uncultured Oleiharenicola sp. | reverse complement strand
GGTTTGGCATGGTCGCCGGCCTCGGCTTCGTGCTCTCCTTCGGTTACTGGTGCACCGACTTCCTCGTCATCCAGCGCGCCATGGCAGCGAAGGACATGAACTCCGCGCGCCGCACGCCGCTCATCGCCGCGATTCCGAAGATGCTCTTCCCCGCCCTCGTCATCCTCCCCGGCATGCTGGCCATCGCGCTCTATCACAAGGGCGGCTCGGCCAACATCGCTCTGCCCATCGGCGCCGACGGCCATCCCGACTACAACATGGTGGTCCCCGCGCTCCTCGCCAAATACTTCCCCAGCGGAATGCTCGGCATCGGCCTGACCGCCCTCATGGCCTCCTTCATGTCCGGCATGGCCGGCAACGTCACCGCCTTCAACACCGTCTGGACTTACGATCTCTACCAGCGCTGGTTCAAGCCCGACGCCACCGACGCGCATCTCATGAAGGTCGGTCGGATCACCACGGTCGTTGGCCTGCTGATCAGCGCGGTTTGCGCCTACGCCGCCACGAAGTTCAATAATATCATGGACATGCTCCAGCTGGTGTTCGGCTTCGTGAACGCGCCGCTTTTTGCCATCTTCCTGCTCGGCATGTTCTGGAAACGCGCGACCGGCCACGGCGCCTTCTTCGGCCTCCTCATCGGCACGCTCTCCGCGGTGATCTTCCACGGCAACTCCCTCGCCGTGGGCGAAAGCGTCAGCGTCCTCAAGGGCGGCTGGATCGGCGTCAACCAGACCTTCGCCTCATCCATGGCCCAGAGCTTCTGGATGGCGATCATCGCCTTCTCGGGTTGCTTCACCGGCACGCTGCTCATCTCGCTTGGGACGAAGCCCAACCGCACCGAAGAGGAACTCCGCGGCCTGGTCTATTCGCTCACCGAAAGGGTGAAGGATAGCCCGGACACGCCTTGGTATGCCCGTCCCGCCACGCTTGGCGCGGTCGTGCTCGCCGCCACCCTCGCGCTCAACATCATCTTCTGGTAACCCGCAACCCCCTCGACCGCCATGCATCAACTCGACGTCCGCCTGCCCATGGGGCTACTCTTCCTCACCCTCGGCGTAATCCTGGTTGGCTACGGCCTGGTGGCCGACCCGGCCATCTACGCCAAACACTCCCTCGGCCAGAATGTGAACCTGACCTGGGGTATCGTATTCGCCCTCTTCGGCGGAGCCATGCTCTGGCTCGCCCGCCGCGCCAGCAAATCGTAGACGCCCAACTGCCGCCCCCCCGATTCACCATCCGCCGGCCGAGGGACCCGACGCGACGAAATGCACCGGCACGGGCACGGCCTGCTGCAAGCGAACGAACGAAGCATTCCCCATGAATCCATTTTTCCATTTCTGCCGGAGACTTTCGCGCGCCATCTTCCCTGCCCTGGCCATCCTGAAGCTTGGAACTATCCCGCAAGTTGCATTCGCGGAGGTGCGCCTGCCGGCGATCTTTTCCGACCACTTGGTTTTGCAGGCGGAAGCTCCGGTGACCGTGTGGGGCTGGGCCAGTCCGGCGGAAGCAATTACCGTCTCCATCGCCGATCAAACCCAGGCCACGACGGCAAGCGCGGCGGGCCAGTGGCAGATCGTATTAAGACCGCTTCCGAGCAGCGCGATCGCGACCACCCTGACTGTCCAGGGAAGCAATACCGTAATAATCAAAGACGTTCTTCTCGGGGAAGTTTGGCTTGGCTCGGGCCAATCAAACATGGAGTTGCAGACCAAACAGGCACAAGACTTCGCCCGAGAGCAGGCCGGCGCCGGATTTCCGCAAATCCGCCAGTTCAAGGTCCGGCGAAATGCCACTCCGGATGGGGTGACCGAGGTTGAAGGCGAATGGCAGGTTTGCAGCCCGTCCACGGTCGGCGATTTTTCGGCCGCGTTGTATTTTTTCGGCCGGGAGTTGCACCAGGAACTGCGGCGGCCAGTGGGCTTGATCAATTCGTCCTGGGGGGCCACGCCCATCCAGACGTGGATGCCGCTCGATGCGGTGAAGTCGTCTCCGGGGTATACCGCGTTCCTGGAGAAGCGAAAACGGGAAATGGCCGAGTGGCCGGGGCGCGAGCAGGGGATGCTCGCCAATATCCGCGCGTGGGAAGCCGAAGCACGCAAGGCTCCCGGCCAGCCGATGCGGCCTAAGCCATGGAATCCCGGCCCCCCCAATGCGGGGCAGCAAATGCCCGGCGGGGCCTACCAGGGCATGATCCACTCGCTGACCCGGTTTCGCATCCGGGGTTTACTGTGGTACCAGGGTGAGAATAACGCCCGCGAGGGCGCCGCCGGGGCCGACGAATATACGGATTTGTTGACGCGGATGATTGCCGGCTGGCGCGCGGCTTGGGGTATGCCGGAGCTGCCCTTCCTTTTTGTTCAATTGCCGAACTTCGCCGAACCCCGCGACCCAACGGGAGTAAGCTGGGCCTACTTCCGGGAGGCCCAGGCGCGCACGCTCGCGGTGCCGCAGACCAGCATGGCCGTGACCATCGATATCGGCGAGCCCAACCAAATCCATCCCCGGAATAAGCAGGACGTCGGCCACCGCCTGGCGCGTCTGGCCCTCGCGGATGTCTACCAGCGGGAAGTCCCCGCCCACGCCCCGGTACTCGGTCGGCATCGGATGCAGGACGGCGAAGCTCACCTGCTTTTCAAAAATGCGGAGAGCGGCTTCGTCACCCGGGGAGACAAACCCACTGGCTTTGTCATCGCAGGCGCAGACCGCATCTGGCATCCAGCCTCGGCTCGGGCGGAAGGCGACATCGTCGTCCTGTCCAGCCCCGAAGTGGCCGCGCCCGTGGCCGTACGTTACGGCTGGGCGAACAATCCCCCGTGCAACCTCTCCAATCGGGCTGGCTTGCCGCTGGCGCCGTTCCGCACGGACTCGTGGTAATTTGACCCCCATGGACCTATCCTTCGCCCTATTACTAAGAGATCGTGACCCGACTGAACTCAACACGATGCTCCACGCCATCCAGGTGCGCCTTGGAACCAGCGATGAAAACCATCAAGACCTGGACCGGGCGCAGGCCATTGCCCACCAACTCAACAATCTCCTGACCAGTCAAAACCTCCGACGCGGTTTGGACGGACCCACCTGATCGCATCCTGTCTAGGACAGCATGGTTCTGGGGATAAATGCGCAGCCTCATGCTAAGGGTTCACCCACTCTTCCGTTGTTCCACCCCGAAAACGCACCGCTCGTGATTCGCCCAACCCGTCGTTGTGCGCCGCCAAGTTGTCTTGCCGCGCCGCGGGAATTGCCTGCAATGCGGCTCGTTCGCCCCGTCCCTGCGCCGCCGCGATCCGGCGTTCGCTGCCCCAACCCCGCTATTCCGCTCACGATTGTCCATCATGAAGACGATTGCAGTCATTGTCGCAGGCCCATTCTTCAAGGGAATCGAACTCGTCGCAGCATTGGGCCGGGCAAACCAGGCGGCAATCTGCCGCCGAGAGTCACACCAACTCCGTGCTTCGGCTCGACTCTCCCGCGGGCTTCGCCTGATGCGATTCCTCGCCGCGGGGGCCTTGTGCTGGCTGATTCAAGCCCCGGCGCTCGCCGCCGACAAGCCGCTGAACATCCTGATCCTTTATGCTGACGACTGGCGCTACGACACCCTGGGCGTGGCCGGTGATGCCGTCGTGCAGACGCCGCACTTGGATCAGCTGGCCCGGGACGGCGTGCGCTTCACGCACGCCGGTGTGACCACCGCGATCTGCGGAGTCAGCCGGGCGAGCCTTTTCACCGGCCAATGGATGTCACGCCATGGCAACACTTCCTTTCAGGCCTTTCACACACCGTGGGATGAAACCTACCCCGGATTGCTGCGGAAGAACGGTTATTATGTCGGCCACGTGGGCAAGTGGCACAACGGCCAGTTCCCGGCTGCCCGGTTCGACTTCGGCCGGGCCTACTCCGAAACCCACTGGTTCAACGAGCCCGATGGCTCGCGCATCCACGTGACCCAGAAGAATGAAAATGACGCCCTGGAGTTTTTGCGGACACGGCCGACCGGCCAGCCTTTCTGCCTGACCCTCGCTTTTTTTGCGACCCATGCCGAGGACACGAATCCGCTGCAGTATCTGCCCCAGCCCGGCAGCATGTCCCTTTACCAGGACGTGCATGTGCCAGTGCCGGTCAATGCCACGGACGAATCCTTTCACCGGCTGCCCGCCTTCATCGCCAATGAAGCCAACGAGAGCCGGGTCCGCTGGCACTGGCGCTTTGATACTCCGGAGAAGTTTCAGACCATGATGAAGAATTATTACCGGCTCGCCACGGAGGTTGACTCCGCGTGCCAGCGCGTCCTCGACGAACTGAAAACACAGGGGCTCCTGGAAGACACGCTGGTCATATTCACGGGCGACAACGGCTACTACCACGCCGAGCACGGCTTGGCTGACAAATGGTATCCGCACGAAGAGAGCATCCGCGTGCCGCTTATCATCCGGGATCCCCGCATGGCGGCCGCCCGGCGGGGGCAGACCAGCGATGCCTTTGCGCTCAATGTCGATCTGGCTCCAACGATTCTGGCCGCGACCGGGATCGCCGCCCCGGCCCGCATGCAGGGTCAGGATCTGGCCCCGCTCTATCTTGCACAGGAGAATCCGGCCTGGCGGACTGAGTTCTTCTACGAACACGCCACGATCAAGAACATCAACTTCATCCCCTCATCCCAGGCCTTGGTCCGCCATGACTGGAAATATTTCTACTGGCCGGACTTCAAGCGCGAGCAGCTCTTCGATCTCAGGACAGATCCCCACGAAGAAAACGACCGTGCCAACGATCCCGCTCAGGCGGAGCGATTGGCGGAAATGCGGAAACGATTTGCCGAACTTAAACAAGCCGCCCAATGAAAACCATACCCACGCGCGATTCCTCCCGCGTACGACTGCTGCTGGCTTCGGTTGCCCTGCTGTTGCTTTCCCGTTCCCTGCCGGTGGCGGCAGCTCCCGTTCATCTGGTCCCACAACCCCCTTTGCTGATCACCCGGGTGAGCCCGGATGTCCAGTTGATCGACTTCGGCCTCGTGGCCTTTGGCAACGTCCGCCTGACCCCGCCAACCGGAGCCACGGGCCCCGTGGTGGTTCATTTCGGCGAATCCCTGAAGGCGGGACGCATCGACCGCTCTCCTCCCGGCACGGTCCGTTACGAGACCGCCGCGCTCACCTTGACGGGCGCCGCTCCGCTCATCGCCGCGCCCGCCGCGAACGCGCGCAACACGGAGCAAATCAGCCCCAACCACCCGCCCGCCATCCTCACGCCGTCCGAATGGGGTGTGATTCTGCCCTTTCGCTGGGTCGAGATCGCGGGCTGGCCCGGGGATATCAACCCCGGCAGTATCACTCGACAGGCGGCCTTTTCCGCCACTTGGGACGAGGATGCGGCCGCGTTCACGAGCAGCGACGTGACGCTGAACCGCATCTGGGATCTGTGCCGCTACTCGATCAAGGCCACGACCTTCGCGGGTCTCTATGTCGACGGCGACCGCGAGCGCATTCCCTACGAGGCCGATTCCTACCTGAACCAGATCAGTCACTACACCACGGACAACGACCTCCGGTTTGCCCGGGAAACCTTCGACCACTTGATGATTCACGGCACCTGGCCGACGGAGTGGGCGCCGCATCTCGTGATGATGGCTTACGCCGATTGGCAACACACCGGCGACACCGCCTGGCTGGCCCCCCGTTACGAGGCACTCAAGGCCAAGCTGCTCACGGCAAGGGCCGGTCCCGATGGCCTTATCCTCAGCAACGAACAGCAACGGACCAAGAACGACATCGTCGACTGGCCGCTGGGGGAACGGGATGGGTATGTTTTTACCTCCATCAACACCGTCGTGAATGCGTTTCACCTCCACACCCTCACGCTGATGGCAAAAATGGCCGCCGCCTTGGGCCATGACGCGGATGCCGCGGCTTACGCCAGGCTCGAAAACGATACGTGGAAAACATTTCAGGCCCGGCTGTTTGATGCGACCCGCGGGGTTTATCGGGATGGTGTCGAGACCGATCACGCCTCGATTCACGCCAACCTTTTCGCTCTCGCGTTTGGTCTCGTGCCCGACGAACAGCGGGCGAAGGTGTCCGCCTACCTGGTTTCGCGCGGCATGGCGTGTTCCGTCTACGCCGCCCAGTACCTGTTGGAAGGTCTGTTTGCGAGCGACGCGGAGACCGAGGCTCTTGATCTTATCCTGGCCGCCACGGATCGCAGTTGGCGGCGCATGGTGGAGAGCGGCACGACCATCACCTGGGAAGCCTGGGATCAAAAATATAAGCCCAACCAGGATTGGAATCATGCCTGGGGGGCGGCTCCCGCCAATCTCCTGCCCCGCTTCGTCCTGGGGGCGCAGCCAGGCACGCCGGGCTGGCAACAAGCCGTCATCCGTCCGCATCCCGGTCGTCTCACCTCGGCTTCGGGCAGGGTGCCCACTCCGCGCGGACCGATCATTCTGGGCTGGGAAAAAGGGCCGGCTTTCAAACTCAGCTTCAGTCTTCCACCGGGCATGACCGCCCGGGTTGAACTTCCCGTCCCGGCGAACGCCCGTTCCGTCACCTTGAACGGTCACCCCGCTCCGGCCAGACGCGTCGGCTCCCGCTTGATTCTGGATCAGGAAGTCTCCGGCCAAGGCGCGCTCGAAGTCAAATAACCCCAGCGTGCGCAGAAACTGCCCGTCCACGACAGCCGGAGATTGAAACTCGCAGCCCCAAACGAGGCGGGTTCACCGGTCTCCAGATTGCAAAACTGCTCCAATGAAAAACAGCCTATTCCCCCTTCTTGCCCTCAGCCTCGGGGCGGGCGTCCTCACCGCCGCCGAGTTCACCAGCGAAACGCTGATTTACAAGAAAGCGGGCGAGCGCGAACTGCACCTCTACCTCGAAAAGCCTGCGGCCTGGAAGGCCAGCGACCAGCGCCCCGCCATCGTGTTCTTCTTTGGCGGCGACTTTGTGTCCGGCAGCGCGACCCAGTTCCAAGCCCAGAGTGAATACCTCGCCACCCGCGGGATGGTGGGGATCCGGGTGGAGTATCGCGTCCTGCCCAAGGGCGACAAGGGCCCGCCCGTCGTGTGCTGCCAAGACGCCAAGTCTGCGCTGCGCTGGGTGCGGGCGCACGCGGTGGAACTCGGCGTCGATCCGCAACGGATCGCTGCGTCCGGCGGTTCGGCGGGTGGACACCTGGCCGCGTTTGCCACCATGGTGGAGGGCCTGGATGATCCGGCGGATGATATTAGGATTTCCCCAAAGGCGAATGCGCTCGTCTTGTTCAATCCTGTTTTTGACAACGGTCCGGACGGCGGCTACGGCACGCAGCGCATCGGTGATCGGTTCAAGGAGTTTTCTCCGGCGCACAACGTCACGCCCGCCGCGCCGCCGACCGTGGTCTTCCTCGGCAGCGAGGATAAGCTGATCAGCCTCGCCGTGCTGGAGCGTTTCAAGGCCAAGATGACCCAGGCCGGCGTGCGCTGCGACACGCACGTTTACCCCGGCCAGCCGCACGCATTTTTCAATAAGGAGCCCTATAAAACCCTCACGCTCGTCGAGTCGGACCACTTCCTCGCCTCGCTCGGTTGGCTGAAGGGCGACCCGACTTTGACCAAGCCGTCACCACCCTAGGGTCGGGATTCATGGATTCCCGGAACCGACTTGCTAACTTGGTCGAGCGTAGGTGCTTGGAACTGGAGCCGCTTGTCGGATTTGAACCGACGACCTACTCATTACGAATGAGTCGCT
>CAZAOI010000163.1:0-7724 GCA_964486705.1 uncultured Oleiharenicola sp. | reverse complement strand
TCGCCTCGCCGCACTACGGCGAGCGCTGGGCCCGCTACTGGCTCGATGTCGCCCGCTACTCGGACACCAAGGGCGATGCCCCGAAACGCAACGACCCGCGCTACCCGCACGCGTGGACCTATCGCGACTACGTCATCAATGCCTTCAACACCGACAAGCCCTTCGACGAATTCATCGTCGAGCAACTCGCCGCGGACCGCCTCGTCGTCGATCTCCACCATCAGACCAAGGCGAAAAAACAGGAAGCCCCCACCGACCAGAGCGTCCTCGCCGCCCTCGGCTTTCTCACCCTGGGCAACCAGTTCGACGGCCGGCGCGACGACGTCATCGGCGACCAGATTGACGTCACAACCAAGGCTTTTCTCGGTCTGACCGTCGCCTGCGCCCGCTGCCACGACCACAAATTTGATCCCATTCCGACCAAGGATTACTACTCGCTCTACGGCGTCTTCGCCAACACCGCCGAGCCGCAGCGGGTCACCCAGGGGCCGACATTGCTCACGAAAATCCCCCGGACCCCGGAACTGATCGACTACCTGGCCAAGGCCGACGAGTTGAAGAAGAAAGAGGAGGAACACCACCAGGAATTCCTGGAATACCGCCGCTCGCGCAACCGCGACCCCGAAAAGCGCCGCGAGTGGATCCGGGCCGAAACCGTCCTGCAGCGCGAGATCGGCACGCTGGAAATGACCCATCCCGGCGCTCCCGCGCGCGCCAATGTCCTCGTCGATGTGCCACGCCTAAAGGACTACCACGTCCTCGTCCGCGGCGAAGTGGGCAACAAGGGCCCCGTGGTCCCGCGCCGTTTCCTGGAAGTCCTTTCCCCCGATCCGAAATACCGGCCGGTTTGGACCAAGAGCTCCGGCCGGCTCGAGCTGGCCCGCGCCATCGCCGATCCGAAAAATCCCCTGACTGCCCGCGTCTTGGTCAATCGGATCTGGCAGGAACAGTTCGGCCTGGGTTTCGTCGCGACCCCCGACGATTTCGGCAACAACGCGCCGGTGCCTGCCCAGTCCGAGTTGCTCGACTGGCTCGCCTCCGACTTCCTGGCGAGCGGCTGGTCGGTCAAACAGCTGCAGCGCGCCATTGTGCTCTCCAGCACGTACCAGCAGACGAGCGCGACCAACGCCGCCGCGACCAAGATCGACCCCGACAACAAACTCCTCTGGCGCGCCAACCTCCGGCGCTTGGATTTCGAGCAAATGTACGACGCGCTGCTCGCCATTTCCGGGACGCTTGACCGCACGGTCGGCGGCAAATCAATCACGCCCGCCAACAACAGTTTCGGCACCCGCCGCTCGCTCTACACCTACCTTGACCGGCGCAACCCGCCCGAGCTTTTCACCCAGTTCGATTTCCCCAATCCGGACGTTGCGTCCGGCCAGCGCTACGAAACCTCCGTGCCGCAGCAGGCACTCTTTCTGATGAACAGCCCGCTGGTGATCGAGACCGCCCGCAAGCTGACTCACCGCGGCGAGTTCGCCGCGCTGCCGACCGACCATGAACGCGTGGCCTCGCTCTACCTCGCCATCTTCCAGCGGATGCCGACCGCCCAGGAAATTGACCTCGGCCTCCGCTACATCCGCGCCAATCCCGCCGGCAAAGCCCTCGACGTGCCGGAACCGCCCGCGCGGAAGAACGCCCGCGAGAAAGCCATGGAGCAGCGCCGCACCCAGCGCGCCGCCGCCAACGCGAAGGGCAATTACGCCGTGCAACAGCCCGTCGGCGCCGGCGTCGAGTATGGCGGCCCCGAGGATGCCTGGACGAAACTCGCCCACGCCCTCTTCCAGGCCAACGAAGCGATGTTCATCAACTGAACCGTGACCCGGCTTGAGCCGGAGTGATGCAGTCGAAATTGTGGGAGCGAGCTTGCTCGCGACACCGCCCACTCTGAATCGCGAGCAAGCTCGCTCCCACCGCCAGGCCACTGACAGGGGGTCGTCGATTTCCACATCGACGATTCCGGACGCAGGCGGAGGCTGCGCGACTGGCCCGGGGTTCGCAGCGGCGAACAACCGGCCACATCAGCGACCGGCGCCGGTAGGGACACCGACGCCCACCCAATTCATAATCCCGCATCGGTAGTTTCTCGCATTCTCCGCGCTGCAACGGGGGATTGCGGCGGAAGCCGCCGGGGAGAGACGTGGGCTGCAGCGCACTAGGCGGCCGCCGCGCCGGCGTCTCCTCTTCCCGGCGACTTAAGGCCCGAGCAGCTTGGTGCCGCGCTCGCCGTCGCCTTCCACCGGTTCATTTTCACCGGCGGCGCCGAACGTTACCGGCTCGTAGGCCTCGACAAAGCGCCGGCCTTGGGCAAAACCCCACAGCCAGCACGCGCCGTCCAGCCGGTCGTGCACCAGCAGATAGTCCGGAGTGGAGTCGTCCGTCTCCGCGACAATGCTGAATTGCTTTTCCGTGATCCGTTCCAGAATTTGCCGGAGGCGCCAAAGCAGGGAGGTGGCATCCAAGGTCACCTTCCAGTGCCGGGCGAGGACCACGGGATGCCGGCCGACAAAATAGTAGCCAAAAAAACGCGGGGGCTGGAAGTGGCCGGCAACTCCGAGTTGGCGCACGTGCTCTTCCACCGCGTCGATGAACTTCACCCGCCACGCGAGATCGCGAGGCAGCTTAATTTCAGGGAGATCGATTATGATGTTGTCCGTCATGGACGTGGTTCCTTGCGGTTTCCTTCCGTGGCTTCTTCAGTGGTTCCACCCTCTAACGGCCATTTCAGGGCCGGACTTTAGCGATGGTTTTGCATCTGCCCCTTTCGAGGCCGCCATTTTTTCACCCGCCAGCCCACCGCCACCTTGGCGAATGCTCATAATCTGGGTATTATACAGTTTTCCCCATGCGCAACTATTTCGACGCCCACCAACATTTTCATTTTGAATCGCTGGCTCCCCACCAGCGCGCCGTCGCGGACGACCTGCGCACGGTCGGTCTCCGTCGCGCCGTGGTCAACGGCACCTGTGAGGAGGAATGGCCCGTCGTGGCGCGACTCGCCCGCGACCACGACTGGGTTTTGCCCAGTTACGGTCTGCACCCTTGGGATTGCGGCAACCGCTCTCCGGGCTGGCTGACCGCACTGCGCGCCCAACTCGCGGCCGACCCGCACGCGGGCGTCGGGGAAATCGGCCTCGACCGTTGGATCGTGGACGGAGTGCGACCGGATGATCCGCGCATCGCCGGCCTGCGCGTCGCGCCCCTTGAAGAGCAGCGCGAGGTTTTTGCCGCCCAACTCGAGCTGGCCGCCGAGTCCAACCGCGCGGCCTCGATTCATTGCACCCAAGCCTTTGGCGTCCTGCACGAGGTGCTGCGCTCAACTTCCCTCCCGGCGCGCGGGTTCCTGCTGCACGGTTACGGCGGTCCTGTTGACCTGATCAAGCCCTTCGCCGAGCTCGGCGCCTATTTCTCCTTCAACCTCGAGGCCTTGCAACCGCGCCTCGCGGCCCGCCTCGAGACCTTCCGCGCGGTGCCCGCCGACCGATTGCTGGCCGAGACCGATGCCCCCGCCAAGACCCCGCCCCCCGAACTCAATCGCTTCCCGCTCGGCTTGTCGGCGGACGGCTCCCCGATCAACCACCCGGCCAATATTGTGGCGGCGTATGCCGCCCTCGCCGGGTTGCGCGGCGTGGCCCTCGATACCCTCGCCGGGCAGCTGGAAGTGAATTTCCGCCGGTTGTTCGGGTGAGGTGCGCCGCGCGCGGTTTGGACTCAAGGGGTGAACTATCCGGGTTAGAAGCGGGCGTAACGCGACTTGATTCAAATCAACATAATTGGCCGGCGCCCAAATGCCGCCTTCCCCTCGGCTCGCGGATCAGTTTAAACTGCTCCCACGTTTGCCTCCTTCCACGCAGTTGGCCCGGCGTGAAATCACTATGGCAAATCCTATCATCATCCAAGGAGGCATGGGCGTGGCGGTCTCCGGCTGGCGGCTGGCCCGCGCGGTTGCCCAGACCGGTCAGCTCGGGGTTGTTTCCGGCACCGCGCTGCCGAGCGTCTTCGCCCGCCTGCTCCAACTCGGTGATCCTGGCGGCCATTGCGCCCGGGCCGGCGAACACTTCCCGCTTCCCGGCCTCGTCGGACGCGTCTGGCGGGAATATTTTATTCCCGACGGCAAGGCCGCCGACGCGCCGTTCAAGCTCACCCCGCTCCCGGCCCTGCACCCGGGCAAAGCCCTCATCGAGCTGACCGTGCTCGCCAACTTCGCCGAAGTTTTTCTGGCCAAAGAAGGCCATCCCGGCCGCGTCGGGATTAATTTCCTGGAGAAAATCCAGATGCCCACGCTGCCATCGCTCTTTGGCGCCATGCTGGCCAAGGTCGATTATGTGCTGATGGGCGCGGGCATCCCCCGCTCGATTCCCGGGATCCTCGACCGTTTCGCCCGCGGCGAAGCGGCTGAATTGAAAATCGACGTCGCCGGCGCCGCCCCCGAGGACGACTGTCTTGCCACCTTTGATCCGCGCCTGCTCTTTGGCGATGCGGTGCCCACGCTGCCCCGGCCCCAGTTCCTTGCCATCATTTCCTCGGCGACGCTCGCCCTGACCCTTGCCCGCAAATCCAACGGCCGCGTCGACGGCTTCATCGTCGAGGGAGCGGTCGCCGGCGGACACAACGCGCCCCCGCGCGGAGCGTTGCAGTTAAGCGCCCAAGGCGAGCCGGTCTACGGTCCGCGCGACGCACCGGAACTGGCCAAAATCCGCGAGCTTGGCCTGCCGTTCTGGCTGGCCGGCGCCTATGCCCAGCCGGAAAAAATCGCGGAGGCGCGCCAGCTCGGCGCCGCCGGCGTGCAGATCGGCACGGCGTTCGCCTTCTGCGAGGAATCGGGCGTCGCGCCCGAGCTCAAGCGCCAGATCCTTCAGCTCAGCCGGGCCGAGCCCCTCCGCGTTTTCACCGACCCGCTCGCTTCGCCTACCGGGTTCCCGTTCAAAGTGCTCCAGCTCCTCGGCACCCTGTCGGACGAGGCGCGGTATTTTGCTCGGGACCGCATCTGCGACCTCGGCTACCTGCGCCAGCCGTTCCGGAAAACCGATGGCTCGGTTGGCTACCGTTGCGCCGCGGAACCAACCGACGACTATGTCCGCAAAGGCGGCAGCCTCGAGGAAACCGTCAGCCGAAAATGTCTTTGCAACGGCTTGATGGCCACGGTCGGCCTCGGCCAGCAGCGGCCCGACGGAGCGGAAGATCCGATCATCACCGCCGGCGACGATGTGGCGAACCTCGCCCGTTTCCTCCCCCCCGACCGCGATTCCTACGGCGCCGCCGACGTCATCCGCTGGCTGGTCGGTGAACCAGCCTTCGTCTGAAATAAAACAATCCAGCTTGGTTTCACCACGAAACACACGAATCACACGAAAGCAGAAAACTTCGCTGGAGTATTATTGCCGGCAACGTCGCCACGGCAGCGAGCCCCTCGATAGCGTTTGAACTCCGCTTCTCTGATCCTTTCGTGTGTTTGGTGTGTTTCGTGGTGACCTCTCCGAGTCTCAGCCCGTCTCACCCAGCGCGACCCGCCGGACAATTTCACCCGCGGCCGCAAAACCAAAGGCCCCGGTGATGAACACGCCCGTCCCGAAGCCGGTGGCGCAATCAAGCCGCAAGGTCGAACCCGCTTCCGGCTCGGTTGAGCACGTGCCGTCCGCCCACGGATAAACGGGTTGCTCCTGCGAGGACACACAGGGGATGCCGTAATCATTGCCTTCGCCCTTCGCGAAACCGTAATCGCGCCGCAGTTTCTTGCGCACCTGCCGCAGCAATTCATCACCGTGCCCGTCACCGAAATCGGTCACGACGATCCGGGTGGCGTCGCGCTTGCCGCCCGCCGCGCCGACCGTCAGCACCGGCTGACCCCGCTGGGTGCATTCCGCGATGAGCAGCGCCTTGTTCGACATCAGGTCGATGCAATCCACCACCCAGTCGTAGCGCACCGCCAACAACCGCTCCGCCGTTTTCGGCGTGAAATACTCGCTGACCGGCGCGACCCGGCAATGCGGATTGATCAGCCGCATCCGCTCCGCGATGGCGTCCACTTTGGGCCGGCCGATATTGCCGTCGAGCGCCGGCAGCTGCCGGTTGACGTTGGTCAGGCAGACGTCGTCCAGATCGATGAGCGTCAGTGCGCCGATGCCCGAGCGGGCCAGCCCCTCGGCCACCCAGGAGCCAACGCCGCCCACGCCCACAATGCAGACATGCGCCGCCCGCAACCGCGGCAGGGCCGCCGCCCCATAAAGGCGCGCGAGTCCGCCAAAACGTTGGGTGTAGTCTTCAGTGTTGGTCATTCTGAGCGATTTATCCTCCGGAGGTTTGGCGAAGGAGGAAGCGAAGTCTAGTCAACAGGCTGGTTCGACCCCAACCGCCCAACCGCAAGCGAATTGAGCGTACGGGCCTTGGGTTTCAGTGGAGGCGGGGCCAGTAGCCCCGCAACACTACCACCCGCGCACCAGGGAGTGCCTTCAAATTCCTGAGAGTACGCTTTTGTTGAGTGTGGGAGGGGCTTTACGCCCCGACAGGCTTTCGTTTGCGCTAGGATGTCGAGGCGTAAAGCCCCTCCCGCATAGTTGCCCGCGGGACTGACCGCCAAGGCTGGCGCACTTATCGTAGTCCCGCCACCACGCCGCGCGATTCGCCAAACGTCCAACCACGCATCTCTCGCCTATTGCTGCGCATTTTTTGTCGCCGCCGATTTATTAGCCGGCGACAGACCCCGGGTGCAAAATCGTGCTGACCGTGCGGGGCGCCTGGATCGCCCTTGGTCCAGCACCGCTCCGACCCTAGAGTTCAGGGGAGATATTCTCCCCGCCCCTCAACCAACGGGTGGAATCGAAAATGAAAACTTACCTTCAGGGCAAACGCGGCGCGGAGCTGCTGCACGATCCGCTCTTGAACAAAGGCACGGCGTTCACCGCCGCCGAACGCGATGCCCTCGGCATCCGCGGCCTGCTGTCGCCCCGCATCACCACGCAGGCCGCCCAAGTCACGCGCGTCCTCGATAGCTTCCGGCGCAAAACCAGCGACCTCGAGAAATACATCTACCTCATCTCCCTCCTGGAGCGGAACGAAACCTTGTTCTACCGCGTGGTCATGGACCACTTGCACGAGATGATGCCCATCATCTACACGCCGACCGTCGGCCAGGCCTGCCAACGCTGGAGCTACATTTTCCGGCGTTCCCGCGGTCTTTACATCACGGCGGAGGACCGCGGGCGCGTCGCCCAACTCCTGCGCAACTGGCCGCATGCCGATGTGCGCATGATCGTGGTCACCGATGGCGAACGCATCCTCGGCCTCGGCGACCTCGGCGCCAACGGCATGGGCATCCCCGTGGGCAAGCTCTCGCTCTACACCGCCTGCGCGGGCGTGCATCCGGCCCAGTGCCTGCCGATCATGCTCGATGTCGGCACCAACAACGAAAGCCTGCTGACCGATCCGCTCTATGTCGGCACGCCGGTGAAACGCCTGCGCGGCCCGCTCTACGACGAACTGGTCGAGGAATTCGTGACCGCCGTGCAAGCGGTGTTTCCGCAGGCCTGCCTTCAGTTCGAGGATTTCGGCAACGCCAACGCCTTCCAGTTGCTCCAACGCTATCAGGACCGCCTCTGCACGTTCAACGACGACATCCAGGGCACGGCTGGCGTCACCCTCGCGGGCGTGTACTCCACGGCGCGCCTGACCGGAGTGAAACTGACCGACATGCGCATCCTGTTCTATGGCGCCGGTGAGGCCGG
>CAZAOI010000162.1:0-7730 GCA_964486705.1 uncultured Oleiharenicola sp. | reverse complement strand
AGCGGTCGACGATCGGGTAGCTCACGCGCTTGCACCAGACATCGAGGCCGCTGGTGACCAGCACTTCTTTGCCGGAGCCGGGCACGACCGGGGCGGCGAGCGCCGGGCCGTAGGTGCGATGGGCGATCTTGTCGTTCTCCCAACCGAAATCATCGAGGCGCTCGGGAACGTAACGGGCGGAAACCTTGGTCGGGAAAACCGGCGCCACCGTCTCGGTCTTCTCCACCGTAAATGTGGCGGACTTCTCCCCGGCGGCGAAGTCGTGTTGGAAAATCAATTCCCCGTAGGCGACGCCCTTCCCTTCCGGATCCTTGGCCTGCGGCAAAATGTTGGTCACCTGATACGGCAGGATCTTGCCCTGCGCGTCCTTGACCGCGATGCGCTGGAGCATCACGCCGGGCAGCGCCCGGTTCACCTCGGTCCACGGGACGGTGATGACCTCAGCCGGGCGCGCGGCGTCCAAGCCATGCGTCACAGTGACGGTGAAGCGATCAGCGGCGCAGACGGCCGAAGCCGCGGCCAAATAAAACAGCAGCCAACAACGGGGGGAGTTCATAGGAAGAAATTAGCGGGCCAGCCAGCCGCCGTCCACGGCGAGGGTGTGGCCGTGCATGTAGTCCGCGGCCGGGGACGCCAGAAAAACGACCGCCCCCGACAGGTCGGCCGGCGTGCCCCAACGGGCCGCCGGAATCCGCTCGAGGATCGTCTTGTTGCGGACGGCGTCGGCCCGGAGGGCCTCGGTGTTGTCCGTCGCCATGTAACCGGGCGCGATGGCGTTGACGTTGATTCCAAGGGGCGCGAGCTCGTTGGCCATGAGCTTGGTGAGACCGTGCAGGCCGCTTTTCGAGGCGGTGTACGAGGCAACGCGCAGGCCGCCCTGAAACGAAAGCATCGAGGCGATGTGGATGATCTTACCCGTGCCCTTGCGCTCGACGACGTGGCGGGCGAACTGCTGGCTGAGCCGGAACGCGCCGCTCAAATTGACGTCGAGCACCTCGCGCCAATCCTGCTCCGTGAAATCCAGAAAGGCGGCGCGGCGGATGATGCCGGCGTTGTTGACGAGAATATCGGCGCGGCCGAAAGCGGCCAGGGCCGCGGCCATGATGGCGGCGGCGGCGGCGGGCACCGCCACGTCCGCCGCGACGGTGACGCTGCGGCGCCCGGTGGCCGCGATGGATTGCTCCAGGGCGGACATGTCGCCGCGCGCCACGAGGACGAGATCCGCGCCGGCCTCGGCGAGGGCCTGGGCCATGGCGGCCCCGAGGCCGCGGGAGGCGCCGGTGACGATGGCAACTTTCCCGTCGAGCCGGAAGGAATCAAGGATGGAGGCCATGGGTCAAAGAAGGGTAGCGATGGGGGCCGGGTCCATATCGGCGAATTCTTGATTCTCCCCGCCCATGCCCCAGACGAAGCTATAGGAGGCGGTGCCGACCCCGCTGTGGACGGACCACGGCGGCGAGAGGACGGCCTCGAGCTCGCGCACGATCAGATGGCGCGTCGCCGTCGGCTGGCCCATGAAGTGAAAGATCGCCTGGGCCGGAGGGACGTTGAAGTAGCAATAGACCTCGGAGCGGCGGAGATGCGTGTGCGGCGGCATCGTGTTCCACACGCTGCCCGGTTCGAGCCGGGTGAAACCCATGACCAGCTGGCAGGTCGGAAAGGCGCCGGGGTGGAAATACTTGTAGATCGTGCGATCGTTCGCCGTGGCGGCGGAGCCGAGGCGGGTGGGCGCCGCCTCCTTGAACGCCACGTGCTTCACCGGATAGGCGGCGTGCGCCGGATAGGAGAGGAAATAGAAACGCGCCGGCTGGTCGGCCGAACTCGAGGCGAACGAAACCGCCTTGGTCCCGCGGCCGAGATAAAGCCCGTCGAGTGACTCGAGCGGATGAACCGTGCCATCGGCCGTGACGGTGCCCGGGCCACCGAGGTTGATCACGCCGGCTTCGCGGCGCTCGAGGAAAAACGCGCTGCGCACTTCCGGCGGATTCGGCAGGTGGAGCGCCGCCGCGCCGGGCACGATGCCGCCCACGATGGTGCGGTCCGTTTCCCAATAATGGAAGGTGGCCGCCCCGGGCTGGAAAAGTCCGCCGAGCAGGAACTCCGCCCGGAGTTCCTCCGTCGGCAAAATCGCTGCGGTGCGGGGGCTGCTGGTAACGTGAATTTGCATAAGAACGATTTGGGAAACCTAAACCAAAAGCGGCCGCCGGAAAGACTGTTTTTGCTTATGACGATAACAACGCGGCCCGGAGCATTGCCCCGGGCCGCGGAGGGGGAAAGGTTCGGGCAACCGGCCTTAGAACGAGCCCTTGAGGCCGACGGCGATTTGGACGCCGAACTCCTCGATGCGGTACTTGCGGCTGTAGGCCGCCGAGTCGGGACTGTAGCGCTCGAGCGTTTGCGGCACATTCAGGATATTCCGCGCGTTAGCGAAGAGGGTGAAGCGCTTGGAGAACTGATACTCGGCGTTCGCATCCAGAAAGGTGCGCGGCGAATAGTATTCGCGGAAACCGGCGTTGACCCCGGTCGCCTGAAAGGCCGTGCCGGTCTGCGCGGCGAGCTGCTGGCGCCCGCGGTAGTTCCACTTGAGGGCGAGCACGACGGGCTTGCGGCTGTAGGTGACGCCCCAGCTGGCGGATTCTTCGATGAACTTGGCGAAGTCGGCGCTCTTGGGCCCGGACAGGTCCAGTTTGGTGGCGTTGGCGAAGACGCTGAAGTCCTTGGCGAAGCCCGGCAGGAAGTCCAAAGGCTGCTGATAGTTGAACTCAAACCCGGTGATCTTCGCCTCGCCGATGTTTTCGGAGGTCTGCAGGGTCAGATTGAGGGCCGTGGCGTCCAGCCCGAAGTCCTCGATGTCCTGCGCCGTCACGGTCCGGTTCACCGTGCCCCAGAAATCATTGAGGTTCTTGGCGAAGTAACCGCCCGAGAGCACGCCGCCGCGGGGGAAATAATATTCCAGCGACAAGTCATAGCTTTCCCCATCCCACGGCTTGAGCGCCGTATTGGTGACGATCACGGTCAGCGGCGGGATCGTCGGGCTCAGGCCGTCGTCGAGCGTGGTGCTGGTGTCGTTGACGCGGGCCAACGGCAGGATGTTGGCAAAATCCGGGCGACCGAGCGATGTCGAGTAGGAGAATCGGGCGAGCAGGTTGTCGTTGATCGAATAGGTGGCGTGGAAGCTCGGGTAATAACCGTCGTAGTCCGCGCTGGTGTGGTAGCCCCGCTCGATCAGGTTGGCCTGGAGCAGCGCCAGCGTGTTAATCGGGCCCTTGGTCTTCGGGCCGCGGCCCGTGTCCTCGGTCTTCTCGAAGCGCACTCCCGTCACGATGCCCAGCCTGGCATTCATGAGCTTGAACTCGGCTTGGGCGTAGGCGGAGGAGATGGTCTCCTCCAGATACTGCGAATTCTGGATGCGGAAGCGGGCGGCCGCCAACTGCTGGGCCGCGGTCTGGGCAAAGGCCGCGGGGTTCGACGTCATCAGGCGGTAGAGCTTGTAGGAATCAGGCCACTGCTGGTTCGGCAGGCCCCAGTACGGATCCTGGTTCAGATAGCCCTGGTCCACGTAGTCGGCGCCCGTGACCGTGCCCGCCAGGTTCCACGATTCATCGTAGCGGCGGATGTTGCGGTTTTGCGTGCGCTGGTCGAGGCCGGCCTTGATGGCGGCGGGGAACCCGACGTTCAGGTTGAACTTAACGTTGACGTTGCCCCCCGCGAACTGGTCGTACGCGTCGATCGGGTTGCCGCGGCCGAAGGTGATCGTGTAATTGCTCAGGAGGGTGGGATCAAGCAGCGCGCCCGCCGCATTGTAGATGCTGATGCCGCCGGGCCGAATTTCATTGATGTCCGTGAAGCTGATGCGGGAGACACCGGTCATCGCCGTGCGCACCTCGCTGAAATGGCCGCGACCGGTGTCGCGATACCACGTGCGGGAGCGCGAGGCGTTCAACGAGGCATCGACCTCCCACGGGCCGTCCTTCAATCTCCAAGCCAAGTTGCCGGCGGTCGTGGCGCCGTACTTGTCGCGAAAGGACGTCTGTCCCTGCACCGTGGCCCGGCCGGTGGCGCCGGTGACCGAGGTGGGAGTCCAGCTGAGCGCCAACCCGCCCGCGGGCGTGGAGGTGGCGGTCGTGCCGATGTTGTAGGCGAAGTTGCGGTTACCGAACTGCGAGAGATAATAGTTCGTCTGC
The DNA here is from genome assembly GCA_964486705.1 of uncultured Oleiharenicola sp. Lineage (GTDB taxonomy): Bacteria > Verrucomicrobiota > Verrucomicrobiia > Opitutales > Opitutaceae > Lacunisphaera. Next base: position 3,546 of record CAZAOI010000162.1, on the reverse strand, counting down.
AGGCTGGCGGAAAGCACTTGGTTGGGCCGGACCTTCCAGTCGGCCTTGAGGCTTAACGAGTCGCGGAAGGTGTTCTTCGGACCGTCCTGGAACTGGTATTGCTGCAGGTAGGGATTGGCGGGGGTCGCCCCGGCCCGGGCGAACTCGTACGTGTTCTGGGAGCGATGCTGCTCGTTGAACTGGTTGGACGAGAGACCGGTGATCACGATGCCGAAGGTCTTCGAAACCGGCAGCGTGTAGTCGAAATCGAAGCCGGGCAGGCCCTTGTAGGTCGGCTTGTTCATGGGGCCCGCGGTCTTCTTGAAGAGGCTCAGGTCCTCGCTGTTCAGGCTGAGGTAGGCCTTGTACTTGAACTCGGCCCCCTTGCGCTCGAAGGCATTCTTGCTGACGAGGTTCACCGCCCCGCCGAGCGAATCCGCGGGCATGCTGGGCGTCGGCGCCTTCGAGATTTCAATCCGCGCCACGTTGTTGATCGACACCTGCTCGAACTCAAACGAACGGCTGCCGGCGCCGGAGGAGGAACTGGCCATGCGGGCGCCATTGACCGATACACTGGTGAAATTGTCCGCGAAGCCGCGCACGGACATCGTGCGCACGTCCGCGGCCACATAGTCCACCGAGACGCCGGGCAGGTATTTCATGAACTCGCCGACGTTGCCCTCGGTGACATCGCCAAAGGCGTCCGCCGCGACCACATTCTTGAGGTTGGCGGAGTAGCGCTGCTCATTCGCCGCGATGGACGCGGCGTTGGTGTCGCGCTGGGTCGACACGGTGAATGGATCGAGCACGATCGTGTCATCTTTCCTCATGGCCTCGGTCATCCGCGCGGAGGTGAGCCTGAAATCCAAAGTCGCCGAGCCGCCGGGAGTGACCGCCACCGTGGTGGTTTGAGCGGAAAGTCCCGTGTAGGTGACGGTCAGTTCCACCTCGCCCGCCGGCAGGCCGGACAGTTGGTATTCGCCGTACTCATTGGAGAACGCCTCGAGGGTGGCGCCCTTGACCGTGACGCGGGCCAGGTTGAGCGCGTTGCCGGAGACGGCATTCTCGATCCGGCCGCGGACTGTGCCGGTCCCGGTTTGGGCCTGCAGATTCGTCAGGCCGAGGCCGGCGACGAGAGCGAGCAAACCGAGCAAACGGCCCGAAAAGAGGCCGTGGAGGAGTGAGGTGTTTTTCATACTGGTGGGGGTTAGGGTCAGGAAAGGATCGGGCCGGAAAACGGGAGATGGACCTGGGGATACCCGTCAGGAAAAATCCGTCCAAAGACGAACCTTCCACAACGGGATGCCGCGAGGCAAATAATCGAAAAGGGGATGAGGACCAGGGAGGCTGACAGATTACGCCGCAGGGGGGATTCTGTATATACGATATTCCGCATTTGAATTTACATATTGCGCAAAGGCGCACCGCGGGCTCTACTGGCCCCGCCCATGAGCCGCCCGGTCCCGACCCGCATCATCGCCTTTCTCCAACTCGATATCGAGTACGGCCGCGGCATCCTGCAGGGCATCGCCCGGCATTTCCAACCGCATCCGGAAATCACCGTCCTGAAATTCATGCGCCCGCCGAGCTATCGGCGCGACGCGATCCTGCGGCTGGCTCCGGATGGCATCATCGCGCAGCTCTCCAACCGCGAGGACGAGCGGGTGCTGGGGAAGCTGGCCGTGCCGGTCGTCAACGTCTCGGGCATTCTCCGCCATCCGGTCCTGACGACCGTCAATTCGGACGATCTGGGCGTAGGGCGGCTCGCCTACGGCCACTTCCAAGGGCGCAACCTCCGCCATTTTGCCTATGTCGGCGACCGCACCCATGCGGCCTCGCGCCTGCGGTGGGCGGGATTTCACGCCGCCGGGCGGGCGCACGGGGCGCCGGCGGTTCTCCGTTATTTTTTGCCCCATAACGAAAGCGATGCCCCCTATCCCGAGCGCTTGCGTCGCGGGCTGGTTGCGTGGCTGCGAAAACTCCCCCACCCCGTCGGGGTGTTTTGTTTCACCGACCGTGTCGCCATCGAGGTGGCGGAGGCGTGCGAGCGCGCCCGCCTGCGGGTGCCGGACCAGGTGGCCATCCTCGGCACCGGCAACGACGCCACGCGGCTGGACTTTGCCCATGTCGAAGTCTCGAGCATCCAGCTCGACACCGTGCGGATCGGTCTCGTCGCGGCCGAGACCTTGCACCAGTTGATCCGGCATCCCAAAAAAACCCCCGTTGAAATTCTGATCCCCCCGCTGCGCCTCAGCATCCGGCGCTCGACCAACCGGCTGGCGGTGGATGACGAATTAGTGACCGGGGCGCTCGACCACATCAGCGCGCACGTGGGCAACCCGGTCTACGTGGAGGAAATTGCGCGCACCGCGGGCGTCTCCCGCCGTTCCCTCGAAATGCGTTTCCGGCTCTGCCTCGGGACTTCGGTCTACGCGCAAGTGCAACGGGTCCGCTTCGAACGCGTCATTGAACTGATGACCGATCCCGCCCTGAGCCTGGACGCCATCGCCTACAGCACGGGCTTCGGCGGGGCGGCGGCGTTTTCCACCATGTTCCGACGGCATTTCAAAGTCGCGCCCTCCGTTTACCGGCAGGGCCTTCTCTCGCCACGTCCGAGCCTTCCCGCGCCGCGCAAGCCGGACAAATAGCGTCCGCCGGCGGAAATTTCCGGCGGACCGGGAAGGAAAGATTCCCGGAGCAAGCTCCGGGCTCTTGGACCCACAGGGAGTCGAAAGCGGCCAGCCCGTTCGGCGAAGATCAGCGCGCGCGGCGACCAGGCGGCCAGAGGCCGGGCGATCAGAACTTCGTCGAGACGGTCAGGATCACCCGGCCCGGGTTGCCGCGCGATTGGTTGGCATTCCAGTATTCGGTATTGGCGAGATTCTTCCAGGCGAGCGTGCTGGACCACTTTTGGGCACCAACCTTCCAAGTGCCGCCGATCGTCAGATCGAAAATGGTGCTGGAGGGAAGGAAGAGGGACGGATTGGCGGAACGCTGGGCTTTTTCGCCCGTGTACACAAAGCCACCGCCGATCCACCAGTCTTTCAACGCACCCGCGGTGAAGCTGTAGCGCGTCCAGAGCGACGCCAGGTGTTCGGACGAACCCTCCGGAACCGCACCCAAGATGAGCCCCTTGGCCTCAGTGTAGGCGGCCACGTAGGCCGCTTGCGCCGCCGGGTCGGTGCTCCCGCTGTAGGTGGGATTAGCCGCGAACTCCGCCTTGGTCGTCTTGATGTCCATCGCCGTATAGGTGGCATAAACCTGCCAGTTGTTGAGCGGCGACCAAGTGACCTCAATCTCGGCGCCTTCGCTTTGGTCGACCGTACCCTGGCTGTTGAGCGTCGGGAAGGTGCCGTCAGGCGCGCTCTGTCGGAAACGGAGCACCCGATCGACCCGCTCCAGATGGAAGAGGGAGATGGTCGAGGACACCCGCCCCTCCAGGAAATCGGTCTTCAGACCCACTTCATAGCCGCTGCCCGTGGTGGGCTTGGCGGGCGTGGAGACCGTGACCGGATTGCCGGCCCCGGAGGGCAAAGACGGATTGTAGGCGGGGTTCCACGCGGTCAA
>CAZAOI010000161.1:0-7744 GCA_964486705.1 uncultured Oleiharenicola sp. | reverse complement strand
GAAGGGGCGCTTGATGGCGCTCCGGACAGCGTGCGCATTTCATTTTGGTTCATGGCGTGGGGTTGCTTTCGGATTGGCTCGGCGTCAATTCGACATTCAAACCGCCGCCCTTTCCTGCTTCGCCTCCGGCTCTACCCACTTGTTGTGTTCCTTGATGAGGTCCACGAGGCGGTCCACGGCCTCGGCCTCGGGGATGTTGAACTTCACCGGCTTCTTGCCGACGTAGAGGTTGATCTTGTTCGGCGCGCCGCCCACGTAGCCGAAGTCCGCGTCGGCCATTTCGCCGGGGCCATTCACGATGCAGCCCATGATCGCGATCTTCACGCCCTTGAGATGGCCGGTCTGCGCGCGGATGCGCTGCGTGGTGGACTGCAAATCAAACAGCGTCCGGCCGCAGCTCGGACAGGCGACAAATTCCGTCTTGGAAATGCGCGCTCCGGCGCCTTGCAGGACATTGTAGGCGAGCTTGGTGGCGCGCGTCACGTCCCGCTCGGTCTCGATGCTGAGCAGATCGCCCGCCCCGTCGCAGAGCAATCCGCCGCTCAGAAAACTCGCTTCGAGCAGCTTGGAAAGAAAGCTGGGGTCGCTGCCCACCGCCGTGGCGCTGGTGTTGCGGATCCAAAGCGGGGCGTTCGAGCCGAGGGCCCGGAGGTGTTCCAGCAGGCGGCGGTAGGCGCCGGTGGCATGGGCGGATTCGGTCCGGGCCCCCAACCCGGAAAGGGTGAACAGCAGGCCGGCATCGCCGAGCCGGCGCAGTCGGTCGGCGAAGAAATGAAATTCCGCGGATTCGATTTCGACGGCGAGGAAATGTCCGGCCGCGCGCGCGAATTGCACGAACTCCTCGAACAAGGCTCCCTCGGCGGGGCGGAAGCGGCGCACGAGGAGGATCTTTGATTTTAGATTTTGGATTTTCGGTTCAATCTCCCGGGGCGTGAGAGAGGGAGCCAGTTCGAGGGCCAGAAACTCGACCGGGAGTGAAATCGCCTGCAGGCCGGCTTCGAGCGCCTGAAGATCCGCGGCGGAGTGGATGGCGAGCAGCAATCCTTCCGGCGGCGTGTCCTTCAGCCGCGGCGAGGCGAGTTGGCGCAGGGCTTCGGGAAGTTCGGCGACGGCGCCGACTCGCACGATGACGCGCGGCGGCTGCTCCGGCCCCACGATACACCGGTCCGAAAACGTGAGCGTGGTCGTCTCCCGGCGGGTGAAATGATAGGGGTCGACGGCTGATTCGGCTTTGGGCGTTCGACCTTCGACTTTCGACGGGCCGCTTTCAGGAGCCCAAAGGCTCATGGCCTTGTCCGCGATGGCGCGGGCCACGGGAATTTCGTAGACGGAATCCTCCGTCAGCGACACGCGGATGGTGTCGCCGAGGCCGTCGAGCAGCAGGCTGCCGATGCCGATGGCGGACTTGATCCGGCCGTCCTCGCCGTCGCCGGCCTCGGTGACGCCGAGATGCAGCGGATAGTGCATGTCCTCCTGCTGCATGCGTGCCACCAACAGGCGGTAGGCCTGGATCATGACCTTTGGGTTGCTCGCTTTCATCGAGAGCATGATGGCGTGATAGTCGTGGGTCCGGGCGATGCGGAGAAACTCCAGGGCGCTTTCGACCATGCCGAGCGGCGTATCGCCGTAGCGGTTCATGATGCGGTCGGAGAGCGAACCGTGGTTCGTGCCGAGGCGCAGGGCGCGGCCGAGTTGCCGGCAGCGTTTCACCAGTGGGGAGAACGATTCGTGCAGCCGCGCCAGCTCTTCCGCGTAGTCCGCGTCGCTGTATTCCTTGAGGGCGAATTTTTTCTTGTCGGCGTAGTTGCCGGGATTCACCCGCACTTTTTCCACGTGCTCGACCGCCTCCATCGCGGCGGAAGGCAGGAAGTGGATGTCGGCCACGAGCGGCACGTGGGCAAAGCCGGCGGCGCTGAATTTTTGGCGGATTTCCTTCAGACAACGCGCCGCGGCGACGTTGGGTGCGGTGATGCGGACGATCTCGCAGCCGACCTCGGCCAAGGCGATGGACTGCCGCACAGTGGCGTCGATGTCCTGCGTATCGCTGGTCGTCATCGACTGGATGCGGACCGGATGGGAGCCGCCGACGCCGACGCCCCCGACCATCACCTCGGTGGTGTGCCGGCGGAGGGTGTGGAAGCGGGAGGCGCAATAGGACATCAGGGAAAGGGACAGGTGCTGAGGACCAAGGGACAAGAAGCGGGGACACGTGGCAAGCGCGGGAAGCGAGTCCCGGCCCCGGCGGCGTTCGCGGCCCGCATCACGGGTCACTCATCACTGGCGGATGGCTCACGGCTTGGCTGGCTCGGCCGTCTTTTTCTGCTCGGCGGCGGCTTCCTTGGCCGGCGGCTCGGTCCGGGAGTCGCGCATGATGCGGCGGACGTCAAAGACACTCACGTAGAGAATCATCCCGAACAGGAGCATAATAAAGACGCTTTGGGCGGCGGCGATAAATTGGCCCGGCAGCGCCTTGCCGCGGAGCTTCCCGATGGTGGCGAAAACCATGTGCCCGCCATCCAGGACGGGAATCGGCAGGAGGTTGAAGATGGCCAGATTCACGTTCACGAGAATGGCGATCCAGAGCACGTAGCGGATGCCGGCCTGGGCGGCGTCCCAATAAATTTTTCCGATGCCGACCGGGCCACTCAGTTTGGAGATGCCGATATCCGAGTCGGGCTGCAGGAGGCTTCCGAGGACGCGTACCGTCATGGCGGCCTGAGTCGCCAGTTGGGAAAACGGATTGGTGTGGACGAGGCCGAAGGTGGTGCGAAAGCCGGCTCCGAGCAGGGCCGGCGTATCGTTCGGGCGGGTCGCCGGCACCAGAATCGCGAGGGTTTTTTCGCCCCGCTGGACCGTGAGGGTGAACGCGGCCGGCGCCTTGGCCTGCATCACGTCCACGAGCGTGATGAGATTGAGCAGGGGGGCGCCGTCGAGGGCCTTTAACAAGTCGCCGGTTTCCAGACCGAGCGTCTGGGCCAGGGATTTGTCGGGTACACTGGCCACGATTGGGGTGTAGGCCGCGATGATCCCGACTTTGCGCACGCCTTCGTCGCCGCCGAGGCGCGGGTAAACCGGGAGGTCCAGCAATTGTCCGGCGCGTTCGATGGAAAAGATCGTTTTCCGCCGGCCATCGGCCGCCAGGCCGGAACTGGTGATCAGGGTTTGCAGCAAGTCCGGCCAGTCGGAAACTTCGGAACCGTCGATCGCGCGAATCGTGTCGCCCACCCGTAGGCCCGCTTCCACGGCCGGGCTGGTGACGGCGGTGCCGTCGGCGAGGGTGATGGTCTGGGCCACATAGCCGATGCGGGTGGTGGAGAGTTCTTCGCTCGTCGGCTGGCCGATGACCCAAAGCACCGTGGCGAGCAGGAAGGCAAAAAGCACATTGAAGAACGCCCCGGCGGCAAAAACAATCATCCGGGTGCTGTAGCTGATGGGCGGAAGTTTCTCCGCGCCTTCAGACTCGCCTTCAATCGCCGCCATGTCCGCGAGCTGGGGGAGGGCGACATAGCCGCCGAGCGGCAACCAGGACAGGCGGTACTCGACGCCGTCGCGGGTCCAGGAAAAAATCTTGGGGCCGAAGCCGATGGAGAACCGGTCGACTTTCACGCCCCGCCGGCGGGCGGCGAGGAAGTGGCCGAGTTCGTGCACGAAGATCGAGCCGCCGAAGAACAGCACGATCGTGCAGACGGACCAGAGATTACCGAAGAGAGTGGAAAGGATGTCCATGACTACGAGCGTGTCATCCTGAGCGGAGCGAAGGATCCAGTATCAGATGGATTCTTCGCTTCGCTCAGAACGACAGGTTGCTTGGGTTGGTTGTAAATTGTGTGGCGATGCGCCGGGCTTCGGCGTCGCTGGCGAGGACCTGTTCGAGGGTGGAAGGATCCAGCAGGTTGATCGTGGCGAGAGTATGTTCGATGATTTTCGGAAGCGCAAGAAACGGCACCCGATTTTCCAGAAACGCCGCCACGGCCACTTCATTCGCGGCGTTGAACACGGCCGGGGCCACGCCGCCGGTGGTCATCGCCGCCCGCGCCAGGCCCAGACAGGGGTAACGCGTTTCGTCCACGGGCCGGAAATCGAGGGCGAAGATCTTGTCCAGCGGCAGGGCGGTGTCGGTGCCCGTGAGGGCGCGCTCGGGATAGAGCAGCGCCTGCTGGATGGGGAAGGTCATCGAGGGCGGACAGAGCTGGGCGAGCAGGGAGCCGTCGGTGAATTCGACGAAGCAGTGGACGATGCTTTGGGTGTGGAGCACCGCCTGGCACTGGTCGGGCCGCAGGCCGAAGAGCCATTGGGCCTCGATGAGCTCCAGGCCTTTGTTGGCCAGGGTGGCCGAGTCCACGGTGATCTTCGGGCCCATCGCCCACGTGGGATGCTTCAGCGCATCGGCCGGCTTGACCGTCGCGAGTTTTTCCAGCGGCCAGTCGCGGAACGCCCCGCCGGAGGCGGTGAGCACGAGCCGGCGCACCTCGGCGGGGCGATGGCCCTCGAGGCATTGAAAGGCGGCATTGTGCTCGCTGTCGACCGGCAGCAGGCGGCTGCCGCTCGCGCGCGCCGCCGCCATGACGAATTTGCCGGCGAGGACCAGGACTTCCTTGGAGGCGAGGGCGATGGTTTTTTTTGCGGCGATGGCGGTCAGGGTGGGGCGCAGGCCCGCGGTGCCGACCACCGCGACGAGCACCGTGTCGGCTGCGGGCAGGGTGGCGAGTTCGCTCAAGCCCTCCGGCCCGCCGTAGAATTGGGTGCCGGCCGGAAAATCCGCACTCTGCTGCGCGGCGGCCAAGGCGGCGGGGTCGGACAGGCCGACATGGCGGACCCCGAACTGGCGGGCGATTTCCGCCAGCCGGCGATGGTTGCCGTGCGCGGCGATCCCGACCAGCTCGAGCCGGTCGTGCTGGGCGGCGATGACGCGCACCGTGCTTTCGCCGATGGAGCCGGTGGCTCCAAGGAGAACGACTCGGCGTTTTGGCAGACTGTCTTTGGCCGGGCTCATTCAGGCGGAATCAACCACGGAGTGATTGGCCACAAAAAGCACAAAAAACGCAAAAGCAGAGGGATTCATATTTTGAGACTTTTGTGTTTTTTGTGGCCCAACCTTCTTATTCGTGCTGCCAGCATTAAAATCATTCGTGTCGATGCGTGCGATCCGTGGTCAAAAATGCTCCGGACGGTGCAACCAGCCATCACTCCAGAAAGAGGAAGATGAAATACGCGACCGGCGCCGTCAGGATCAGGCTGTCCGTCAGGTCAAACGCGCCGCCGATGCCGGGGATGAGGGTGCCCGTGTCCTTGGTGTCCGCGCGGCGCTTGATCGCTGACTCCAGCAGGTCCGAGATGATGGCGATCACGGCCAGCGGCAGGGCGGCGATCGCGGCGACGGTCGGCGTCAGACTGGCGGGGAGGTAGGCGGGGGCAAGGTACGCGATCGTGGCGCCGAGGCCGCTGGACAAAAGCACGCCGCCCACGGCGCCCTCCCAGGTTTTCTTCGGGCTGATGGTGGGCGCCATCTTGTGGCGGCCGATCGCGAGCCCGGTGAGCAGCGCCCCGACGTCGCAGAATTTGGCCACGACCACCACCCAGAGACAGAGCACGACGTTGTCGCCGCCATCCGCCTCCAGCATGAGGAGGCGGACCAGAAACTGCAGCATGAAGGGGACGGCCAGGAGGCCGATGATCGTCGCCGTGATGGTTTCGATGCGGTTGCTGCTGTCGCGCTCGCCCAGCACCCGGATGCAGGTGATGATCAGGGCCAGCACCAGCAGTCCGGCGGCGAGACCCTGGACCAACTCCGTCTCTTCCGTATAATAGGCCAGGCCGTAGGGCGCGGCGGTCATCAGCACGCTGAACGCGAGGCCCATCCACCGGAACGGGCGGAAGCCCATTTTCGCCGTGATGCCATAGAACTCGTGGAGGGTGAGCGCCGCCAGCAACGTGAGCAGGGCGACGGCGGCCGGGGTACCGAAAAACCAGAAGCTGCCGAGGACGGTGCTCCAGAGAACGAGGGTGCTGAGAATGCGGGAAAACACCGGACGAGTAGGCGAGGCGGGGTTACTTGGCGCCAGACTTAATTTGCTCGGTGGTCAGGCCGAAGCGCCGTTCGCGGCGGTTGTACTCCGCAATCGCGGACTGCAGGTCCGCCTTCCCGAAATCGGGCCAGAGCACGGGGGTGAAGACCATTTCGGAATAGGCGCATTGCATGAGCATGAAATTGCTGACGCGCTGTTCGCCGGAAGTCCGGATGAGCAGGTCGGGTTCGGGGATGGCCGCCGTGTAGAGGTAACGGCTGAAGCGATCCCATGAGGCGTCTTCCAATTTCTCGCGGCCTTCCTGGACGGCGGCGGCGTAGTCCCGGGCGGCGTCGGCCACCTCGGTCCGCGAGCCGTAGTTGAGCGCGAGCACGAGCGTCCAGTCGGTGAAGTCCTTGGTGGCATCGATCACCCGCTGGAGCTCGCGCTGGACGCCGGCGGGCAGCTCGGCCGTCCGGCCGATGGTCAGCAGGCGGACCCGGTTCTTGATGAGGTTGTCCAGCTCGCGCTTGAGGAAATAATCCAGAAGGCCCATCAGACCGGAGACCTCGTCGGGGGGACGTTTCCAGTTTTCGGCCGAAAAAGCGTAGAGGGTGAGGTAGCGGATGCCGAGTTCGCGGGCGGCATCGACCACCGCGCGGACGGTCTCAACGCCGCGCCGGTGCCCTTCGAGCCGGGGCAGGCCGCGCGATTTCGCCCAGCGGCCATTGCCGTCCATGATAATGGCGACGTGCTGGGGGATTTTTTCAGGGCCGTTCGGCGTCATGCAGAGGAAGCGATTGAGGGCGGTGGCCGCAAGTTTGACAAGCAGCCTTCGCAGGAATCGCTCCGGCGCGCCAAGGGGGCTCTTGCACTGGTTTGTTGGAAGTGTATGCCATCGGTCATGGCCAAACCGCTCAGCCCAGCCGAAATATCGGCCGCCCTGCTCACGCTCCCCGGCTGGACGATCGCAGGGGACGCCCTGGCGAAGACCTTCCAGTTCGGGAGCTTTCGCGAGGCGTTGTCGTTCATGGTGCGCGTGGGCTTCGAGGCCGAGGCGATGGATCATCATCCTGATTGGACGAACGTCTACAATCGTGTGGTCGTCCGGCTCAACACCCACGACGCCGGCGGCAAGGTCACGGGCAAGGACGTGGAGCTCGCCCGGAAAATTCAGGCGCTCAGCTGGGTGGGGTGAGGGAGTCGGGTGGAATCACCCTCTGCAATTGAGGCGCATCTTGACACGGATAGAAACAAGGCATCAAGATGCCTTACATGAGAACGACACTGACGCTTGATGCCGACGTGGTACGCCTGCTCAAGCAGACCATGCACGGAGAGAAACAGGGACTGAAGGCGACATTGAATGCGGCCTTGCGCCGCGGACTGGCGCATCAGGTGCCATCTGTTCCGGCCAAGCCGTTTGTGGTTGAAGCCAAATCCATGGGACTTCGGGTGGGCCTCGATCCCGCCCGCCTGCATGACTTGGCCGACGAGTTGGAATTGGAGGCGTTCGCGGTCACCACCGCGAGGATGCGCCGCGCCACCAAATGATCATTCCCGACGCCAATCTGTTGCTCTACGCCTACGACAGCGACAGTCCGTTTCACAAGCCAGCGGCCAAATGGTGGTCCGGACTGCTCTCGGGAAACGAGCCAGTCGGACTGTGCTCCGTGGTGACTTTCACTTTCCTGCGACTCGGTACCCACCCCAAAGTTTTCGTCCGGCCGATGAAGGCG
>CAZAOI010000160.1:0-7752 GCA_964486705.1 uncultured Oleiharenicola sp. | reverse complement strand
CCGTGATGACGACCGGAATGATCATGCCATTCTGGTCCTTGGTCTTCGCGTTAAATTCCTTGCAGAAGCCCATGATGTTGACGCCTTGGGCGCCGAGGGCCGGACCGACCGGGGGAGCAGGATTGGCAGCACCAGCGGGGAGTTGGAGGCGGACGTAGCCTTGAATCTTTTTGGCCATGGTAAGGAGGGAGGAGTGTCGGGTTGGGAGTGGGCGGCGGATCAGCTTTCAGAGGCGCGCTGGACCTGCCAATATTCGAGTTCGACGGGCGTAAACCGACCGAAAATGGAAACGGAAATCTTGAGCTTGCCGCGCGCTGGGTCGACCTCATCGATCCGGCCGGTGAGGTTCAGGAACGGGCCGTCGGTGATCTTAACCTCCTCGCCGACGTCAAACGTGACCTTGGGGATTTCCTTGCCGGAGGCGGCCGCCAGGCGGGCTTTGATTTCGTCGATCTCCGTCTGGCGCAGCGGGGCGGGATGATCGCCGCCGACAAAGCCGATGACGCCGGCCGCATCCTTGACGAAATAGAAAGGTTTGATGACGACCTTTTTTTCCTCGTCGAAGAGGCACATGTTGATGAACACGTAGCCTGGATAGAGTTTGCGCACCTTGGTCGACTTCTTGCCCCCTTTAACCTCGGAAATGATTTCCGTGGGCAACAGCACCTCGAAGATAAAATCCTCGAGCTCTTCGGCCTTCTTGAACTTCTCGAGATAATTCTTAACCTTGTTCTCCTGACCGGAAAGGGTGTGCAGGGCGAACCATTGGGCGCTGGTCGGCGTGGAAGTCGGGGCGGTCATCGGTACGGTTGAGTTAGCTGACCCAAGACGTGAAAAGATCGATCACTTGATAAAGCGAGAAATCGCTGATGCTGGTAAACAGGCCGAGCAACAAGCAGGCAACGATCACGACAATCGTCGAATCCTTGAGCTCGCTGGCCGTGGGCCAGCTGGCCTTCTTCAACTCGTCAATGAGTTCGCCAAAGAAGATGCGGGTGGTGCGGAAAGGATTGGCCATGTGTGGAATTGGGCGAAAGTGGCAGGGGCGGAGGGACTCGAACCCCCAACCAACGGTTTTGGAGACCGCTACTCTACCAGTTGAGCTACACCCCTGTGATTATTTCTTTTAGACGACACAGCCGGGACTCCCAAAGGAGCCCCGGCAGCGTCAGGCTGAAGTTGGTGAAAGACGCTTATTCGATAATCTCGGTGATACGACCGGCACCGATGGTGCGGCCGCCTTCACGGATAGCGAATTTCTGCGTTTTTTCCATCGCGATCGGGACAATGAGGTCGATCTCAACCGCAATATTGTCGCCCGGCATGATCATTTCGACGCCGGTCGGCAGGTTGACGATGCCCGTCACGTCCGTGGTGCGGAAGTAGAATTGAGGGCGGTAGCCGTTGAAAAACGGCGTATGGCGGCCGCCCTCGTCCTTCGAGAGAACGTAGATCTCGGCCTTGGCCTTCTTGTGCGGCTTGATCGACTTCGGGGCGGCAATGACTTGCCCACGCTCAATGCCTTCTTTTTCAATGCCGCGCAGGAGGATACCGACGTTGTCGCCGGCCTGACCCTGATCGAGCAGCTTGCGGAACATCTCAATGCCGGTGACGACCGTGGTGGTCGTGTCCTTAAGACCGACGATTTCCACCGGATCGTTGAGCTTGCAGATGCCGCGTTCAATTCGGCCGGTGGCGACGGTGCCGCGACCCGTGATCGAGAAGACGTCTTCGACGGACATCAGGAACGGCTTGTCGAGCTCGCGTTGCGGCTCGGCGATATCGGAGTCGATCGCTTCCATCAGGGTCTGAATGGCGGCCAAACCCTCGGGCTTGCCCTCAAGCGCCGCCGTGGCGGAACCGCGGATGATCTTGGCTGCCTTGCCGTCAAATTGATACTTCGTGAGCAAATCGCGGATTTCTTCCTCGACGAGCTCGAGCAACTCCGGGTCATCGATCAGGTCGACCTTATTCAAGAAGACGACGAGGTTCGGGACGCCGACCTGGCGGGCCAGGAGAATGTGCTCGCGGGTCTGGGGCATCGGACCGTCCGCCGCCGAAACGACGAGGATACCACCGTCCATCTGGGCGGCGCCGGTGATCATGTTTTTAACGAAATCGGCGTGGCCTGGGCAGTCGACGTGGGCGTAGTGGCGCTTGTCCGACTCATACTCCACGTGGGCGACCGAGATCGTGACAATCTTGGAGGCGTCACGTACGGTGCCACCCTTGGCGATGTCCGCATAGGTCTTAATCTCAGCGAAACCCTTGCGGGCCTGCACGGAGAGAATTGCGGTGGTCAGCGTGGTCTTGCCGTGGTCGACGTGGCCGATGGTGCCGACGTTGACGTGGGGCTTCTTGCGTTCGAATGTTGCTTTAGCCATGGGAAGCGGGAGTAGGTTGTTGTTGGTTGAAGATGTTGATCTTGATTAACGTCGGAGATCACCGACGTTTGCCTGGAGCCCAGAACCGGATTCGAACCGGCGACCTCGTCCTTACCAAGAACGTGCTCTGCCAACTGAGCTATCTGGGCAGACCAAGACACAGACTAAATTAGAAAAGAATGGTCAGAGAATAGCTCCAAAAATTAGCCGTCAACTAGATTCTGGCAAATTTCTCAAAAAAACTACGGTCCGACCACGAGTCGATAGCGTCCGGGACTCAGCCGCTCGCCCAAACGGAATGTGCTGACTAGATAAGTTCGCAGGAAAGCATCAAAGGTTTCCCCTTCGGAGCCGCTAACCAAAACGGGCTCGCCGACGAATCCGCTGCTACTGACGATGGCAAAGAATTCGGCCGGTTTGAAGTCCGAACGGGGGAACGTGATGTCCGCAAGCACCTGCGTCATAACAAGCTTACCGTCGGCAAGGTCACTCACCTCGAGAAGTCCGCTGCGGGCATCCAAGGTTGAGGCGATCCGGTCGATCTGCCCCATGCCTCCCAATGGGCGCTCATTTCCTTGTCCCAAGACGTCGACTAATCGATCGGGTGCAGCGTCACTCTCGAAGCCGAAGCTCTTGAAGTTTTGCTCCCCGAAGGTGAGCTTCGCCTCAAAAACACCGAAAACCTGTTCGGGCTCCCGCCGGAGATTCTCCTGTAATCGCCGCTGGCCAAAATTCCACTCGGTCGGGAAGAAAAGCGGGGTCGGGTCGAAATACTCGGCCCGTTCCTGCAAAACCTGATCGCTGGTGGTCAGGCCCGAGCCCGCCAGGCGCACAAACGGGGCCTTCGGCTTCACCCCCACTTCAATCTTCAACTGCGTCGCGCGGGTCCAAAACCACCACCCGCCGACAATCGAGAGGACCAGGAGCAATCCCGCGACCACCCGCAAATTCCTGGTTGTTTTTCCCAAGTGCATGGTGAAGACCTTACTTCAACCCGTCTGTGGGCGCCTTGGGTTCGGCCGCCGCTTGCACGCTGGCGAAACCGACCGCTCGAGCCATGTCGCACAAGGCGAGAAAATCCTGCAGCGTCACCTGGCGGTCAGCGCGCACGAGCATCACCGCCCCGGGATGGTCTTTGGCGTAACCTTCGAGATGTTTGCGGAGTTCCGGCAGCGTGTACATACCGCCCTCGAACAGGATGACGTTGTTCCGGCGATAACTCACGACCACCGACGCGACCCCGCCGCCCTCCGCGATGGAGCCAGCCTGCGGAAGCTCGATCGCGCCCTCCCCGCTCACATCTATCAACGGGCCCGGGGCCAGGACAAAGCGCGAGCCCAACAGCCCAAAAAACAACACGATCAGCCCGGCATTGACCCACGCGACGAAATCGAGATCCCGCGGCGGCGCGCTCAGACGCGCAGCCAGATCGAGCGGCCGGGTGATCATTTCTTCTCCCCCGCCCCGGGGCGATGGTCGCAGAGCAAGAAGCGCATCAGCTCATTGCCGGACCATTCCATGTCCTGCACGAGCACCTGCACCCGCCCCGTGAGGAAGTGCCGAGCCAGATGGGTCGGGACCGCCACCGCGAGGCCCGCCGCCGCCGTAAGCAGCGCCTCCCACATGCCGCCCGCCAACACGATCGGGGTCGCGTAATTGCCCCCTTGGTTAAAATACCAAAAAGTCTTGATCATCCCCAACAAGGTGCCGAGCAACCCGAGCAGCGGCGCGATTTGGGCGATGGCGGCCAGCACACTGATCCGCCGCTCGAGGATCGGGATTTCCGTCAAGGCCGCTTCCTGGATCGCAAAGCGCAGCGCCGGCTCGCCGGCCGCGGTATGCCGGAGCCCGGCTTTCACCACGTGCGCCACGGGCCCCGGGGTTTCTTCGCTCAGGGTGAGGGCTTCCATCAGTCGGTTTTTCTCCAGGAGATTCTTGATGCCGTTGAGGAATTCCGTGGAGCGAATCTGCCCGCGGTGCAGATAGAGCGCGCGTTCGACAAAGATCACCACGGCGGCGAGCCCCAACAGGATGAGCAGCCACATCACCGGGCCGCCTTTGGCGAAAATGCTATAGCTGAATGCGGTCATGGAATGGGGCGCATCATGCGCGCTGGAGTCCGGGCGTAAATGGCAAAGCTCATGATTTGGCGTCTCCGGTCGGGCGATAGCGGGCCAGCTTGGCTTGCGCCTGGACCGTGCCCCCGAGCTTGTTGTCCACGATCAGCTGATAGGCCCGCTGCGCTTCGTCCAGATTGCCGGCGTTCTCATGGATCTGCCCCAGTTCGAGCAGCGAACGCGATACCCAGTAGCGGCCCTTTGCGCCGAGCCGGGTCGCCTGCGCCGCATCCAGCAGGAACGCATCCACCACCGACCAAAGCACGGTTTTCGCCTTGGCGAGTTGCTGGTCGCGCTCGGACGGCGTGGCCGCTGTCTGGCTGCGCTTGGCCTGCGCGAAACCCCACTTGTACCCGGCCTCGACCCGCAGGTCCACCGGCGCCGAGGGCAGGTCGCGCAACCGCTCATAGAGTGTCGCCGCGCTCTCATAGTTCACGACACTGTTGGCGCCTTGCGCAAAGAGGCAGTCGGCCAACTGCAGCTCGGCCGTCAGTTCGTCGGGGTGGCCGGCGTAATTATTGACGAGATACTCATAAATCTGCCGGGCCGCCGCAAAGTCATTCAGTTTCCGCAGCAGATCACCCTGCTTCAGGCGGGCATAAAACACCAAGCCGTCCTGCGGATAATCGTGGATCAGGCGCTCCTCGAGTAACTGGTAGGCTTCGCGCAACTGCCGGTCGAGTCCCTGTCGCTCCAGACTGAGCGCCGCCTCGTACAGCGCCACCGGCGCATATTCGCTGTTCCGATAAACCTTGTTGTCGACAAAGCTGATTAACACCGCCTGCGCCCCGGCGATGTCCCCGTTCAGGGTCAAATGGCCCGCGTGCACGAGGTAGGAGTATTGCGCGGCCTTGGTCGCGGGAAAGTCCACGCGTAATTTTTCCAGCATCGTGAATCCCTCCTCCGCCCGGTTCAGCGCCAGCAAGGCCTGCGCCCGCAGCAACTGCGTGGTACCCGTCACCTCCGCCCGCAAGCCCGCCTCCAGCTGCCCGGCCTTGGGCAGCGATTCCAGCAGCTCGTCCGTCTGCTGCAGCGCCGTGGTCGCCTGGTTGCTCTCGAAGGACAATTTCGCGCGCAACCACATCAGCCGGATTCGCAATTCCTCCGCCACGCCCTGCGTGTCTCCAGCCAGCAACCGATTGACCCGCGCATAAGCCGCCGGTGCCTGCCCGCTCACCTGCATGGCTTTCATCAGATTCCATTCCGCCTGCCACCGGTTGACCGGATCAAACGCGGCCTGGGTTGCGACCTCATCCAGCAGCTTCGCTCCCGCCTCCAGCTGCCCCGCCCGAATGTCCGCCAGCACATGCTGGAAAATCAAGATCCCCGCCGGGACCACCGCGGGCGACTCGTGCAACGCCGCCGCGTAGACGTCCGCCGCATTTTTATAATCCTCGGCCCGAAAAAACGCCTCGGCCAGCAGAACGCCCAGTTCCGACCGCTCCCTTCCCTCCGGCAGCACGCCGCGCAACTGCACCACGACATCCGCCGCCGTGCGGTAGCGTTTCAATTCCCACGCCACGGCCAGCCGCACCCCGAGCGCTCCGCCGCGGAGGGGAGAGCCCGGATAACGCTCCAACAGGCTGCGCGCATCCTCCTCGGCGCCGGCATAGGCCTTGTCAATCAACGCCGTCTGCGCCCGGACGAGAAGCAGATCCTCGATGATCGACTGCGGGACCGGCGCCGCGATGAGTTCGCTCAAGTCCTGCCGCAATTGCTCGCGCGCCGCCGCCGTTTTGGCGCCCCGGGCCAGGAGTTGCAGGGCCAGCCGCTGGGTCTCGGGCTTTTGCCCCTCGCGCAAGAGCTGCCGCAAGGCCTGCTGTCCGGAAACACTGCCCTCGCCGGCGATCAATCCGAGCACCAACCTCAGCTGGTCGCCCACATTCCGCTCGGAGGCCGGCAACAGCGCCAGCTGCCGCTGGAGCAACATCTCCGCTTCCGGCGCGCGACCGAGCCCGGCCAACGCCGCCGCGTAGGTGCGCAACGCATCATAGCCGGTCCGCGTCCCTTGAAAGCTTTCCATATTGCTGCGCGCCGCCGCCAGCTGCTGCTCATTGAACTGGCCCGCCCGCAACCGCGCCTGCTCCAGACCGAGGGAAAACCGGGCGCGCTGGAGGTCCGACACCGCCGCCGCATTCGCTTGCTCAAACGCCGTGAACCGCCGGTTGGTGTCGTTCTCCGCATCGGCGACCAGTCCTTGGAGGAAATACCACCACCCCTTGTCCACCGCCGGCAAATCCTCCACCTTGCCCGCGGCCAACGCCGCCTTCGCCTGGGGAAAGCGCCGCGTCGTGGCCGCGATGAGCCCGACTCGCAGCTGGTAGGCCGTGTTGCGCGGGCCATCGTACGCCTGCAGGCCTTTTTCCGCTTCGCCCAGCTCACCGGTGTCCATCAGCGCCGTCACCAGCGCCAGCACGACCCGCTGGCGCGCCTCCGGCGGCAGCGCTGCTTCCAGCAAAATCCCGCGGTAGATCGCGGCCGCTGTGATCGGAAAACCGGCTTGCAGGGCCGCGCCGGCCCGACCCTCCGCCACGATCCATTGGCCCGGCACAAAAGCTCCCGCTCCCGATTGCTCGACCAAGGGACTGGGGCCCGCTACCTGGGCGGCCAGACGGCCGGTCGCCAGCCAGAGAGAAAACAGGATGAACCGCACAATTTTCGTCATGGACTGCCACAGTGTGCCGCCGCCCGAGCACGTGGCAAGCGCAGCCTTGTCCGGCCCTTCACTCCAAAGATGCCGGAAGCGTGTAAACTGTTATTTCTCGCGCCTTCTCCCCTCCTCCGCCAATCATCTCGGCGTTAAGTTCAACCCAACTACACCCTATGAGTGCTGTCTTGATCGTCCTCGGAGTCCTGCTCCTCGTCGCCATTGTCCTCGGCCTGTGGGTCGCAGGCATCTACAATTCGCTCGTCGCGCTGCGCAACCGTTTCAAAAACGCGTTCGCCCAAATCGATGTCCAGCTCAAGCGCCGCTACGACCTCATTCCCAATCTGGTCGAGGTCGCCAAAGGCTACATGAAGCATGAGAGCGGCACGCTCGAAGCCGTCATCAAGGCCCGCAATGTCGCCTACGCCGCCTCCCAGACCGCCGCCGCCAATCCCGCCGACGCGGGCGCAATGAAAAATCTCCTCGGCGCCGAGTCCGGCCTCGCCGGCGCCATGTCGCGCCTGATGGTCGTCTCCGAGCAGTACCCCGACCTCAAGGCCAACCAGAACATGATGCAGCTCACCGAGGAGATGACCTCCACGGA
>CAZAOI010000159.1:0-7771 GCA_964486705.1 uncultured Oleiharenicola sp. | reverse complement strand
GACTCGCCCTACCAATTGAGCCGTAGTTGTCACTTCTACGGGTAAGCTTCAATAAAAGGGGTCGTCGATGTCCCAGCCGCAGCGGAGGCTGCGCGACGGGCCCTGGGTTCGCAGCCGCGAACCACCGGACCGACCGGGAAGGACGGCAAACCGAAAGGTGGCCGTCGGTTTTTGCCGGGCCGGACCGGGTGTCTTGGTCGTGGCGAGCGGACCTCTGATCGGTCCGCTCAATAGCCGACGGCCTTGCTGTCGGGTTTGCGCGAGTCCGCGACGCCGAGCCGGAGGCTGGTGGTCGGATCGACCATGATGGTCATTGTGTCGTTCGGGTAGCGCTCGATGACGGGCACGCGCTGGGCGCCGAAGAAGTTGCGCTCCTCGAATTGGTGCCCCTTCAGGCGCATTGCCTCCATGGTGTCGGTGCTGAGCCCATAGGGATCGTAATTCACCACATCCGGCATCCATTGATGATGGATGCGCGGGGCCTCGACGGCGAGGGAGACGGGCATGTCAAAATCGATGACGTTGGTGATCACCTGAAAAACCGCATTGATGATCGTCGAGCCGCCGGGCGCGCCGGTGACGAGGAAGACTTTCTTGTTCTTGAGGACAAAGGTGGGCGTCATGGAGGAGAGCGGGTGCTTGCCGGGCGCGATGGCGTTGGCCTCGCCCTGGATGAGGCGGAACATGTTCGGCGTGCCGGGCTTCGACGTGAAGTCGTCCATTTCGTTGTTCATGAGGATGCCCGTGCCGGGGATCGTCACGCCGGAGCCAAAAGCGCCGTTGAGCGTGAAGGTGTTGGCCACCGCGTTGCCGTCGGCGTCGACGATCGAGAAGTGTGTGGTCTCGGTGGATTCCGCAAGGGGGACGGCTGGCGGCGCGTCGATTTTCTCCGCGGCGCCGGCCGGAAGGCCGGGCGCCAGGCCTTCCGAAGGCGTGGCCTTGTTGGGGTCGAAATTTCTCATCAACCCGGCGAGATAGCCGCGATCCAGCAGGCCGGCGACCGGCACCTTGACGAAGTCCGGATCGCCGAGATATTCGGCGCGATCACGGTAGGCGCGGCGCATGGCTTCGATGAAGAGGTGGTATTTTGCGGCGGAATTTTGCCCGAGCGCCGTCACGTTGAAGGGCTCGATCATGGCGAGCATTTGCAGGAGGGCGATGCCGCCCGAGCTGGGCGGCGGCATGGTGACGATCTCGTAGCCGCGATAGGGCGTGCGCAGCGGCACGCGTTCGACCGCCGTGTAATTCTTCAGATCGGCGAGGCTGATGGTGCCGCCGTTCTGGGTCATGGCGTCGGCGATCAGGTGCGCCGTCTCCCCTTCGTAGAATTCGCGCGGGCCGTTCTTCTGCAGGCGCGCGAGCGTCGCGGCGAGCTCGGGCTGGCGCCAGAGATCGCCGGTGCGCCAGAGAGCGCCCCCGTTGAGGAAGATTTTTTTGGAATCGGGAAACGCGCCGAGCTTCTCGGCCTGGCTGCGGAAGCGCGACGCCATGAACTGCGTTATCACTTGGCCGTCCGCGGCCAGCCGGCGCGCGGGCTCGATGAGCTCGGCCCACGAGAGTTTGTGCGAACCGTATTTCTCGAGCGCGAGCGCCCAACCGGCGACATCGCCGGGCACGCCGCTCGCGCGCCAGCCGAAGGTGGACGAGCCGGGGCCCTTGAGGACGTTGCCGTCCGGGCCGAGATACATGTCGCGGGAGGCGGCGGCCGGCGCGCGCTCGCGGTAGTCGATCGCGAGGTCCCGGCCGTCGGCCAGGTGGATCATCATGAAGCCGCCGCCGCCGAGCGGCCCGGCCCAGGGATATACGACCCCGAGGGCAAAGCCGGTGGCCACCGCGGCATCAACCGCGTTGCCGCCGCGCTGCAGCACGTCGGCGCCGACCCGAGAGGCCAGTTCGTGGACGGACGTGACCATGCCGTGCTCGGCCTCGACGGCCTGGCGCTGTGCGAACAGGCGAAACGGGGCGGCGAGAACCAACGCCAGACTCAACACCGAGGAGATCAAACGCGGGGTGGTTTGCATGGGGCGATGATTTCTCCCGGGTGGAGACGCGACAAGCTGCAAATTCGGCGGACGCGGGGGAGGATTCAGACTTGTTCCGGGGTTCAAAATAAATAGCCTCCGTGGACCCTGCGAGCCTGTTGTCAGGCTGAAGCACACAAATTCACCAAGTATGAACACCACGAACTCTGGCACCCCGGCCACGCCTTTGGCGAGCCTGCGGCGGATGCGCGCTCTTGCGCTCTTCGCCTTTATCACGACCACCACCACCACTTCGATCTTCGGCCAAGCGGCCCCGGCCGAGCCGGCGCAGAAGCAGGAAGTCCTCGAACTGGCCACGTATGTCGCCACCGGTTCCCGCTTCAACGATCGCACGGTGACGCAGTCCCCGGTTCCGATCGATGTGATCAGCGGCACCGAGCTGAAGCAGGGCGGCCACAACGAGACCAGCTCGATGCTCCAGGCGAACATCCCCTCGTTCAACTTTCCCCGCCCGTCGCTCGCGGACGGCACGGACCACATCCGTCCCGCCACGCTGCGCGGTCTGGCCCCCGACCAAACCCTCGTGCTGATCAACGGCAAACGCCGGCACACCAGCGCGCTGGTCAATCTTAACACCACCATTGGCCGCGGCTCCGTGTCCACCGACTTCAACGCCATTCCGGCGGCGATGATCGAGCGGATTGAGGTGTTGCGCGACGGTGCATCCGCCCAATACGGCTCCGATGCCATTGCGGGCGTCATCAATGTCATCCTGCGCAAGGACGCCGGCTGGGGTCTGACTCTCGCCTACGGTCAAAACGGCGAGGGCGACGGCGAGGACTTCAAGCTTGACGCTTTTGCCGGCACCAAGCTCGGCGACAAGGGTTCGCTCTTTGTCGACATGTACGTGCGGGACCACAGCCCGACCAATCGCAGCCTGGTGGACACCCGCCAGCAGTATTTCGGCATCAGCACGACCACGGGTCTCCCCACGGCCATTTCAGGCAATTTTGGCTCGGGCACCGGCCTCAGTCCGATCAGCGGCAGCACGCTCGACCCCCGCGAAGCAACCGTCAACCGGATCAACCACCGCCATGGCGACCCGATGACCAAGGACAAGGGTATCTGGCTCAACGGTGATTATCCTCTCTCAGAAGACCTTGATCTCTACTTCTTCGGCGGCACCAGCGTCCGCCACGCGAACGGCGCGGGCTTCGCCCGCCGCGCGGGTGACGACCGCACGGTCCGCGCGATCTGGCCGAACGGCTTTTTGCCCTATATCGATTCGGCCGTGGAAGACCTCTCCTTCGGCGGCGGCGTCAAGGGCAAGACGGCCAATTGGAACTATGACCTCAGCACGACCTATGGCACCAACAAACTCGACTACCGCACCTCGAACTCCGCCAACGTTACGCTGGGCAACGCCAGCCCGACCGCCTTCTACGACGGCCAGTTGAAGTTTGCCCAGTGGACCACCAATTTCGACGTCACCACGTCGTTCAACGCGGGCATGCCCACCCCGCTGAAATTCGCCACCGGCGTGGAGTTTCGCTCCGAGGAATACACCATCGGGGCCGGCGAGCCAGACTCCTACCGCAATGGTGGTGTGACCATCATCGGCGGTCCCAGCAATGGCGCGTTGGCCGCGGTTGGCGCCCAGGTGTTTCCGGGCTTCAAGCCCAGTGATGCCGGGGCTCACGACCGCGACGCCAAATCCGTCTACGTCGACTTCGAGCAGAACATGAATGACCGCTGGTTGATTTCGCTCGCCGGCCGCTTTGAGGATTACAGCGACTTCGGCAACAACAGCACGGTCAAGCTCGCCACCCGCGTGGAGCTCACGGAGGCCTTCGCCCTGCGCGGCTCGGTCAGCACCGGTTTCCGTGCTCCGCACTTGGCGCAGCAATGGTTCAGCGCCACCTCCACCAACTTCATCGGCGGCGTGCCATTCGACATTCTCACCTTCCCGGTGAGCAATCCGGCGGCGATCGCGCTCGGTTCGACCAGTCTGACACCCGAGAAGTCGAACAGCTACGGCGCGGGCTTCACCTGGACTCCCAAAGGGGATTTTTCCGGATTCTCCGCCTCGGTTGACTATTATAACATCAAGATCGACGACCGCATCGTGCTGTCCTCGAACTTCACCGGCGCGCCCATCATCGCGTTGCTCGCCGCCCAGGGTATTACCGGCGTCGGCGGCGGCCGCTATTTCACCAACGCGGTCGACACCACCACCAAGGGCATCGATGTGAGCGGCCGCTACGTTTGGAAGACGAGCGACCTGGGCAAGTTCACGTTCACGGGCGGCTACAATCACAACACCACCAAGGCCACTCGCGTCAAACAAGCGCCGGCCAATCTCGCGGCCATCACCACGACCCCGCTCTTCGACCTCGCGGAAACGATCCGTTTGGAAAAAGGCCAGCCGCAGGACAACATCAACCTGTCGGTCGGCTGGGAAATCGGCAAGTTTTCCATCCTCGCCCGCGAGGTGCGCTACGGCGAGGTCTCGCTCGTTGCGCTCACGAGCGCGACTCAGGCGCAGATCGATGCCCTGACGCCGGGCTATGATGTTGAGTTCGCCCCTGCCGTCCCCGGCAGCGTTGGCGGCACCACGACCAGCAAGCAGGTCATCCAGACCTTCAGTCCCAAGTGGCTGACCGACCTCGATGTGACTTACCATTACAACAAGAATGTCTCCGTTTCCGTGGGCGCGAACAACCTGTTCGATGTCTATCCCGAGGAGAATTTGCGCTCGAAGATTGTCGGCGGCGTGGTCTTCAACGGCACCGACAACGTCGGCATCTTCCCCTACAACAGCATTTCGCCGTTCGGCTTCAACGGCGTGTTCTACTACACCAAGCTGAGCCTGAAATTCTAAGGCGCAGTCCCGGTTTAGCTTTCACGAGGCGCGGGCTGCCAAGCCCGCGCCTTTTTTGCGGGCCGCGGAGCGCACTCCGAGGGAGTCGGGAGCCCGCCGATTCATTTCGCCAAATCCACGGCAGCCGTTTGATTGCCGGCATGCCGCGCATCGAAAACTTCCGTTCCCCCTACGATCGCACCGCCGGTGATCTGCATCACCTCGGCCGGATGCTCGACAAGATCCGGCTGATGCAAGCCGGCCAGCTGCCCGAAGGCTTCCTGCGCAATTACGGCCTTACGGTCGGACTCGATGGGCAGCTTTGTGGTTTCCTCAACGTCAAGTTCGAGGACGTTGAGGCGCGGGTGAAGGAGGGCGGGACGGACGCCGAGATCGTCGAATGGATTTTCGCGCGCGGGCTTCGGCCGAACCGCGCTCAGGGCCACGTGTGGAACGAACACGCGCGCAAGCTGGGCTGGAACGACCGGGTGACCAGCTACCTGAAAAAAATCAAGCAGGAGGCGGGCATGGCGGACCACCCGGCATGCACGTCGTTTGACCTGATCGAACTCAGTGAAGAGCGCCAACCGCCAGCCCAGAGGTAGCCGGGGCTAAGGTTGGTTTGGAGACCGGACTATCAGGGAGTGTTTTCAAATCCATTAACCTCTCAAAACCTGTCATTCTGAGCGGAGCGAAGAATCCAGTTGCGTGTTCGATGCCCAAGAAATGCTGTCCAAATCCTGATGGATTCTTCACTGCGTTCAGAATGACAAACCTCGCGGGGCTGATGGCCCCGCCTCCATTCTGCCTTCCAGCAGGCAGAGACGCCTGCCGCTACACCAGACGCCGGCTACTTCACCGGGACCAGCCGAATGATCCGGCCCGGATCATTGACGGCCACATAGATCGCCCCGTCGGGGCCGCTGGCGACGTCGCGCAAGCGGCCGATGTCCTTCAGGATGACCTCCTGGCTGACGACCTTTTCGCCCTCGATGACGATGCGCCGCAGTTCCTGATGCGCCAGCGCGGTGACGAAAAGATTGCCGGTCCAGCGCGGGAACGCGGTGCCCTCATAGAAATCGATGCCGCAGACCGCGATCGACGGGGTCCAATAGGTGATCGGCTGTTCCATGCCCTCCTGGGCGGTCTTGTCGGTCATCGCCGAGCCGTCGTAGTTCATGCCGTAGGTAATGACGGGCCAGCCATAGTTGCGGCCGCCGCGGATGATATTGAGCTCGTCGCCGCCGCGCGGGCCGTGCTCGGACTCCCACAGGATTCCGGTGCGCGGATCGAAATCGAGTCCCTGGGGGTTGCGGTTGCCGTAGCTCCAGATCGACGGAAAGGCGCCAGGGGTATTGACGAAGGGGTTGTCAGCCGGGATCCGGCCATCGTCGTGGATCCGATGGATTTTTCCATTGGGCCGGGCGAGTTCCTGCGCCTCGGGCCCGCGGCCGCGCTCGCCGTGGGAGAAAAACAGATAGCCCTGACGGTCGAACGCGATGCGGCAGCCGAAATGCACGCCGCCGCCGGGCTTGTAGAACTCGAGCGGCGCCTTCCAGATGGTCTGCTCGTCGGTCCAGGCCCCATCTTTAATTCGGCCGCGCACGAGCGTGGTGAGGCTGACGCCACGCACGATCGCGGAGACACTGAGCTCTTTGCCCTTCAGGCCGCTCGCCGGATCGGAGTAGGCGAGGTAGATCCAGCCATTCTCGGCGTACTGAGGGTGCACCGCGATTTCGAGCAGGCCGCCCTGGCCTTCATCGCGCACCTCGGGCGTGCCCTTGACGGCGGCGGGCAGCAGTTTGCCTTTTTCCACGATCCGAACGCGGCCCGGTTTTTCAGTGAAGATCATGCGCCCATCGGGGAGGAAGGCGATCGACCACGGCGTGGCGAGTTTGTCCGCCACCGTTTCGATCCGGAAGCGTTCGCCGCCGGCGATGACGATGCCATCTGGGACCGTTTTCTTCACGCGTTTGCTGGCTTGGGTGGCCCGCTGTTCGCGAATATAGATGACCATGGTGCGGATGTCGCCCTCGGTCATGAGGGAGTGGAATGCGGGCATGCCTTTCTCTAGGTCCCCGTTGCTGATCAGGGCGGCGAGGCTCGCATCGTCGCCGCCGTGCGACCACACGTCGTCGAGCATCGAGGGGGCTTGGGCGCCCTCGAGATTCTTGCCATGGCAGTTGGAGCAAATCTCGGCGTAGATTTTGGCCACGTCCTTTTTCAGGACGGGCTGGGCGAACAGCGCCGGGGTGGAGCCGAGAGCGGCCAAGGAAAGGAGAGCGAGCAGGCGGGAAGATAGGATCATGGTGGGCGGGGGCCGACCGCGGATGCTGCTGGCGCAGCCGACCTGTGCAATGGGAAATTCCCGGCCGGTGCCGGAAGATCAGTTTTCTTACGGTCGATCGGCGCGAAGCGACCGAAGGCCATGGGCGCAAAAAAGCCGCGGGGTTAACCGCGGCCTTGGGGTGGGAAAGGCGCCGTTGCGGGCTACGGCCAGTCCGGCGTTGGTCCGGGCCGGTCGTCCGTCAAATCAGATCCCGGCGCTGTTGTCCTCGGGGATGCGCATGCAGTAGAAGCTGCGATAGACGAACACGAGGGCGATCGCGAAGAAGAAGACGCCGATGCCGGTCTTGATGTTTTGGTTGGTCATCGTCACGGCGATCTCGACGGCGAGGAGGCCGAAGAGGGTGGTGAACTTGATGACGGGGTTCATCGCGACCGAGGAGGTGTCCTTGAACGGGTCGCCCACGGTGTCGCCGACGACGGTCGCGGCGTGGAGGTCGGTGCCCTTCTGGCGGAGCTCGACCTCGACGATCTTCTTGGCGTTGTCCCAGGCGCCGCCGGCGTTGGCCATGAAGATGGCCTGGAAGAGGCCGAAGAAGGCGATGCCGATCAGGTAGCCGATGAAGAAGTAGGCGTTGAAGAA
>CAZAOI010000158.1:0-7810 GCA_964486705.1 uncultured Oleiharenicola sp. | reverse complement strand
GGCCGCTGCAGCGCTGCCATTTTGATTCGCCGCTGGCGATGAACTGGTCGAGGACGACTTGGGCGCCGTTGGCAAAGTCGCCGAATTGCGCTTCCCAGAGGCATAGCATCTCCGGGTAATCCAGCGAGTAGCCGTAGTCGAATCCGAGCACGGCGGCTTCGGAGAGCAGGGAATTGTAGACGCAGAAGTGCGGCTGCTTTTCGGCCACATGGTTCAGCGGCGTGTAGCGGGCCCCCGATTCGACATCGGTGAACACCGAGTGGCGGTGGGTGAAGGTGCCGCGCTCGCAATCCTGCCCGCTCAGGCGGATCGGCAGGCCGTCCAGCAGGAGGGTGCCGAAGGCGAGGGCCTCGCCCATGCCCCAATCGTAGGGACCGCCGTTCTTGTGCGCTTCGGCGCGACCATCAATGAAGCGCTTGATCTTGGAGTGCACCTTGAAGCCGGCGGGCACCGTCGTGAGGGCGCGGACCACTTGATCGATCGTCGCCGCACTGACGGCGGTCGTGACCGGCGTGTGGCTGAAGGCGGGCTGGAAGACGGCCGTGGAGCCCTTGAAGGGATGGGTGGTGTATTTCGCATCCGTCATGGCGGCCTGGCGCTTTTCGACCTTGGCGGCTTCGCGGGCCTTGGCCTTGCCGAGGTTCTCGTCGAGGGCGGCGGAATACTCGGTCTTGATCGCTTCGCCTTCCTCGGGCGTGAGGCTGCCGGCGGCGATCAGCCGCTTGGTGTAGAGAGCGGAAACATGCGGGTGCGCGGCGATCTTGCGGTAGAGCGCCGGCTGGGTGAAGGACGGCTCGTCGCTCTCGTTGTGGCCGTGCTTGCGGTAACAATACATGTCGATGAACACGTCGCGCTTGAATTGCACCCGGAAGTCCACCGCCAGTTGCGCCACCATGCACACCGCCTCGGGATCGTCGCCGTTGACGTGGAAAATGGGCGTCTCGATCATCTTGGCGATGTCGGTACAATAGCGAGTCGAGCGCGAATCGTGCGGGTCGGTCGTAAAGCCGATCTGGTTGTTGATCACGAAATGCAGCGTGCCCCCGGTGCGATAACCGGGCAGCTGGGAAAACTGCAGCGTCTCGGCCACGATGCCCTGGCCGGCGACGGCGGCGTCGCCGTGGATCAGCAGCGGCATGACCTTCCGACGTTCGACGGTGTCACCGAGGATGCGCTGGCGGGCGCGGGCCTTGCCCTCGACCACGGGGTTGACGATCTCCAGGTGCGACGGATTGGCGGCGAGGCGGACCTCGACCTTCTTGCCCGACGTGGTGGTGAGAATCGACTCGTAGCCGAGGTGGTACTTCACATCGCCGTCGCCCGCGACGGTATCGGGGATGTAGTTTTCCGAGAATTGCTCGAAGAGCAGGTCGAAGGACTTTCGCATCACGCTGCAGAGCACGTTCAGGCGGCCGCGGTGGGCCATGCCGAGGACGATTTCTTCGATGCCGGAGCCGGGGCAGTGATCGATCACCGCATCGAGCGCCGCGATGACGGTCTCGCCGCCCTCGAGGGAAAAACGCTTCTGGCCGACGTATTTCGTGTGGAGGAATTTCTCGAACAACTCGGCCTTGTGCACGCGCCGCAGGATGCGGACTTTTTGCGCCTTGGTGAATTTGGGCTGGAGTTTCGTCGACTCGATCCGCTCCTGCAGCCAACGGCGGCAATCGGTGTCCTGAATGTGCGCGTATTCCACGCCCACCGGGCCGCAATAGGTCTGCTCGAGGGCGGCGACGATCTCGCGCAGTTTCATCTGCCCGCCGCCGAGGTAGGTCCCGGTGTCGAAGGCCGTGTCGAGGTCGGCCTCGCCCAGGTTGAACTGGGAAAGCTGCAGTCGGGGTTCGGGCGCCGGCGGGCCGCTGAGCGGATCCAGGTGCGCCTGGGTGTGGCCGATGGCCCGGTAGGCGTTGATCAGGTAGTGGACATGCGCCTGCTTGAGACTGTCGATGACGACGGGGCTGCCGGTTGCGGTCGCGCCCGTGGGCGGTTGCCCGCTGTTGCCCAAGGTGAAGCCCTGGAAAAATGCGCGCCAGGTCGGGTCGACACTTTCGGGGTTGTCGAGCCAGCGTTGATAATATTCTTCGATCAGACCGGCGTTGGCGTTCGCGGAGACAGAAACGGGAATCATGACGGGAGGGACAAAAAGACGTGGAAGGTGGCTTGCCTCTACCCGAGGGCGATAGTAGGAATGGGAGGGCAAAGGGAACATTCTGGGCCGACCGACACAAGTTGATTCAAGCCCCGGTTCCTTTCTTCTGAAAAAGACTGGCCGTGATCAAGTCGCGGAGTCGTAATGTTTAAGGACTTTATCATCTCATGATTGAAACAAAAATCAAAGCCGTCCTTATCCAGCTCCTCGCTGGGATAAAAAACTCTGATGGCCCGGCGATCTCCGCGGCGCTCACGCAGGTGGAGGCCGAACTGGCGGCGCACCGGGACGAGCTGCATCCGCAGCTGGTGCATTTTCTGGCCGGACGCAGCTACGCCAAGGCGCTGGCCTATCTGGGTGGCGCCGATGAACTCACCGCGCGGCCGGCGTCCCCGCCCGGGGGCTGTGGGGGACACCAATGAGCCACGGCTCCGACAAGGTTCCGACCGGCGGCGGGCAAGCGCTGGGGCAAAATCCGTTTGGCGCGCTGAGTGCCGCGGGGTTGCCGACGTCGGCGACTCCCGTCACGGGCAAGCTCGCTCCCGCCCAAGAAACTGGGCCGGCGAAAAACCGCGGCCGGGTGGACATCCTGCGCGAAACCGCCGGGCGCGGCGGCAAGACGGTGACGGTCGTCACGAATTTCACTGGAATCGGCCTGCCAGAAAAAGAGCAGCTCGCGAAGAAAATGCGGAACGCCTGCGGCGCCGGCGGCACCGTGAAGGACGGCCGGATCGAGATCCAAGGCGACCGGCGCGAAGTCGTCGCGCGCATCCTCACTGAGGCCGGCTTCCGACCGGTGTTTGCGGGCGGGTAGTTTCGTTTTGTCGCTTCGTCACCAATGGGCAGACGCCCTCCTGAATTCTGATGAAAAGCGGATCATCCTGAACCTAGAAACCGCAGTTAAAACGCAGAGGTCGCGGAGAACCCAGAGGAAAGAACAATCCCATGCGCTCACGTGCAGACTCACCCACCGGGTGAATGTCTTTCTGTGACCAATCTAATACCACTCTCTGTTTTTGCGTTTTTGGTGCTTTTTGTGGCCAATTCTTCTGCGGAATTTAAGATGAATTCAGCATTTGCGAACCGCGAATCGGCGCTGATCGAGGCAAAATCATCACCGTCCGATCCAGGCTTTGATTCCCCTCACCGGCGCGTCAATGGGCCACCAGCCTGCATCCATCACCCCCGGAGGGGTGACCGATGCACCCTGTCGGGCCGACTTTGTCTGGGCTAACGGCCCTGGGCAGGCCTCGGCAAACCCCCGGTTCGGTGACCTCACTCCTCACACCGCATAGCGGGCCCGCATCGGCCGCTGCAGCATGGCGTCGGCCTTGGCGTCGGCGACGAACCGCTCTTTCGCCGGATTCCAATCAAGGGAGCTGCGGCCAAGCCGGATGGCAATGTTCGCGAGGTGGGGAACGGTGATCGAACGGTGGCCCACCTCGATCGGGGTGATGGTCTCGGTCTGGTTGTAGATGCAGTCCACGAAATTCCTCTCGTGCAGCCGGCTCTCGTAAAGGCGGATCTCGCCTTCCTTGATTTTCTCCCGGCGCAACTCCTTCGGCGTCGTGTCCATGCCGTCGCGATTGACAAACACCGAACGGCCATCCTCGCCCATGAAAGTGATGCCATTGGGGAATTTGTTGGAGACGTTAACCCGCACCCCGCTCCCGTAAATCACGTCAAATTCATAGTCGGGCACGGTGTTGTACAGCGCCGATTCGGGAGGCAGGTTGGCACTGCGGATTTCAACCCGCTGCGGGCCGCTCCCGTCCATGCCGAGGGCCCATTGGACGATATCGAGATGATGCGCGCCCCAGTCCGTGATCATGCCACCCGAGAAGGCGTAGTTATGCCGCCAATTCAGTTGAAACAGCGCCGGCACATAGGGCTGCTCGGGCGCAGGGCCGAGCCAGAGATCGTAGTTCACTCCCGCCGGCACTTTCTCGACCTGGGTTCGCGACGCCAACTTCGACCAGTCGGTATGCCCGCCTGGCAGGCCAACCTTGATCCCGGTGACTTTGCCGATGCGGCCGTTGCGGACAAATTCGGCGGCGGTGCGGAAATAGACGCTGCTCCGCTGCTGGCTGCCCGTCTGCCAAGTGATGTTGTTGGCCTTCACTTCATTTGCCATGCGGCGCCCTTCGCCCACCGTCAGTGCCAGGGGCTTCTGGCCATAAATATGCAAGCCACGGCGGGCGGCCAGCACCGCCACCGCACAATGCCAGTGATCAGGTGTGCTGATCACAATCGCATCGAGATCCTCGCGGGCAAACATCTCGCGGAAATCCTCGTAAACCCGGCACCCGTTGTAGGTGCCCTTCTCCTGCTGCGCGTAATGCTCCTCCACGATCCGCTGGCCCACCAGGCGTCCGCCGTTCAACTCACCCTTATAGCCGTAGTTTCCAAGATCGGCCACCGGATCCGCCACGGCCACAATCTGCACCCGGGGGTCGGCGAGGAAATTCGGAGTCGTGGAGTGGGCGATCGTGCCGTAGCCTACCAAGCCTACGTTCATCCGATTCGCCGCACTCGGGCGACGCGCCTTTCGCTTCGGGGCCGAGGCGCAACTGCTCAGCCCCGGCAGGGCGAAACCAGCCGCCAGCAAGGCGGAGCTTTTGATGAAATCACGGCGGTCAAGGGGACGCTTCATGGGGGAATGACGAGGGAGGAAATGACTTCGGAAAACAAAACGGGAGTGAGACCGATGCCCATTTTCCCATTTCGGCGCGAGTCAAAAACGAACCTGCCCGGACTCCGATGATTTTTTTTGGGGA
Source organism: uncultured Oleiharenicola sp. (assembly GCA_964486705.1). Taxonomy (GTDB): domain Bacteria; phylum Verrucomicrobiota; class Verrucomicrobiia; order Opitutales; family Opitutaceae; genus Lacunisphaera. The sequence continues at coordinate 2,884 of CAZAOI010000158.1, read as the reverse complement.
TCAATTGGGAAGCGGATGCTGAGCAAGTGCTCTCCTTTTGACTCAGCCGGATTGCGGCAGTCGAAATTGGGGGAGCGAGCGTGCTCGCGACAGCCCGGGCAACATGAACATCAATGTGATGAGCGCGAACATCACCTCCAGCGCGGCCATCTCCTCGGCGGACCTGCTGACCGACCTGAAGAGTGGCGATCTCCTCGGGGCGAATCCGCGTTGAGCCGGGGCTTTGAGTCGCTCGAGCCGAGCAAGGTTTGGTCGATCGCCATCGGTTCCTCGGTCGGCATCATCCTGACGGTGCGGCCCCCGCCTGATGCCGAAGCAGGCGACGTGGATTCCCTCGGCGGCGAGCATCGGCCTGGCGTGGACCTTTCACTGGTATTACGGCTTTCGGTTCTTCCTTGGCGGGATGATTGGCTGGATGATTGAGCGCAAGTGGCCGGTGTTTGCCGACCTCTACAATTATCCGGTGGCATCGGGTATCATCGCCGGCGGCTCCCTCATGGGCGTCCTGTTGATTTTCTGGGAAAATATCCCGATCCTGCTGCGCCAATTCTTCGCCGGCCTTTGAGATCCCGGGGTCGATGCAGCGCTTTTTGTTTTAGAAGAACCGGAGCCGCGCCGCCCTCGGCGCGGGGCTTGGGCAAAACTCGGCGGAGGCGCCGCGTCCCCAGTGGAGCCGACCCAAAACAAAAGACCCTGGGGTCCGACGGTGATGGCCGCCGCCTAGTTCCACCTGCGACCAGCTGGCGGCCTCCGGGTTGTTTCGCCGACGGGGACTTCGATCTCGGGGCCAAACTCCAAGACCCAAGGCCTGCCGCCTGTTGCCACCCCTCAAGGTTCGAGGTCGGCGTACTTCCAGGGAAAATTGTCGAGGGGCGTCGTGATGAACCCCTTGACCTTCGGGCTCACCAGCCGGGCGTAGGTGTAGAAATAGATCGGCATCACCGGCATCGCCTCGAGGAAGATTTTCTCCATCTGCTGATAAATCTCGTAGCGATCGGCGGTGTTGCGCGCGCTGAGCGCGGAGTGCAGCAGGCGGTCATAGGCGGGATCGCCCCAATTGGTGTCATTGTTGCCGCCGTTGGTCTCCCAAAGATCGAAGAAGACGTGCGGGTCCAGATAGTCGGCGATCCATCCGCCGCGCATAAACTGAAAGTTCGTCGCATGCTGCGAATCCATGTAAACCTTCCACTCCTGATTGTAGAGGCTGATGGTGATGCCGAGGTTGCGCTGCCACATTTGCTGCAGTGCTTCAGCGATGACGCGGTGCTTCTCGAGGGTGTTGTAGAGCAGTTCGGCTTTCGGAAACCCCCGGCCGTCGGGATAACCGGCTTCCGCCAGAAGCCGCCGGGCCTCCGCGAGGTCGGCCTTGAAGGGGTGGCGGCTGTTGTAGCCGGCGAGACCGGGCGGGACCAGCTGATAGGCGGGTTGTTCGCCGCCGCGGGTCACGTTCCGGACGAGACTCTCGCGGTCGATCGACAGCGCCAGGGCGCGGCGGACGCGGACGTCGTCGAAGGGTTTTCGCTGCACGTTGAAGCGAAAGAAGTAGACGCCACTGTAAGGATCAAGCCGGAGGGATTCGGGGTTGTCCCGTTGGTAGACCCCGATCTTGGTGAGCGGCACCTCATTGGTGATGTGGAGCTGGCCGGTGCGAAACATTTTTTCCTCAACGTCCGATGATTCGATCGGGAACAGGTTGATCTCGTCGATCTTCACCCGGTCGCGGTCCCAGTAGGTCGGGGAGCGCACCGCGACGATCTTCTGATTCGGCTTCCATTCCTTGAGCACGTAGGCGCCGTTGCCGACGAAGTTCTCGGGCCGGGTCCACGCCGTGAATTTGTTTTCCAGGGCGCCGAACTTGCGCAGCGTGGGAATGTGCACGGGAAACCACGGGTAGAAGCCGAGGGCATGCAGAAAATAGGGGGTGGGTTGCCGCAGCGTGAGCTGCAGGGTGCGCGGATCGAGGGCTTTGAAGCCCGTCCGGGTGAAATCGGAGATTTTGCCCCGGGAGTAGTCTTCGGCGCCGGCGACGCGCCAGAGCATGTAGGCGTATTGGGCGCCGAGAGCTGGCGTGAGCATGCGCTGATAGCTTTGCACAAAGTCATCCGCGGTCACCGGCTCGCCATTCGACCACTGCGCGTTGGCGCGTAGATGAAACGTATAGACGAGACCGTCGGCGGAGACATCCCATCGCTCCGCCACGCCGGGGACGATGTTGAGCTGGGGATCCTGGGCCACCAGACCCTCGAAAAACGTGTCGACCAGCCGATGTTCGGGTGACCCCGTGACCATTTGCGGATCCAGGTCCTGCGGCTCGGCGCCATTGCCGAAATTAAGGACTTTTCTCGCCGGTGCACCGCTGGCCGCGGTGGCGGTGGCGTTTTTTTGCGGACCGCACCCGCCCGCCAGAATCGAGAACGCGACCAAAGGTAAAAGAAGGGAAAGCCGTCTGCGCATGGGAAGAGAGAAAGGCTTGGGGCCCCATCTGCAAGCGCAAGCGGGCCGCAGCCGGTTCGGCCGGCTGAGCCGGGACCAGGCCGGAGAATGAGGTGGAGCGCGGCCTCCGGACGCGCTGGCCGCTCCGGCTTTCAAGCCAACCCGTCCGGAGGCCGGGTTCCACCCTGCCATGCGCTCGTTTCAACGGCATCGCCGACGGCGCTGCTGGTTTTCCACTCATCGCGAGGAAAGACTTGCACCTGATTTCATCTGGAAGCTCGCGACGCCAGCTGTATGAGGCCTCAGTGATTTACGGGCGCCTTCGTCATGGCGTCGCAATGGCTTTGCCCTGATCGGGAACGGGATTTGTGAGAAAAGCCTGGCTTGGGGGAAGGGGCCGTTGGCCCAACGGACCTCTTGGCCGCCCGTCGGGTTCACCATGCGTCGCAGG
>CAZAOI010000157.1:0-7822 GCA_964486705.1 uncultured Oleiharenicola sp. | reverse complement strand
GCCCTCCCCAAAAATCCAGTTTCCTATCAGTAAAACCGCTCTGCAAAAGCTCAACCCGAGAAACTCGGTTGTTGAGTCAGAGGCATTTATCTCGTTTCCTCCCAACCCATGACCGCAAAAGCTAAAGCTCAACCCAGTTGCGGTGAATAACACTGATCGGCGGAAGAATACCCTAATGAAATATCCAACATTTATCGTTTCACTTTCAGCTATTATATTCGCCCTCACTTCCGGATGCTCGACATCCGATGTGATTTCATCAGGCCCAGACACCTATATGGTGACATCCAGTGGCGCTGGTTTTGGGACAGCCAGTGTGCGCGAAAACGTCTATAAGAAAGCCAACGATTTTTGTGCGAAGCGTGGCTTGGTCATGGTTCCAGTTTCATTCAAGGCGCGTCCCGGCGAGTTAGGTCGAAGCGCGCCAAACGCAGACCTCGTGTTCCGCGCGCTCAAGCCGGGCGACCCTGCAATCGGTAGGCCCGCGCTTCCGGAGACCGACCAAAGTATTGCAGTTGCTCAGGACATTCACGTCTCCGTGAAAGATGAGACCAAGAAAGAAAAGGAAGCGGATTTCTACACCGAGATTATGAAACTCGACGACCTAAGAAAACGAGGCCTCATATCAGACGCTGAGTTCGAAGAGGCCAAACGAAAATTACTCCAACCAAAATGAGAAAGAGGCCGATCAAGATCATCACAGCGCAACGCGCTTCGCACGTGGCTGAAAATCCAGTTTCCTATCAGTAAGCTCCCTGCGACGCCGCCAGCTGTTGCACCTTCCACTCCCATGATTGCCTCGAACACCCGCTCCCGACTGCCCCTCGCCCTCGTATTGTTGGCGCTGTTTTCCGTCGGCATGTATTTCTGGTTCGATGCCGCGCTCCGTTACTTCCTGCACTTCGATGAGTCGGTCTTCCGCCGCTATTGGCCAAATCGTGGGTGGCTCCTGGCGCACATTGCCGGCGGGACATTGGCTCTCCTGCTCGGTCCATTTCAATTTTGGACCGGCTTGAAGCTCCGCCAGCCCAAACTACACCGGCTGCTCGGTTACACGTATGCGCTGGGCATCCTGCTGGGCGGCGCGACTTCGTTCGTGCTGGCCTTCCGAGCGTCGATTCCTGACTTCGGATTTAGCCTTTTCTTCCTCGGCGTGGCGTGGTGGGTGACACTCGGCATGGCCCTGATTGCGATCCGCAATCGGCGTTTCGACGCTCACCGTGATTGGATGATTCGGAGCTACATCGTAACCTTTGGCTTCGTCGCCTTCCGCTACTTGGTGAAATGGGAACTGTTGAACGGCTTGGGGCGGGGGAAATTGGCGTCGGTCGGCTGGGCCTGCTGGGTAGTTCCATTGTTGTTTGCCGAAATTTTCTTACACTGGAAGAGCGTCGCACCGCAGAAGCGCACGACGACACACGCAGAGGCCGCTCCATCGACTGGCGGCTAAGTCACTTTACCTGCACCCGATCCAGATAAGCGTCTGATGTCCAATCCCGCGCCGGCTCCGGAGGCGAGCGTTCGAATAGGCGGCTCAGGTTCACAACGATCTCACCGGTCTCGCGATCTTCGCGCGCCTAAAAATTCGCCCGCGCCAACAGCGGACTGCAAATAAACCCCTTCCCGCCAAACCATGCCCTCCCCAAAAATTTAGTTTCCTATCAGTAATCGCTAATCCACGCTATTTGGCGCTAATCATTACGAGCGATGGGATGGCGATAATTTAAGGTAACGCCGTGATTCAGCCTGCGTTCGGGCTAAGCGGTATGGGCCATGGTTTGATCATTGAAAGTGCGGTCAGTGAACGCGCCCCGCCGCCGCACCCGCGCGCCGCTGATTCAGGTTTGCCCGCTGAGCAGCAGACGCCCAGCCTCGCCGCATGCCCAAGACACTCCCCACCCTCGACGAATTCCTCGCCACCCTCCCGGTCGAGCGCCGTGCCACGATGACGACCCTGCATCAGGCCATCCGCAAAGCCGTGCCGAAGCTCGCGCCGCTCATCATGTCCGGCATGGGAGGACCCCTCATCGCTTACGGCAAATATCACTACAAGTCGGCCAGCGGTCGTGAGGGCGACTGGTTCCTCATTGGTCTCGCCGCAGGGAAAACCGGCTACGCCCTCCACATCTGTGTCGGCGGCGAGGGCGGCTACCTAGTCGAGCGGAGTGCCGCGAAGCTGGGCCAGGTGAAGACCGGCCGCAGTTGCATCAATTTTAAGAAACTCGAGGATCTGAATCTCGCCGCCACGATGAAGCTCGTGAAAGAAGCCGCGAAATCCGGCGGCATCAACGCCGTGGGGTGAAGCAAACGTAGGGGGCGGGTCGTTACTGGTCAGGTACCGGGGCTGCAGCCCGGCAATCCCCTTCCGGATTCGATCCCGCTGAAGTTCCAGTTCCCCCTCCATAATTTCCATTTTTCCATGAGTCGCACCGCACAGAGTCTCTGGGCCTTCTTTATCCTGGCGATGGCCGTCTACCTGACTGTGATTATGTGGTCACTGCCCCACCTGCAACAGGCGGCCGGGGGTCGCGTTGCTTTTGATTTACTGCCGATGGGCTACCAGCCGGTGGAGGCACGGGCGCTCGTGGCCGCGCTCGGTGTAGAAGGACGTGCCTACTATCTGAATGTGCAACATCGACTGGACACCGCCTATCCGGTGCTTCTCGCAGTGGTGCTGACGCTGGCTTTCCGACTACTGGTCAAGGGCTGGCTAGCGTGGGCGTTGACCGCAATCGCGGTTCTGGCGGCAGCGTTCGATTATTTGGAGAACATGTCCGTCGCGGTCCTTCTACGCGCGGGTCCTGACATGATGACGGATGCCATGGTCGAAAACGCCAGTCGATGGACCAGGTTGAAAAGTGCTGCAGCGAGCATGGCATTCATAGCTCTGGTCGTCTTGTTTCTGCGTGCCGGCTGGAACTGGCTGCGGCGGCGACAGACAGCCTAATACCTCCTGACTTCCCGCAGGATAAGACAAATGGGCCAGGCTTTGTCGTTTGTGGCGCGAGCCCCGTGGACACGTTCTAAGTCTTTTAGTCCCCTCGCCGATCAGCGTCTGTGACGGAGCCACTGTGCCAGTCTTAACCCATGGGACACCCGCCCCTGACACTCTTCTCTCCTGGCGGGACTTCCGGGCCAGCCCTTGCCGCAAACTGCAGGCGGAATTCCCAGTCTGCGATCAGCAGACTCCCCGGAGCCCACCCCGAGGACGATGAGTCGAAGGAGTGAGCCAAGGTTTCGCTCATTGGCGAAACTCATTGGTGGTTCACCGTCGTGATCGGTCCCGCCCAGCCCCGTCCTTGACTTTGCTAGCTTGTGCTACATTGCTTGTAGCACAATGAAAACCGCCACCGTCCGCACCCTGCGCAACGACTACGCCAAACTCCTGCGGCGCGTCGAGACGGGCGAGGAGATCTCCATCTCCCGCCGGGGCAAGATCGTCGCCAAGCTCGTGCCGGCCCGCAGCAAAAGCCCCAAGGTGAACTGGGCAGACAGCGCCGCCGGCCGATTGACTCAAAATGAGAAGCCATGGTCAGCCGAGGAGACTCTCAAGCTGATCCACGACGCCTCGGGCAACTGGTAACCCGCCATGCCGTGCGCGGACACCAGCTTCCTGTTCTCTCTCTACCACCGGGACAGCCATACTGCTGAGGCGAACGCCCTCCTGGACAAGGCAGCCCAACCGCTGCTGCTTTCTCCACTGAATGAGTACGAGCTGGCCAACGCTTTCCGCCTGGCCGAGTTCAGGGGATTGCTGCCGTCGGGAGAAACCACGCGACGCCTCGCAGCCCTGGCCGAGGATCACCTCTCCGGCCGATGGAATTACAGCTCTGTCCCGTTAAGGGAAATCCTCGTCGAAGCCGCGCGCCTCTCTGTCTTGCACGCGGCGACCGGTGGACACCGCGCTTTCGACATTTTGCATGTCGCCCACGCTCGTCTGGCCAAGCCGAAGCTGTTCCTGAGTTTCGACGCCAATCAACTCCGCCTCGCGAAGGCCGCTGGACTGAGCTGCTGACATTAGCGTCAAACCCCTTCCCGCCAAACCATGCCCTCCCCAAAAATCCAGTTTCCTATCAGTAAGGATAGATCGGGATATCTTTTCCCGGCGGCGCGCAACCGCAGCTCGATTTCGGCCATCGGAGCGAGTCCGTGGACGAGATAGTCGCGGGTGACGAGCACGCGCGACTCGGTGGCGACGGGTTCTTGGCCGGAGGGCTGGTCGTTGCCGAAAGGGCCATGGATGCGGATCTCTAGCGCGGCGGGAAATTGGGCGAAGCGGTACTCGTGGCCGGTATCGGTCTTCAACGAGGACTGGAGGATGCTGAGGACGCCCAGGCCGGTGCCTGGCTTCGATCTGGCCTCCCGTGCGGTAAGCGCGGCGGCGCAGAATTCCCCCAGCCACTGGCGGGAGTTTACGCCGTCCTCGATCGCGAACAGCACGATGAGCCGGTCGCCGGGCCGCGCTGCTTCGGCGGGCGGGGCGAGCTCGAAGTTCCCGAGCGGGAGCGCACGCGCTTCGGCGTACTGCACGACACTTGGAAAAGGTTGGATCCCGACGGGGCTCGTCGACTCGAACGCGGAGACGACGCCGGCGAGCAAGACAAACGACAGGAGCGGGTGCGTGGGCGGGATCATCGGCGGCAGGTCCATGGTACTCGGGTCGGGGAGGCAATCAATCCCGCTCCGCGATCCCCTCGGGCGAGTCAGCGGCGACGGCTGGCCCAACTACCCCATTCCTGCGCAGCGATGATTTTCCCACGGGCGGGAAAAACGGGATTCGAATCCGGAACGTTTTCGGCCGGGAGATTCGAACGAATTTTTATTTTCTCGATTTCCTGCAACCAGACGCGCTCTCGCCGTGTTGTTGGCATGGGCAATGCAATAAGCCCACCACACACGCTGAAAATAAAATCACGCTCCGGTTTTCCCCGGGGCAACCAGTAACCAAAAAAATCCTCCGCTCACCGCGGAATCGAATCCATGAAAACATCCCAGACCATCCTCAGCGCCGTCATCTTTGCCGGTTTGCTTTCCGTCTCCTCGTTCGCCCAGGTTGTCGTTTCGCCTCTCGCTACAGCCAAATTCGACGCCCCCGTGCCAGCCAAAGTCGTGAATCCCGTGGACCTGCCGCGCAGCTTCATGCGAGAGATCATCCAGGTCGCTCTGACCATCGACGCGGCCGGCCAGCCGCATGACGTCAAGGTCGTTTCGACAAAAGACCGGGCGGTCGCGAAGAGCCTGACCGCCGCCGTCTCGCAATGGCAGTTCACTCCGGCCCGTGAGAACGGTGTTCCGGTGAGCTGCAGCGTGATCTTGCCGCTCGAATTGGTGGGGGCGTAAGCTTCGGCTTCCCGCTGCGAATTCCCGCCACCGATCGCCCGACGGGCGGTCGGTGGCTTTCGCGTGCGCCCAATGCCATTGCCTTTTGAGATTCCCGCCAGAGCCAGACACTGGCGGAACGCGTCGCAGGCGGGTCTGGCGCAGGCCGCGAAGACGCCCGGCGAGGTCGCGCAGACGATCCTGATTGTGACCTGGTACATTCTTGGCTTGGGCCTGCTGGTGGTCTTGGGCGGTGAGCGGGTGACGAAGATGGAAGGGCTATTTTAATGTGTGCTGCTCGGGGTGCTGATCCTTCCGGCCATGTGGATTTCGGGCCGGATCTGGGACGCGATCGGCGAGGGCGCGCGCGATGTGCTCCGTGCCTTGGTCCGCTTCTGGCCGCTCACGCTCGTCGCACTGGTGTTTGTGCTCGCGGTCCTGAAAGTGCTTAGGCAGGGGTTGGCGCACTAAATGGATTCCGGGCCGGGATCTCCCTCCACACCCGCAGGCTGATCCTTGGCTCGCCGTGCCGTGTCCCCCCATCTCAGGTCTTGAATAGGGTTTCCGCGATTGTCCGCCAAGTCTGGCTGTTGCCGATCGGCTCGACGAAGAACATGAGGAGATGGCCGAGCATCACCGCCACCAGCGCGGGGTGAGCCCGCCGGATGCGGTAGCACAGGTAGCCGAGCACGCCCAGGAGCGGCAGCGTGAGCCAGAAAACCACGTTGGTGAACGTGACGCCTTCCGGGCCGCCCCGGACCATGATGGTGAGCGAGGTGGCCAGGCGGGCGAGGGCGGCCATGAACGGCCAGAAGATCGTCGCGACCATCCAGATCGCATGATCATCCAGCTGTTTGGCCTTGAGCACCCCGATCACGACGCTGACGGCGAAGCCGATGATGCTGACCAGATCGACGAGGCTGATGCCGTAAAGAAAAGAGTCCGGCACCACGGGGATATCTCCCGGGAGTTTTGCGGTCGTGATGTTGCCGGGGATTACCGCCAGGCCGGAAGCGACGACGAGGCCGGCGAGCAGCAGACCGACCAGGCCGAGCTGGCGATGAAGCTTCAACCGTCCGCGCGTGGCGAGATAAGGCTGCACGATGATGAAAATATACCAGGCGGTCGCGGAGAGCCCGTGGAGATGATGGAGCCAGGTTGCCTTGGGAAACTTCAGCCAGTACGAGGGAAAGAATCCCCAGATCGTGATCGCGAAAGGAATCAGCAGCCAGAGGTGGAGGTGGCGGTATTTTTGCATGGGTCGATGTGTGTGTTGCCGGACCGATCCAAGCCACCGCAACAGGCGACGAGGATCATGGGTGATTCGTTGGGCCTGTTTGCCCGAAAGAGAATCACGGGCCGAGCGGTTCGGCAAATTGAAAACCCCTTCCCGCCAAACCATGCCCTCCCCAAAAATCCAGTTTCCTATCAGTTCATCGGCGGCGCGGTGCTGCGACGGGTGGACCCGAACGTGTACGGCGTGCTGACGGGCGGCCGCGGCTTCTCCTCCTAGCGCGCACGAAATTACAGGATCCGTGGCTGGGTGGGTTTGCTCAAATGCCTCAGGGCTTGCCCCGGGGATTCTTTACTTTGTCTTCGCTTTGGCCGGCTCGGCGGCCGCAATCTCGGGAAATTTCTTGATCAACCCTTGGTCGAAGGTGCTCACCTCGCAATGGCTGTGCCGGGCGTAGGCGCAGAGTAGGGCGTCGCCGAAATCGGCGTTCTTGGTGCGATACCAGTGGATGCCATCCAGCACCCAACGGGCATCGGGACAGTCCACGCCGGTCAGGCTCAGCAGTGAGGCCAGCTTCGGCGCGATGGTTTCGGGAGTGGCATCGTAGAATGTTTCCAACGCATACACCGTTTCCTGCAGGACGGACGTGGGAATGATGAGATTCACCTGGCCGGCGGCGGCGGCGCGAAACAACTCTACCGCCGCAGCGGACTGCCGGGGCTCATCGCCCGTCAGGTAGCGGACAATGACACTGGCATCGACGGCGATGGTTTTAGGCATGGACGAGCCCCTTGCGCCCCGCCCTGGCGAGGGCGGCTTTGGTGCCGGCATTCAGCCGCGCGATGCTGACCGGGGCCCGGCCGCGACCGAGGGAACCGGCGAGCGACTCCACGTCATGCAAGGGCTCCAGGATGAGCCGGTCGCCCTCCACGGTCTGACTGAGCATCATGCCGGGACGCAGCTTGAGGGCGCGCACGGCCTCGGCGGCGAGGGTCGTCTGGAAGGCGGCTGAGATCGTGGTCCTGGTCGAGATGCGCCGGGATAGGGTAAGATTTCTTTGGACGACTGGCATAACCAAAGGATACATTGATGAACATTTGGATCAAGCCCGGATTCATCACCGTTTTTCCAATCTGACGCATCCGCTTTCCGCGCCCGACGAGCGCGGAAAGGCGACTTCACTCGCGACAGAGTCGAGTTGGTCGCGGTTAACCCCGACCCTGTCGGCCCGACAGGGTGCATCCGTCACCCCTCGGGGTGTGATGGATG
>CAZAOI010000156.1:0-7871 GCA_964486705.1 uncultured Oleiharenicola sp. | reverse complement strand
GCCGTTTTACCTGCGCTCGGGCAAGCGCCTGGCGCGGCGCGTGACCGAGATCGCCATCCGGTTTAAGCGGGCCCCGGGGAATATTTTCGCCGAATCCGAGCGCTTCAACCTCGCCCCCAACACGCTGGCTTTCCAGATCCAGCCCGATGAGGGGTTGAGCCTCATCCTCAACGCGAAGGTGCCCGGGCTCGAGACGCGGACCCAGCCGGTGAAAATGAATTTCCGCTACGCGACCACTTTCGGGTCCAACACCCCCGAAGCTTATGAGCGCCTGGTGCTCGATGCGATGATCGGGGACGGCACCCTTTTCATTCGCGGCGACGAGACTGAGCGCTCCTGGCAGCTGATCACGCCCCTGCTCGAGTATTGGGCGGCGCAGGGTCGCACGGGAATGGACAGTTATCCGGCTGGCTCCTGGGGGCCCGCGGCTTCGACCGCCCTCCTGGCGGCGAACGGCCATTTGTGGAGGGAGCCGTGAGGTTGCCCGCAAACTTAGGGCGCGACTGCGGGGCGCGCCGCGAAAATGGACGGCCGGCCCGGCCGGTCCGTCCCGGCCTTCAGCCTCTGACCCATGCCCAAAAATTTTGAAGCTCTGCCCGGTCTGGAGGTGCCCGTTGGCGGCATCGCGAAAGGCTTCAACCAGCTTTGGGCCGACACCGCGGCGGAGGAGCAAAAGGCCATGCAGCTCAATCTCGTGCTGCACCTGGGTCTCGGCACCACGACTGCGGAGGCCCTGGCGCAGTTTCGCACCGCCGTGCGCTTCGCCCAGCGCTACCCGTGCCGGGTGGTCGTGCTGTGCCCGCTCCGGGAAGACGCGGGCAAAGTGGAGTTGCGCGCGAAGATTTATGGCGAGTGTTTCCTTGGCAAATCAAAGGACGACACCCGCTGCATCGAGATCGTTGCGCTCTGCTACCCGCCCGCGGCGAAGTCTTTTCTGCAGGATCAGGTGACCGTCTGTCTTTCCACTGATTTGCCCGTGTACTATTGGGCGCATCATTTTACGTCCAGCAAACGGCTCAGCAGCTATCACTATCTGCTCACCCGTTCCCAGCGCGTGATGTTCGACAGCGCGATCGTTTCGCCCGATGCGCTGTCGTTTGCCTGGCCGAATATTTCCGCGGTCCGCGACCTGGCCTACACCCGCACGCTGCCGCTGCGGCAAAACATCGGGCAGTTTCTCAGCCGCTATGCGCCCGCGCTGATCGTTGGCGGACTGCAGCAGGTAAAGATCCGGCATCGCGCCGATCTGGCGGCGGAAGCGAATTGTCTGCTCGGCTGGGTGAAAAAAGGCCTGGTGCGCGCGGAGGCCAAGGCCGACCAAAAGATCAGTTTTATCGTTTCGCCGGAGGATTGTGCGGGCTGCTTCTCCCTGGACTTCGGGTACGCGGATGCCGGAAAGTACATCCGGTGGGAGGCCGATCTGACCTGGGACCATGCGGAATTTGTCGGGGATCTCGGCACGGGCCGGACCACGCAGACGGCCGGGGCCCGCTTGCTCACCCCGGAGATGGCCTTGGGTGAGGCGATGTTTTATTGATTTCAATAAGCCGGCCGGATTTTGCTCGCGGATCCCACGGAGCAATACAATCAGAAGCCTTCAGCTGCCGGAAATACAGTGATCAATGGAGTTCCGCAGCCCTCAGAGAAGATCCGTGCGAGGCGGGAAATTCGTGGGGCAAACTGCTTGGTTGCAGCCAACCGTTCATCGCGGCGATAGTTGTTCATGAAAGAACTCTCGTCCGGCTACGGCCGGGTACTCATCGGTCCGCGCGAAGAGGTATATCGCCATGCGGTGTTTCTCGCCGGCGGGCAGCGCGGACGGCGGGCTCAAGCCAAGACCTTCGCGTGGGCGCTCACGGGCGGCGCGACGCCGCAGGACTGGTACCGCTGGTGTGTGGCGAAGGACGCGCTGTCGCCGGGCCTGCTGGCAACCACGCACTGGTTCACCAGCGATGAGCGCTTGGTGCCGCTGGCGAGTGAGGGCAGCAATTTCGGGAGCGCCGAGCGCGGCCTGCTGGCGCCGTTGAAGATCGCGGCGGAGAAGAGGCACCCGTGGCCGGTGGCGTTGCCCGGCGCGGCGGCGGCGGCGGAATTCACCCGGCAAAACGCGGGGTGGTTCACCCGCGGTCAATGCTTTGATTTTTGTTTTCTCGGCTTGGGGGAAGACGGCCACACCGCTTCGCTGTTCCCCGGCAGTCCGTTGCTCACGGAGGACAACCTGAATCCGTTCGCCGCGTTGGAGGTGCCGGGCAAAGGCTGGCGGCTCACCATCACGCCGGCCGGGCTGAGGGCGTGTGGCATGGTGGTTGTGATGGTGCTGGGCGCGGGCAAGGCCGAGGCGCTGCACCGCGTGCTCGCGGGCCCGTATGAGCCGGAGAAAGTGCCGGCGCAGATTCTGAAAACTTGCAGCCAGAATGTAGTCTGGCTTGTTGACGAACCGGCCGCCGCGCGGTTCTTGCCCAGCTGACCGGGATCCGAATTGAACCCCAAAGCCTGGCGATCAGGAAAGACAGTTGCTGGCCCGATCGTTTGGTTGAGGCGGGTCAAACCAGCGCGCGCCAGCCGAGCAACGCGGTCTCCATCCGGTCGAAAACGGGCAGGCCGGCATCGTGAAAGCACTGCCGATAACTTGCGTAGTCGGCGCCGGCATCAATGGCGACCGCGACCGGCTTGGAGTGTTTGCGGCTCAACGCCATCAGGTCGTTGGCGAGGACGGTCCCGCCGGCCGCGGTCGTGTCCAACTGGCGCGTGAACGGCACCAGCCCGATGATGAGCGCGGCCGATTCGCAAAGCAGCAGGTCGGCACACTCTAGAAAAACGCCTTCGCCCGCCATCGGTGTGAGATCGAGCGGGAGTCGCGGCGCCACCAGCCCGGTCAGTTCGTGTTTCGCCAGAAGTGCGCTGAGCGACTGTTGAGCCGTATTGCTTAGACGGGACAATCCAAACGGGTGGGCGTCGGGGTTCTGACCGGCGCCGGTCGCCGTTGCGGAAATCGACGACCCCCTTGCTTTCGCGGAGGGAAGTCTGTCGTCCATCACGTCGCCGCCGTTGACGCTTTCAAACCCGGCGTTGGTGAGCAGGGCCACCAGCCCACTCAGCGGATGCGGCCACGCGCTCAGCCACTCGAGAGCGGCGTCAAAGGTGACGATCGTGTCCGCGAACTTCGCGCCGGCGTGTTCGAGCAGCGTTCGCTCCAGCGCCAGGTCGCTGGCCATCGCCCCGGTATGGCTCGCGGCCGCGGCTTGGCCGGCGGCGGTGCGTCCCGCGCGGTGGATCAGCACCGTCCGCCCCTGCGCCTTGAGTCCGGCGATTGCCTGCGCGGCGGGCAGCAGTTGGCCCAGACCGAAACCCTCGACGTAGGCGGCAATCGGACCGCGTCCCGGTTCCGCGGCGAGCGCGGCGAGCAGATCGCACAACGCGACATCGAGCTGGTTTCCGAGCGCGACTCCGAGGCCGAAGCGCAAAGCCGGCTGCCGCGACCGCCGGCTCAACAGGAACGCGCCACTTTGACTGAGCAGCGAGAGCTCCCCGCCGGCCGGGTTGGGCGCAGTGAGTTTGCTCGTCGGGATAAAGGAGGTGTCGAGCCGGTTGCCCGGCACCCAGTGGCCGAGGAAATTGGGGCCGAGGACGGCGGGAGTCCAACGGCCGTCCGCGCGAGCGCCCTGCAATTGCGCCGCCAGCTTTTCACCGAGTCCGCCACGATCGGCGCCGTCGCCCAGTCCTCCGGCCACGAGGGCGACACACGTTGCGCCGCCGCCCTGGGCCAGCAGTTGGATCACGGTTTCCGCGGCGGCGGGAGCCGGCAGAGCGAGAATGAGGAGGTCGACGGGGTCGGCGCGGAGGGCGGACACCTGCGAAACACAGGGCAGGCCGAGGAACGTTTCTTTGCCGGGCTTCACGAGCAGCAGCTGTCCGGGTGGCAGGGAATAGCGGCGGAGATTTTCCAGGATCGTGCGACCCACGCCGCCCGCTTGCGAGGAGACGCCGGCGAGCGCGATCCGGCGCGGGGCGCAGAGCGCGGCGGCGAATCCGGACGGTGGCGCCAGCCGGGGCGGGGATGGAGCGCGGCGGGAACCGACGGCGTCGAGGGGCCGGGGCTCGCCCTCGCGATCAAGGGCCACGGGATTGAGTTCCAGCAAGCCGAGTTCCTCGCGGTCCGCCACCTCGACGAGGGCCCAGAGCGCGACGAGAAAGCGGCTGATTTTCTCGATGGTCGTGAGCGGGGGAGAGCCGCGCACGCGGCCCAGCCAGATGCGCCCGAGTAGGTGCGATTCGAATTCCCGCAGTGCGACGGCCGGAGTGGTGAAGGCGAGCGGCCAGCGGAGCGGCGGGGCGAGTTCGGCGAGCGTCTCGGCTTGCAGTCCGCCGAAACCCAAAAGCAGGATCCAACCGGCCTCGCCGAAAGCAAGGGAGACGAATGCCTCGGACGGCAGGTGGGCGCAGCGCACGATGTCGATCTGCTCGCACACGAGTCCCTCGAGCCAGCGATGGCCGCCGGATTCTAGGCGCTCCCGCATGCGCTGGAACTCGCGGATTACGGTTTCCCGCTCGTAGGGCAGGAAGTGCACGGCGCCGAGCTCGGATTTGTGCCAGACATTTTCGCCTAGGCCTTTCACCACGACGGGCTCGCCCGTCTCGAACGGCAGTTCGCCGCTGGAGAGACCATGGCGCGGAGGATGGAGACCAGCCAGCTCCAGCAGGTCGTAGGCCTCGGCCTCGTGGACGAATCCGCTCCGGATCATACCGGCATGAGCAGGGCTGCTCTCTGTCCGGCGGCGAAGGCGGCTTCGTTGAGCGGAAGAACGGCGACCTTGTCCTTCAGGACATGCCGCAGGGTGGCGAGAACCGCGCCGGTGGGCAGCAGTTCGGTCGCGGCTTGCAGCGCGCCGAGGGCGATCACGTTTTTCACCATCGGCCGGCCGAGATCAGCGGCCAACTGCGTCAGCGGAAGGGCGAGCACCCGGCGGCCCGTGGGCAGTGGACCGGGCTCGGGAACGACCGTGCGATCATAGATGATGAGTCCGCCCGCCGGCACGGTACGGGCAAACTTGTACAGGCTCGGTGCGTTGAAGGCGATCAGGATGTCAGGCTCGGGGGCGGCCGGGTTGAGGACTTCATCGGCCGCGAGATGGACGTCGGCGTAGGAAGTGCCGCCGCGGCTCTCGGGTCCGTAGCTGGGGATATGGGTGGCGTCGAAGCCCTGTTCGATCGCGGCCCGCGTGAGCAGCAGGGCGACGGTCTGCGCGCCGTCGCCGCCGGCGCCGGCGAGTTTGAGGCTGAGATCGCGGCGGCCAAGATGCGCGGGCCAGATCGCGGATCGGCGTTGGGCGTCGGCCGGATCGGCGCCGCAATAGCCAAGGATTTCCTCGGGCACAAAACGCGGCGCCGCCGGCCGGAACCACGGCGGGATGGCCAAGTCTTTTTTCACGCCGAGCGGGAACACGGGCTCCATTTTTTCCTTCACCCATTTCTCCGCCTCGATCGGCGAAAGCTTCAAGTGGGTCGGGCACTCGCTGAGGATCTCGATGAACGCATAGCCGCGGCCTTCCTGCTGGAGTGTGATCGCCTTCCTGATCGCCTTGCGGGCTATTCCGCGTTGGCGGGCGTCATAGAGCGCGACCCGCTCGACGTAGACGGGGCCGTCGAGCTGCGCGATCAGCTCGGCCATCTTCAGCGGCTGGCCCATGGCGGCCGTGCGACCTTCGGGACTGGTGGCGGTTTTCTGCCCGATAAGGGAGGTCGGCGCGAGTTGGCCGCCGGTCATGCCGTAGATGGCGTTGTTGATGAACAGGACCGTGAGCGGCAGGCCCATCTGCGCGACGGAAATGGTCTCGGCCAGACCGATGGAGGCGAGGTCGCCGTCGCCTTGGTAGCAGATGACAACCGAGTCCGGATGAGCGAGTTTATGCCCGAGGGCCACGGCTGGCGCGCGCCCGTGGGCGGCTTGGGTGTTGCCGATGTCGAAATAGTAATGGGCGAAGACGGCGCAACCGACCGGACTGACCAGAATAGCCCGGTCCTGTAGACCAAGTTCCCCGATGACTTCGGCAAGATCCCGATGGACGACTCCATGCCCGCAACCGGCGCAATAGTGGGTGCTGTGACTTTTGAGGCCCTCGCCATGCGCATGGCGTTCGAAGGTCGGATAGAAGACCGGGCTCATGACAACACCTCCTGGCCGGCAAGAATCGCGTCGAGAATTTCATCCTCCGACGGGAGCACGCCGCCGTAATGGCGCACGGCCGTGACGGGCGGCGGTAAGTGTCCGGCGTGACTCAGGGCCAGCCGCAGCTCGTCCTCCAACTGGCCGGGACTGCCCTCGACAATGACCAGTCGGCCAACCTGGGGCAGCAGCGCCAGGAGGGCATCGACCGGAAAGGGCCAAAGGGTGATGGGACGGAACAGGCCGGCTTTCACTCCGCGCTCGCGCGCGGCCGCGACCGCGCCCTTGGCCATGCGCGCGGGTGTGTTGCAGGCCACGACCAGGACCTCGGCGTCGTGGCCGCGGAAGATGTCGGCGCGCTGTTCGTGAGCGGCAATGGCAGCGTATTTGGCGTTCAATTTCCGATTGTGGGCTTCGAGATCGTCTTCGGCGAGATGGATGGAGCAGATGAGATTGTGCCGATGAGCCCGGTCGCCCGAAACGGCCCAGGCGGGCAGGCCGGGGTGGCGAAGTTGCGTCGGGAGATTCACGACGCCGGTCATTTGTCCGAGGTAGCCGTCGCCCAGAATGACGACCGGGTTCCGGTAAAGAAAGCTCAGTTCAAACGCCTGCATCGTCAGATCAAGCATCTCTTGCGGGGTGCCCGGGGCGAGGACAATGGCGTGGGTGTTGCCGTGTCCCAGCCCGCGGCAGGCAAGTTTGATGTCGGCCTGCTCGGGGCCAAGGTTGCCGAGGCCGGGGCCGCCGCGCATGATGTCGACGAACACCCCCGGCACCTCGGCCCCGATCAGGTAGCTCACGCCCTCGAGCATCAGGCTGAAGCCCGGTCCGCTGGTGAATGTGATGCAGGGGACGCCGGCGCCACCGGCGCCGTACATCATGTTGACGGCCGCGGTTTCGCTGGCGGCTTGGACGAAATGGCCGCCGATCTTGGGGAGGATCTTCGCCATGAGTTCAGACCCCTCCGTGCTAGGCGTGATCGGATAGCCGAAGACATGGCGGCAGCCGGCGAGCAGCGCGCCCACGGCCGATGCATAGGTGCCCTTCAAGACCATCGGTGCGCACGCGGGCAATGGAATAAACTCATCCGGCTCGTCGCCCTCGGAGTGGGTCACCACGGTCTTGGGGCCAAAGAGGCGGGCGGGATCCTCCAATTCAAAATCCCGGCCGCTGACCGGCCGATCCGTTTCGGGTCGCAGGCCGAAGGGCTCGGGGCAGGCGGCCATGCACAGGGAGCAACCGTTGCAATCGTCCAGATGTAGTTCGACCGGAATCAGGCCGGTTTCGCGGTTGATGGTCGTGCCGATGGTGATGCAATCGCGCGGGCAGGCCTCGATGCAGCGGAGACAGCCTTTGCAGTATTCCGGGGCGAGGAAAGGTTTGGGCCGGGAGGGAAGGGACATGGCGTGGGGTGCGGAGGGTCGCCGCTCGGGGAGGCGGGCGTTCGCGCAGTTGATTTAGACCAACGTCGTTTACGATTGGGACTTTGGCGCGGCAGCGCCGGTCGGGACGGACCGGTGGGCCGTCCATGATTGTTTTGGCGGCGCGCCCAGCGGCCGAGGCTCCTGCGCTCGTACCGGTCGCGCCGTCTCAGGCTGATGGAATTCGATCGTTCGATTCATTCGCAGTGGGTCCGAGACCCCGAAGCTTGTCGTGGACCGTGAGCCCGTCGAACGGCTTCGGCTTGGTTGGAATGGAGGAGCCTGCT
>CAZAOI010000155.1:0-7942 GCA_964486705.1 uncultured Oleiharenicola sp. | reverse complement strand
GCCCGTTCGACAAGCTCAGGGCCCAGAGCCTGCCGTGGGGCAGGCGATGCGGAACACCCTACGCCGGCCCAATCGCAGAATCGCCTGCAAGCAGGCTCCTACATTCCGACCAAGCCGAAGCCGTTCGACCGGCTCACGGTCCACGACAAGCTTCGGAGTATTGAACCCACCGGCAATAAACCCGTGCGGCCCGGCGCCCGTTCACCCGCGGCGGCTTTTGCGCAAAATCCGCCATGTGGCGTCGAGCACGCTGGCCGGCCCGAGGTAGTCACTGCCCTTGAAACTGTGCGCAAGCACCTTGCCGTTGGCGTCGATCAGCACAAGGCAGGGAATCCCCGGCCCGGCCAGCCGGGCGATTTCCTCGAGCTCATCGCGGGCGGAGAATTTCAGCGCGGGCCAGGGCATGTGCTCCTCATTCATGTAGGCGAGCATCTCGGCCGCAGACCGGTCGGCGCTGACCAGCACCAGTTCAAACTCCGGGTATTGGGTCCGCAGCTTGTGGTAATTATCCAACAGGTCCGGGGCAAACTCGCGACACGGGCCGCACCAACCGGCGGAAAACATGATGCCGTAGAATTTGATCCCGTTCAGCTGCCGGGCGTCGAAACCCTTCAGCCCGCCTGACTCCAGGTGCACCAATCGGCCGGCCAATAAGCGCTGGATCGGCGTGATCTCGCCCGACCACGGCGGCGCGGCGCGAACCGGTGCGGGCTCTGGCCTGGGGACCGCCGGTCCGGCGGCTTTTTTCAGCTCGGCCATGAGGGGCGCCACCTGCCGCGCCACCTCTTGTTGCTTGGCGGTCGCGTGCTCCGGGTGCACCTTGCCGACTTCCCAGAACAGCGTGGTCGCGTCCGCCGGCACGCGCACCGTGACCCCGCCAGACCGGCCGGTGACCCCCTCGGCCGAGACCTCGAGCACGACGATGATTTTGCCCGCCCCAAGTAACATCATGCCGCCGGGCTGCCCGTCCTTGAGTACGGTGGCCTTGGTCGCCACCCGCAGGGAAACCTGCGCCGGCCACAAGGCCGACTGCGCCGCGAGTTCCTCCAGGGTAAGCCCCGCGAGCCCACGCAACGGAAGAAGAGCCAAAAGGCCGGCAGCCAGCAGCGTGGTGGTGGTTTTTTTCATCAGGGTTTGCGGCCCAATAGCTGTTTGAGACTGTCCCCGGCCTGCTTGGCCGCGGCCTTGGTCTTCTCAAGCGAGGCCGCCCCGGCGGTGCCACCCACCTGGCTCAGGGCGTTGGCGGTGCCACTGACGATGCCAGCCAGCACATTTTTCATGATGGCGCCGGCCAACTGGTCGGGCGTGATGCCGCCCTCGGCCACCCCGAGATTATCCAGGCTGATCGGGGGCAGCGGCACCGGTAGCGCGGTGGCACCCACTCCCAGCGTTGCCTTGCCATTGGTGAGGCGGAATTTCTTTACGACGAATTTGAGCGGCTTGCCGGAGTTCGTGGCGGGCTTCGCCCCGCCACCGCCCGTAAACTCCTCGATGTTCTCCAGCAGATCCTTGATGTTGCTCGAGACGATCTTGGTCTCATAAGCGAATTCCGGCTGGTCGATGATGATCTCATTGATGACGATCAGGTCGCCAAAGATTGAAAAAGGCTGCACCTCCACCTCGACCTTCCCGAGGTAGAATGCGCGGCCGTCGCTCCAACCGGCGGGATTGCCGACCAGCAGGCCGCCCAAGGTGCCGGAGCCGGTGAGCGGAGAGAGGCGGGCGGAGGCCAGCTCGACTTTGGTTTTGGGGAGCTTCGGCCCGAAACTGTTGACCCCCGCCTTCACGATGGAGCCGAGGAAAAAGGTCAGGCCGACATAGAGGACGACGGCGGCCAGGACGCCGAAAATAATGATTTTTTTGAGCATGAGGGAGGAAACGGTTGAGCCGAAAACTAGCCAATTGCGCCGTGCGTGCAAGTCCGGTTCAAACTCTCATCCGGTTGCCGAGAACCCGCCTCGCCCAACACGATGCCCTGCCAGTAATTGCTTGTCTCCCCGCGCCTCCGGCCCTCTGTATTCGTCACTCCCCCATGGCGTCCAACTATACCGAAGCCAGCATCAAGACCCTCTCGTCCCTCGAGCACATCCGCCTCCGCCCCGGCATGTACATCGGCCGCCTCGGCAACGGCACCCACGCCGAGGACGGCATCTATGTCCTGCTCAAGGAATCCATCGACAACTCGATCGACGAGTTCGCCATGGGCGTCGGCAAGAAGATCGAGGTCGAACTCACGGACCGGACTCTCCTGGTGCGCGATTACGGCCGCGGAATTCCCCTCGGCAAGGTCCTCGAGTGCGTCTCCGTCATCAACACCGGCGCCAAGTACGATTCCAACACCTTCCAAAAAGCCGTCGGCCTCAACGGCGTCGGCCAGAAAGCCGTCAACGCCCTTTCCCTCACCTACCGGGCCCAGTCGTTTCGCGACGGCGAGACCAAGGTTGTCGAGTTCGCCCAGGGCAAGTTGAAGAAAGACCACAAGGTTGCCAAGTCCGACGAGCGCAACGGCACGCTGATCGAGTTCACGCCCGACGAGGCGCTGTTCGGCAAGGATTTCAAGTTCCGCCTCGAGTTCATCGAGGACATGCTCTGGAACTACGCCTTCCTCAACCGCGGGCTCACGCTCACCTTCAACGGCAAATCCTTCAAGTCGGAAAACGGCCTGCAGGATCTCCTCACCAAGGAACTCGCCGGCCAGCCGCTCTACCCGATCATTCACCTCGACGGCGAGGACATCGAGGTCGCCTTCACCCATGGCAATCACTACGGCGAAGAGTACTGGTCCTTCGTCAACGGCCAGCACACGACGATGGGTGGCACCCACCTCGCCGCCTTCCGCGACGCGCTCGTCGAGACCGTCCGCAATCACTTTAAGAAGGACTACGACGCCGCCGACGTCCGGCAGTCGATCGACGCCGCGATCGTCGTGCGGGTGCAGGAGCCCGTCTTTGAGTCCCAGACCAAGACAAAGCTCGGCTCCAGTGACATGGGTCCAAATGGTCCGACGATCAAGGAATTCATCGGCAAATTCATGCAGCAGTCGCTCGACACCTGGCTGCACAAGAACCGCGAGACTGCCGAGATCATCAAGAAGAAGATCGAGGAAAACGAGCACGAGCGCAAGGAGCTGGCCGGCATCCGCAACCTGGCGCGCGAGCGCGCGAAGAAGGCCTCGCTCCACAACCGCAAGCTCCGCGACTGCCGCCTCCATTTGGGAGACCGCAACGAACGGGCCGAGGAAAGCACGCTCTTCATCGTCGAAGGCGATTCCGCGGCGGGCTCCCTCACCGCCTGCCGCGATGTGCAGACGCAGGCGGTTTTCGCCCTCAAGGGCAAACCGCTCAACACCTATGGCCTTTCGAAAAAGGTCATCTACGAGAACGAGGAATTCCACCTCCTCCAGTCCGCCCTGAACATCGAGGACGGCTTCGACGGCCTGCGCTACAACAAGATCGTCATCGCCACCGATGCCGACGTGGACGGGATGCACATCCGGCTGCTCCTGCTTTCATTCTTCCTCCAGTTTTTTCCCGACCTGATCCGCAACGGTCACCTTTCCATTTTGGAGACGCCGCTCTTCCGCGTGCGCAACAAGAAAAAGACGATGTATTGTTACTCCGAGCAGGAGAAACAGGCCGCCATCGTCGAGCTCGGCGCGACCCACGAGATCACCCGCTTCAAGGGCCTCGGGGAAATTTCCGCGGGCGAGTTCAAGGATTTCATCGGTGAAAAAATCCGCCTCGACCCGGTCAGCCTCAACCATCTCCACAACAGCGACGAGCTCCTCGCGTTCTTCATGGGCAAAAACACCCCCGAGCGCCAGGACTTCATCATCGCCAATCTCACGATCGAAAAAGACCTGATCGATTTGCCGGGCGGACCGGCCCGGACAAACACCGGGCTGGTAGCAACCAGCAACGGTGGGCGGTGAGCGGGCCTTTGGTGGAACGCGGCCTCCGGACGCGTTTGCTATCGGGACGGCGCGAATCCGCCCCGCTCCATCGGAAACCCGGGTGGGCCGGCAGGTCCCTCTGCCGGCCAAGGAATTCACGAGGGCCAACTTCCCCGACGGGCACAGGGACGTGCCCGTCCACCAAGGAATCAAGCTAACTGCGGCAGGCCGCCCTCGCTCAGTTTCGCAGAATCCAGTCGAGGGCCACCGTGCCGAGGGCGGCGTTGCTGCCGACCGTTGTCCCGTTCATCAGCGCCACGCTGCATTCTCCGGTCAGCAGATTCTGCCAGAGAATATCGGAGCGCCCATCGGCGTTCAAATCGCCTGCGCCGCTCATCTGCCAATCGAGGGCCACGGTGCCGAGCGAAACATTGCTGCCGATCGTCGTCCCGGCCATCAGCCACACTCCATACGCCCCCGTCACGCTGTTCTGCCAGAGGATGTCCGACTGGCCGTCCTGATTGAAATCGCCGGTCCCGGTAAGCATCAGGTCGGGGGACACGGTGCCGAGGGAAACAATGCGGCTGATCACCGTTCCATTCATCAACCACAGGGCGCAGTCTCCGGTCGCGCTGTTTTGCCAGAGAACATCAGACTGGCCGTCGCCATTAAAGTCACCCGTTCGCCGCAGCTGCCAGTCGGGGGTGACCAGGCCGAGCGAGGCCGTGCTGCCGACCGTCGGACCCGCCATCAGCCACACGCTGCATTCCCCGGTCGCGCTGTCCTGCCACACGATGTCGGCCTTGCCGTCCCCGTTAAAGTCGCCGGTCCCGCCAATTTGGAGATCGTGAGACACCACTCCAAGGGATACGACGCTCCCCACCGTGGTGCCGTTCATAAGCCACAGACTGCATTCGCCGGTCGTACTGTTCTGCCAGATCACGTCCGACTTTCCGTCCCCGTTGAAGTCGGCCCGGTAGACCACCGGGGCCGTGGCCGATTTGACCGTGAGCACCGCACCCATGCTCGTCACCGAACCGGCGGCGTTGGTCACCACCACCGAATAGGTGGCGGCATTTTTCCCCGCAACACTCGAGATGGTGTAGGAAGCGCCCGTCGCGAGGCGGATCTTCGACCCGTTCTTCCGCCACTGATAGCTCAAGGTGGTCGCACCGCTAGCCTCGACCGTGAACGTGACCGCAGCACCCGCGGTGACCGTCTGGGATGCTGGCTGCGAGACAATGATCGGGGTCGTGGTTTTCGCGGCGAAGGCGAGGCTGGCGGAGGCACTGACCACCGAGCCGAACGAGTTTGTCGCCACCACCTCGTAGGTGCCCGCGTCATTGCTGGTGACCCCCACGATCGAAAAGGACGCTCCCGTCGCTCCGGGAATGCTCGCGCCATTCTTCATCCATTGGTAGGTGGGCGAGCCGCTGGCCGCGGTGCTGAAAGTCACGTTCGCGCCCAAGGTCGCGGTCTGGCCGACCGGCTGCGTGGTGAAGACTGGCGCCGTCGAGACGGCGTTGACTGTGAGGCTGGCCGCATTGCTGGTGGCCGAGCCCGCGCTGTTGGCCGCAACCAGCGTGTAGCTGCCGGCATTCGCGGCCTGGACATTGGTCAGGCTCAGGGTGCTTCCCGTGGCGCCGGCGAGGGCGATGCCATTCAGCTTCCATTGGTAGGTCGGCGCGGGCGAACCGCTCGCGGTGGCCGTGAAGGTGACACTGACGCCCGCCGTCACGATTTGGCTGACCGGCTGCGTCGTGATGACTGGAACGGTGTTGACCGTCAGTACTGCACCCGAACTGGTGGCCGAGCCGGCCGCGTTCGTCGCGATCACGCTGTAGGTACCCGCGTTGCTGGTCCCAACCGCGGTCAGGGTGTAGGAGGCGCTCGTCGCACCGGTCAGGTTCACCCCGTCCTTTCGCCACTGGTAAGTCGGCAGCGGCGAACCACTGGCCGTCACACTAAAGGTCACACTCGCGCCAGCAGTCACAGTCTTGCTCACTGGCTGCGTCGTGATCACCGGCGCCGTGTACACCGTCAGTGTGGCGCCATTGCTCGTGACAGAACCGGCTGAATTTGTCGCCACCACGCTGTAGGTGCCCGCGTTGCCTGTGCCAACTGCGGTCAGCGTGTAGGAGGCACTCGTCGCACCGCTGAGGTTAACCCCATCCTTGCGCCATTGGTAAGTCGGCAGCGGTGAACCACTGGCCGTCACACTGAAGGTCACACTCGCGCCAGCGGTCACAGTCTTGCTCACTGGTTGCGTCGTGATGGCCGGGGCACTCGTCGCGGCATTGACCGTCAAGGAGGCATTGTTGCTGGTGATGGAGCCGGAGCTGTTCGTCGCGACCAGGCTGTAGGTGCCCGCGTTCGCCGCTTGCACGTTGGCAATGCTGAGGCTGGCGCCGGTCGCGCCGGCAAGCGCCACCCCGTTGAAACTCCACTGGAGCGCTGGCACCGGTGAACCACTGACCGTCGCGCTAAAAGTCACGCTGGTTCCGGCGGTCACCGTTTGGCTGAGTGGCTGACTCTCGATCAGGGGAGCGCTTGTCACCATCAGCGTGACGGTCGCGCTATCCGACGTCGCCGACCCGGCTGAATTGGAAACCACCGAGGAATAGACCCCGGCGTTGCTCGTCTGGGCGCTGCTCACGGCATAACTGGAAGCGGTCGCTCCCGTCAGCACGACGCCGTCCTTGAACCACTGGTAGGAAAAGGGAGCCGTACCGCTGGCGGTGACCGAGAGCGTGAAGGCCTGGCCGGCGGCCACCGTCGCCGTGGCGGCGCGCGCCGGAATTCCGGCGAGGACGGCAACGATCAGCGAACAAAGAGCAGTGCAGTGCGTGAAGATATTTTTTGTTGGCATGGCGATACGGGTTTGTTCGTCGCTTTGATCGCCGCCTTCAATCCGAAGTGCGCATCAACGCTGAAGCTTACACCTCCTTTACTTCCACGGACCGGAATACATTAAATCGCTGTGAAAAAATCCCGCGCAGGCCCAGCGATGGAACCCGACGCCCGCGCCGAAAAACCGATTTTTGTTGGGCCGGCCTTCTCCCGAAAATCGGCGCGCAGCGAACGGGCGCCACCCGGATTCTGCTCCTTTTGCCCTCGACCTCCGCACCGGCAACCTGATCACGGACCGCAGCCACGCCCCCTGATCCAGCACCCGCCGCGAGACCCGCTTGACGCCGCCTCCCACCCGCGCCTAACCTGCGTTACCAATTTCCGAGATGGCAAAACGCAAGTCCCCAAAAAATTCCGACCAACCCGAACTGCCCTTTGACGGCGCTGCGGCGCCTGCTCCTCCGGCTTCCGACCTAAAGCCAGAGACGCGTGCGCCGGAAATCGAACCGGCCTGCCCACCCGCCAACCCGGGCGCATTTCCCTCGGGCCCGGCAGTCGAATTTCCGCCGCCCCCTCCACGCAAAAAGGGCGTGAAGGTCCAGGACGAGGATGCGCCCCTCGCCCGGCACTACCGCTCCTGGTTTCTCGAATACGCCAGCTACGTCATCCTCGACCGCGCCGTCCCGCACATCGACGACGGCCTAAAGCCCGTCCAGCGCCGGATTCTCCATACGCTCTGGGAAATGGACGACGGCCGCTTCCACAAAGTCGCCAATGTCGTCGGCCGCACCATGGCGCTTCATCCGCACGGCGACGCCTCCATCGGCGCCGCCCTCGTCGGCATCGGCCAGCGCGCGTTCCTGATCGAGCCGCAGGGCAACTTCGGCAACACCATGACCGGCGACGAGGCCGCCGCCGCCCGTTACATCGAGGCGCGCCTGACCCCCTTCGCCAAAGACGTCCTCTTTAATCCCAAGACGACGACCTGGCAGCTCAGCTACGACGGTCGCGCCAAGGAGCCCGTCACCCTCCCGGCCAAGTTCCCCATCGTCCTCCTCGAAGGCGCTGAGGGCATCGCGGTCGGCCTCGCCACCAAGGTCCTCCCCCACAATTTCAACGACCTCTGCCGCGCCGCGATCAACCATCTCCAGGGAAAAACCTTTCGCATCCTCCCCGACTTCCCCACCGGCGGCACCGCCG
>CAZAOI010000154.1:0-8017 GCA_964486705.1 uncultured Oleiharenicola sp. | reverse complement strand
CGGGGCAGGCGCACCGCCTGGGAGTTGCCGTTTTTGAACAGTTTGGCGGTAGCGATCATATATAGACGGTAGATACGTGATCCGGCCCGTCAAGCATGGGATTGATGGCGGCGTGGCGGTAGGGGGCAATTCGTATCGTTCTCTTACTCTTAATCCTTCTCGTTCTCTCCGTTCCCAATCCGTTCGAGAGAAAGAGTAGGATTAAGAGTAAGAGAACGCCCAAGGGCAGCGGGAGTTTTCCCCGACTTGCTGCACGCCGACACGACGGGCTCGGGCACACTGCGGGCAACTCCCTTTTGTGTTTCTGGTGTTTTTCGTGGCCAATAAAGCCTGATTCCCCAGGTTTGCCGTCCGGTGATAGAACGGATTGCCTATAGGCGCCGTCGGTCCAATCGGCTAAGCTTTCCTCTCCCCGATGAATATCAAAACACATCTCCTGACTATCGCGCTCTGCCTGCTGCCTCCGTTGGCGGCGGCTCCGGCGCCGGGCGCGGTGCCGGCCTTGCCCTTCGCCCATGAAAGCAGCGACCTCGCGCCCGACCCGGCGGCACGTTTCGGCACGCTGGCCAACGGTGTGCGCTACGTTGTGCTGCCCAATGCGGAGCCGAAGGGACGCGCTTCGCTGCGCCTGCTCGTGCTGGCCGGCTCGCTCCACGAGAACGAGGACCAGCGCGGCGTCGCGCATTTCCTCGAGCACATGGCCTTCAACGGCAGCACGCACTATGCGCCCGGCACGCTCGTGGAATTTTTCCAGCGCATGGGCATGAGCGTTGGCGGCGACACCAACGCCAGCACTGGCTTCAATCGCACCCTGTACCTGCTTGAGTTGCCCAAGACCGATCCGGCCACCCTCGGCGAGGGCCTGCAGGTGTTCTCGGATTATGCCGGCGGTCTCCTGCTGCGGGAGGACGAGATCAACAAGGAGCGCGGCATCATCATGAGTGAGAAGCGCACCAACGACAACGTGGGTTTCCGCTCCTTGATCGCGCGGTTTGACTTCATGCTGGGCGATACGCGCCTGCCCAAGCGCATCCCCATCGGCCTCCCGGAGGTCATCGAGGGGGCGCCGCGCGCGCGCTTCACCGAATTTTGGGACGCCTGGTACCGCCCCGAAAAAATCGCCGTTATCGCCGTGGGCGACTTCGATGCCGCCGCCGTCGAACAGATGATCGGCGCCACATTCTCGCCGCTCGCCGCCCGCGCCCCGGCGTTACCCGAACCGTCGCTCGGCTCTTTGGCGGAATTCGCAGGAGTCCGCGCCCATTTCCACGCCGAGCCGGAGTCGCCCGCGACCAGTGTCAGCATCAACAGTATTACTCCGTTTCCGGGCGAGCCCGACACCGCCTCGACCCGGCTCAAGCAGCTCCCGCGCGAGATTGCGCTGGCGATGCTCAACCGCCGATTCAGCGAACTGGCCAAAAAGGAAGGCGCCCCGTTCAGCAGCGGCGGCGCTGGTGTCGGCGAGCAGTTTCGCTTCATGCGCGAGGCTCGGGTGAACCTTACCTGCAAGCCCGGCCAGTGGCCGGCGGCCCTCGCCGTCGGCGAGCAGGAGCTGCGCCGCGCGCTCGAGCATGGCTTCCAGCCTGGGGAGCTGAAGGAGATCGTCGCCACGTTTTCCAACAGCCTGGAGCAGGCCGTGAAAACTGCGTCCACGCGACGCTCCGGTGGCCTCGCCGACAAAATCTCCGAGAGCCTGCTGGAGCGCGAGGTCTTCACCCACCCCGTCGCCGAGCGCGCCCTTTACCAACCGGCCCTCGACAGGGTCACCGTGGCGGACTGCCTCGCGGCGCTGCGCGGTGCGTTCGCCGCGCCCGGACAGTTTGTCATGGTGACGGGCAACGCCACCATCCCCGGCGACGCCAACGCGGCCATCGCCGCGGCCTATGAAAAGTCGCGGGCGGTCGCCGTCACGGCACCCGCCGCGCAGGCTGAGGTCGTCTGGGCTTACGGCGACTGGGGTGCGCCTGGCCAGGTTGTAAAGCGCGAGCATATTGCGGACCTCGACGTCGAACTGGTCGCTTTTGCCAATGGGGTGAAACTAAACGTCAAAAAGACCGACTTCGAGGCCGGCCGCATCCGCACCGGGGTGCGCGTGGGCAACGGCACCATCACCGAACCGACGGGTCAGCGCGGTCTGGCCGCGCTCGCCGCCGGTACGTTTGGTGCCGGCGGTCTGGGCGAGCATAGCGTTGATGAACTTCGCCGGTTGCTCGCCGGCAAGAATGTCGGCGCGCAGTTCCAGCCGGGCATCGATGCCTTTAACTTCGCCGGCGGCACCACGCCCGGCGATCTCCTCTTGCAGCTCCAGCTCATCGCCGCCCAGCTCACCGACGCCGGTTGGCGCCCCGAGGCGCTCCGTCAGGCCCAGAAGGGAATCGACCAGATGTACCTCGGGTTCGCGCATACCGCCAACGGTCCCATGGCGACCGAGGTCGCCAATCTGCTCGCGAGTGGAGATCCCCGGTTCGGGATGCCGGCGCGGGAAGTGATGATGTCCCGCACCCTGACCGAGGCGAAGGCCTGGCTCGCGCCGCAGCTCGCGCACGGGGCCATCGAGGTCTCCCTCGTCGGCGATCTCGATATCGAGGCCGCCATCGCCGCAGTCGCGAAAACGCTCGGCGCGCTTCCGCCCCGCGAGCCCAAGCCCGCGCTCGACGCGTTGAAAAAAATCGCCTTTCCCGCTGAGCCCTTCACCAAGAGCTACACCATCGCGTCCGAAATCCCCAAGGGCAACGTGGTCGTCTATTGGCCGACGAATGACGGCATGGATGCGAAGCGCGCCCGCCGGTTGGGCTTGCTCGCCAGCGTGCTCAACGATCGCCTGCGGGTGAAGATCCGCGAAGAGATCGCCGGCACCTACAGCCCCAACGCCGGCAGCAACGCCAGCGACACCTTCCCCGGGTACGGCTACATTCAGGCCGGCTGCGTGGTGGATCCGGCCGTGGCGGGGAAAATCTCCGACCTCGTGGTTGCGATCGGCAACGATCTCGCGACCCACGGCGTGACGGAGGAGGAGCTGAATCGCGCCCGCCTGCCCGCGTTGACCGCAGCCAAGGAATCGCTTCGCACGAACAATTACTGGGGTGGCGCCGTGCTCGCCCGCGCGCAGGAAAAGCCCGAGGTGCTCGACTGGGCCCGGACGCGTCTCTCCGACCTCGAAGCGATCAGCGCCGCGGAGTTGAGTGCGCTGGCTCAATCCTACCTCGGAGCCGCTCGCGCTTCCCGCGTCACCATTCTCCCTCAAGCCATCGCCAAAGCCCCGGCCTCCTGACCGCGGGCCGCGAGGCCGGGGCGCGCCGGAGGTTTCGCTGACCCCGGTTCCGCGCCGCCCCGAAAGGAAGGGTCGCCGAAGTTAACTCCGCGGGCGGTGCTGCCGGCCGGTGAGGTGGGAAAACAGGATCACCCAGAAACAGTTGATCACGCTGCTGAACGGGAGCTGCAGGGCGAGGGGCAGGGCGTAAATGCAGCAGACGGCGGGGATCCAGATCGCCCAGACGGCGATCATCACCGGCAAAATCCGCCGGTAGTACCAGCGGTTCATCCGCAGGTCGGCCAGGGGCGCAGACCAACGAAAGCCGGCGTCCTTCCACGCATAGAGCAAGACGCCGCAGGGTGCGGCAAACAGGGGATTGTAGATGAACTGATCGAACAACATCTTCCGGCCGATGGTCAGCCAATCGTGACCGGAGCCAAAAAAAGTTTCGAGACCGCGGTAGAGCCAATCAACTTCGACGCCCTTGT
The DNA here is from genome assembly GCA_964486705.1 of uncultured Oleiharenicola sp. Lineage (GTDB taxonomy): Bacteria > Verrucomicrobiota > Verrucomicrobiia > Opitutales > Opitutaceae > Lacunisphaera. The sequence goes on along the minus strand of CAZAOI010000154.1, from coordinate 4,276 downwards.
ATGCCCAGAAGGCCGCGAAGAAAATCAAGTGCGGCCACGGGTGACCGGAGGAGGTCACCGGATCGAGCCGTAGAAAAAAGAAGGGCAGCACGCCGGCAAAAAACATCATCATCACGGCGGAGAAGGCGAATCCGCCCCGCTGGCGGACAGCCGACACTTGCTCCAGCCAGTCGTGGACTGCGGGGCTTTGATAATAGGCGGCCACAACTCCGGCGGCGGCGGCGATCAACAGCAGGCCGGGCTTGAGCGTCGCCCGCGCGCTGTGCAGCCCGGCTTGCCAGGGAGCTTCGGTCGAAGGGGCGGTGGGAGCAGACATCAGGGCGAAGAGGTGAGCGGTCAGCGCTCAGAAGCGCGAGCGTGTTCTTGACCGGGATCATGAAAAGGGGGTGCGCGGCGGTTTCCGCACCGACGCTCGGCCTGCGCCGCGACTGAATTGCCGGTCCTGGATTTCCCCGGGTCGCCGCCGGCAACGAGCGTGAATTCTGATTGTGTGCGCGAAGCGCGGGCGTTTGCTCCAGCCATGGCCGCGGATTTTTTCAAATTGGAACAAGACTGCGTCGCGGCGCTGGCGAGCCAGCGGAGCGATGCGGCGCATGACCTCGAACACGTGCGGCGGGTGGTGCGGAGTGCGCGGGCGCTGGCCGCGAATGAGGGGGCGCGGCTGGAGGTCGTGCTGCCGGCGGCGTGGTTGCACGATTGCGTCATCGTGCCGAAGGACTCGCCTTTGCGGGCGCAGGCGTCGCGTCTCGCGGCGGAACAGGCGGCGAACTGGCTGCGGGCCTGGGGCTGGCGGGAGGCGGATCTGCCGGAGATCGCCCACGCCGTCGAGGCGCACAGCTTCAGTGCGGGCGTGGCCCCTCGCACGATTGAGGCCAAGGTCGTCCAGGATGCTGACCGGCTGGAGGCGCTCGGCGCCGTGGGGTTGGCGCGTTGCCTGATGCTGAGCGGGGCGATGAACCGGCCGCTCTACGCCCCGGAAGACCCCTTTTGCGAAAAGCGTCCGCCGGACGATCGCGTCGCCGCGGTGGATCATTTCTGTGCGAAGCTGCTCACGCTCGAAGGCACGATGCAGACCGAAGGCGGCCGGCGCGAGGCCCGGCAGCGCACGGACTACCTGCGCGGATTTCTGGCGCAGTTGCGCCGAGAGATCGGCCAAGCCGGATCGATGCCGTCGAGATTGGGGGAACGAGCTTGCCCGCGACACCGCCCACGCTGAATCGCGCGCAAGCTCGCTCCCACCGCCAGGCCACTGAAAGGGGATCGCCGATTTCCCCATCGGCGACCGGCGTCGGTAGGGACACCGACGCCCACCCCATTGTATGGATCCTTATCGGTGGTCGGGCAGGTCCCTCCGCCCGATAATCTCCTGCCGGCAGAGTTGCCGGCCCACCTGCCGGTCCGCCTGCCGGTGGAAAACACTTTGCACCGGGGCGGACGGAGGGTTTGCTGGGCTTTGTGGCCGATGTGCAACCAGTCAAGAGTTCGGGGTCGTCCGGCGTGATTCCGGCCTCGTGGGCGGGACGCCTCGGCCTTCTCGCCATCATGTGGGGCTTGGCAATGACGGGGCTTGCGATCCTAAACGCGCAACGCCCGGCCGATCCGCCGGGCAACCGGCCGATCAAGGCGCCGGAAGGGGAGCAGGTGTCATCGGATGCCTGCCGGGCGTGTCATCCGGGCAACTACGCGAGCTGGCACGATTCGTTTCACCGGACGATGACGCAGGTGGCGACTCCGGCCAACATCGTCGCTGGCCCCATGGACGGTCTGGAGATGACCTACGACGGGATCGACTATCGGGTGGAACTCCGCGGAAAAAGCTATGCGGTGCGCAGTCGGAAGAAAGGGCCGCCCGTCGCGCCCTGGGGCCCGCCGCAAGAAATCGTCCTGCTCACGGGCTCGCACACCTTGCAGATCTACTGGCTGGAAACCGGCGAAGGGCGGACGCTGGTGCAGTTTCCCTTCGCCTACATTGTGGCGGAGAAAATGTGGGCGCCGGTGCAGCAGACCTTTTTGCTGCCGCCCGATGCCGGGCAATTCTATGCGAAGGGAGAATGGAACGGCGCGTGCATGGATTGCCACGTGACGCAGGGGCGGTCGCGGTTTGTCGAGGGCGGCACGTTTGATTCACAGGTGGGCGAGTTCGGCATTTCCTGCGAGGCCTGTCACCGGGGCGGCCGCGAACACGTCGCGCAGAATCGCAATCCGCTGCGCCGGTTCGCCCTGCACCTGAGCGGCGCGGCTGACCCAACCATCGCCAATCCGGCGCGGATGGACGGTCCGACGGCGTCGCTCGTTTGCGGGCAGTGCCACAGCATCTGGGCGTTCAATAACATGGCGGACAAGATCACCTGGAACCAGAAAGGCGGGGAATTTGAGCCCGGTGAAAAGGAGTTGGGTCTGCGCTGGGTGGTCCAGCCGGGCGGCACCGATCACCCGGCGCAGCGCCAGATGTTGCAGGAAACGAACCCGCATTTTTTTGGCGACCGTTTTTGGGGTGACGGGATGGTGCGGGTGACCGGCCGCGAGTTGAACGGCACGATGGCTTCGCCGTGTGCCAAGGGCGGGCACTTCTCGTGCCTCTCGTGCCATGAGATGCACCCGGACAAGACCGGCAAGGCCGAGCGGGCGGGGTGGACGAGTGACCAGCTGAAACCGCGCATGGAAACCGACCAGGCCTGCCTGCAGTGCCACGAAGGGATCAAGGCCAAGCTCACGGCGCACACGCACCACGCGGCCGGCTCGGCCGGCAGCAGTTGTTATAATTGTCATATGCCGCACACGACCTATGGCTTGTTGCGTGCGATCCGCAGCCACCAGGTTTCTTCGCCGACGGTGCGGGAGAGCACCGAGCACGGCCGGCCCAACGCGTGCAATCTCTGCCACCTGGACCAGCCGCTGGCGTGGACCGCAGGCAAGCTGGCCGAGTGGTATGGGCAGAAACCGCCGGCGCTGGCGCCGGATGACCGCGAGTTGTCGGCCGGCGTGCAGTGGCTGCTGAAAGGGGACGCGGCGCAGCGGGCGTTGGTGGCCTGGAGCATGGGCTGGGCGCCTGCGCAACGAGCCTCCGGGTCCGACTGGATGTATCCCTTTCTGATCTTCACCCTGAATGACCCTTATGCGGCGGTGCGATTTGTGTCGTGGAAGTCGCTGCAGACCCTGCCGGGATTTGCAGACTTCGCCTTTGACTACACGATCGACGACGCGGATCAAAAAGAGGCGGTGGCCCGGGCGTATAAGAAATGGTGGCCGGATCGGCGCGCGCCGGCCGGCGGCTACCGGGCGCAAACCTTACTCGATCCCGCCGGTCGTTTCCGGCAGGATGTATTTGAACGCTTGCTCAGCGAGAGAAACAACCGGAAGGTTTTCCTCGCGGAGTAACCTCGCCTCGCCCAACCCTCTGATCTCCATGAATACTTCGGACCGGCATTTGCGCTTTGGCTGGTGGTCGCTATTTCTTTTTCTTTTCCTGGGTCTCGCTCTCGAAACCGTGCACGGGTTCAAGCTCGGCTGGTATCTTGATGTGGGCAACGAGATGCGCCGGCTGATGTTCACGCTCGCGCATGCGCACGGCACGCTGCTCGCGCTGGTGAACATCGCCGCCGGGCTGACCCTGCGCACGGTGCCGGGCTTCGGGCTCGCGCCGGGCGCGTCGCGGGCGTTGCTCTGGGGTGCGGGGCTGCTGCCGGCGGGATTTTTTTTGGGCGGGCTGGTGATCCATGATGGCGACCCCGGCCTCGGCATCCTTCTCGCACCAGTCGGCGCGGTGCTTCTGCTCTATGGCGTCGGCAGTGCGGCGCGCAGGCTCGCCCGCGCCAAGTAGGCGCCGGGGCGGCAATCGTGCCCATCGGCGCCCGGCGTCGGTATGGAAACCGACGCCCACCAACTGCCTGACCCCACCTCAGTTCTTGAACTTGACGCTTTGGACCGCTTGGTTGAGCCCGACCGTGAGTTCGGCGGGGGCGATGCGGATAATCTGAAGATAGACGGTTCCCGACGGAAAAATCAGGGGGAGGAGATCGCCCACCTTGTAGGGAGCCTGATTGATGATGAGGTGCACCTGCCCGTCGACCTTGACGGTGCCGGTGATCTTCAGGCTGGCGGCGTAGCGCGCGAGTGCCGCCTCGTCACTGTCAGACAGCAAGGGGGCGGTTGGTCCGTCTGGGCGGTCGGATGGCAGGTCGGGCGAATTGCCATCACGCAGGTCCGCGACGATGGTCCCCGCGGGAAGTTGAAAGGGATTGGCCAGATTGGCCGGGAGCGGGTCGGGATTCAGGCG
>CAZAOI010000153.1:0-8119 GCA_964486705.1 uncultured Oleiharenicola sp. | reverse complement strand
CTGTTTGATGCGCTCGCGCGCCTGGCGGATGGAGAAGTTGTTATCGAGGGCGAAAGCCAGTGAGTAGGCCAGATTGAGGGCGGGCGGCACGGCAAACTGCGGGTCCGGCTGGCCGTCGCTGACAAAGACCGGCGTTTGGGCGGCCAGCGGCCGGGTGGCGAGCAGGCTTGCTCCCAGGAAAAAAAGGCAGGGCAGACGCATGATGGATTTCATGAAAGCGGGTGGCGGGTTATTTGGCGAGCACGGGTTGGTCCAAAACCGGCGCGGGGACCGCCAGGCGGACGGCGGCGTGGTCGCGGGCGATGAGCATGTAGAAGGCCGGCACGACGTAGAGCGTGAAGACCGTGCCGACCGCCATGCCGACCACGAGGACCCAGCCGATGCTGTTTCGCGCGGCGGCGCCGGGACCGGTGACAAAGATAAGCATGACGTGACCGAAGACGGTGGCGGCGGAGGTCATCAGCACCGGGCGCAGCCGGGTGGCGGCGGCGCGCCGGATGGCGTCGACCTTGGCCACACCCTGTTCCTGCAGCGTGTTCGCAAACTCGACGATGAGGATGCCGTTCTTGGCGATGAGCCCGACCAAAGTGATCAGACCGATCTGGGAGTAGATGTTCAGGGTGGTTTTCCAGAGGAAGATCGGCACCATCGCCCCGACAATCGCCAGCGGCACCGAGCCGAGCAAGATGATGAACGGATCCCGGAAGCTGTTAAACTGGGCCGCGAGCACGAGAAAGATCAGGGCGACGGCGAGGGCGGCGGCTTTCCAGAGTGCCCCACCCTCGGTGCGCAGCTGGCGGGACTGGCCGCCATAGTCGATGGAGTAGCCCGGCGGCAGAATTTCCGCCGCCTTCGCCTCCAGCTTTTGCAGCGCGAGATCGATGCTCGGGCCGACACCGGTGATCTTCACGGAGTTGAGCTGCTGGAAGCGGTTCAGCGTGCGCGGCTGCACGGTATGCTTCAGCGTGGCGATCGTGGACAAGGGGATGAGCTGGCCGGCGGGGCCGCGAATGTTGTAGTTGAGCAGCTGGTCAGCGTTGAGGCGCTGGCTGCGTTCCACCTGCGGGATGACGCGATAGCTGCGCCCGTCGTTGACAAACCGGTTGACGTAGCCGCCGCCGAGCATGGCGCCGAGATCGCGCGCCACGTCGCTCAGGTTCAGGCCCATCGAGGCGACCTTGTCCTTGTCGATCTCAACCTCAACCTGCGGCAGGTCAAACTTCAGGTCGGTGTCGGCGAAATAAAAAGTGGGCTCGCCGCCGCCGGCATTGGCCTCGGTATTGGCGTAAAGCGCCAACCTCTCGGCGTACTCCAGCATTTCCTGATGGTCGGCGGTGGCGCGAATCACCATCTCGATGGGAAACTGGCCGCCGGAGGGCAAGGGTTCCGGCGTGGTGACAATCACCTGCAAACCGGCGATCGCGGCCGCGGGAGCCTGGAGCGCCTCTTGGATCTCGATGGAGGAGCGCTTCCGCTCCGACCATGGTTTCAAAAGAATGCCGGCGAAACCGAAATTCGCCCCGGTCAGCTGAAACGAACTCTCATACTCCGGCACGCTGGCGAACATCTTCTGGACCTGCGCGGCGAACAAGATGTTCTGGTCGATCGTCGCCGAGGGCGCAGGCTGGAGAATGCTGAACACCACGCCTTGATCTTCCTTCGGCGCGAGTTCGCGCTGGGCAAACATGAAGAACGGGACGAGCAGCATCGTGAGCAGGACCGCGCCGGTGATCGTCACCGGCACCCAGCCCAGGCTGGCGCCGATCAATTTTTCGTAGCGGTTGCGAAAGCGGTCGAAACCGCGATTGATCCGGCCGCTCAGCCCCTCCTCCTCATGGTCGTGATCCTTGAGCAGGTAGGCGCTCATCATCGGTGAAAGCGTCAGGGCGACAAAGCCGGAGACCGCCACCGCCCCGGCCAGCGTCATGGCAAACTCGCGAAAGAGCGCCCCGGTGAGACCGCCTTGAAACGCAATCGGCGCGTAGACCGCGGCCAACGTGATGGTCATCGAGATGACCGGGCCGACCAGTTCACGCGCCCCGAGAATGGCGGCCTCCACGGGCGTCTGCCCCGCGCGGATGTGGCGCTCGATGTTTTCCACGACGACGATGGCGTCGTCCACCACGATGCCCACCGCGAGGACGACGGCGAGCAGCGTGAGCAGGTTGATCGTGAAGCCAAAGGCGAGCATCAGGGCAAGCGCTCCGACCAGCGAGAGCGGCATGGCCACGATTGGAATCAGCACCGAGCGCAGCGAACCCATGAAAAGAAAGATGACGAGCATGACGATGAGCAGCGTCTCGATCAGGGTGGTCAAAATCTGCCGCAGGGCATCGTCAATGTACTCGGTGCTATCATAGCCGAGCTTGACCTGGAGGCCGGCCGGCAGCGCGCGCTCGATCTCGGGCATGACCGCACGCACGCGCTTGATGACCTCGACCGTGCTCTCCGAGGGCAACACCCACAGGCCCATGAACGTGGCAGTCTCACCGCCAAACTTAACCTCCGTGTTGTAGTCCTCGGCTCCGAGAACCACGTCGGCAACATCGGCGAGCCGGATGATGGTGCCGTTGCGCTGGGCCACGACCAGTTTCTTGAACTCGTCCACATTCTTCAGATCGGTGTTGGCCACGAGACTGACGCTGAGCATCGAGCCCTTGGTGGCGCCGACCGCCGCCAAGGCGTTGTTGGCCTGCAGGGCCGACCGCACGTCGGCCGGACTGAGGCCGTGCGCGGCGAGTTTCTCGGGCTGGAGCCAGACCCGCATCGCGAAAACGCGCCCGCCCAGCACATCAGCCCGCTGGATGCCCTTCACGGAAGAAAGGCGCGGCTGGACCATGCGATTCAGGTAGTCGGTGATCTGGTTTTGATCGAGCTTGTCGGAATAGAAACTGAGGTAGGCGGACGCGAACTGGCTGTCAGCCGTCTCGACGGTGATGGTCGGGGTTTCCGCGCCGGGGGGAAGTTCGTTGCGCACCTGGTCGATCTTGGAACTGACCTGCGCCAGCGCGGCGTTGGTGTCGTAATTGAGCCGGAGATAGACCCGGATGCTGCTGATGCCCGCGCTGCTGGAGGACTCGATGTAGTCGATGCCATCGGCACTGGAGATGACGCGTTCGAGTTGGGTCGTAATATAGCCCCGGACCGTGTCGGCACTGGCGCCGAAATAGATCGTCGTGACATTCACAACCGCGCTGTCACTCCGCGGATACTGGCGGGTGTTGAGCTTGGTGTAGGACACGATGCCCACGACCAGGATGACGATGTTCACCACCAGCGCAATGACGGGCTTGCGAATGAAGAGGTCGGTAAAATTCTTGAAAAGCATGGCGAAAAAAACCCGGAGGAGCGGATCAGGTATTGGCCGGTTTGGGGGTGGCGCTGGCGGACGGCTGGACGACGTTGTTCACCCGGACGGCGGCCCCATTGCGCAACTTGAAGACCCCGGAAGTCACAACCTGCTCACCGGAAGTGACGCCGTCTTCGATGGCGATGAGGTCGCCCCGGGTCGCCCCGAGCTTCACGATTTGCTGGCGGACCCCGAGGTATTCCGTGCCGTCCTTGTGCTTCATTTTCTCGACCACAAAAACGGAGTTGCCGTAGGAGGCGTACGCGATCGCGGTCGCCGGCAGCACGATTTTGGGCGCGGAAACGGGCAGCTCGATCTCCACCTGGGCGAACATGCCGGACCGAAGCACCTCGGCCGGATTTTCGAGGGTGGCTTGGACGGCGATGTTCCGGGTGGCCGGATCGACCTCGGAATTAATGGCGGAAATGACCCCGGGGAAGAAAGTGCCGCGGAAGGCATCAACCGTGACGGAGGTTTTCTGTCCCACCATCAGGTCGGGCAACTGGCGCTGCGGCACGCTGAAGTTGACAAAAATCGGGTTGAGCTTTTGCAGCGGCATCAAGGCGCGGCCCTTGGAAACATACTGGCCCGCATTAACGAGCCGGATGCCGATCCGGCCATCAAACGGGGCCCGCACATACTTCTTGTCGATCTGGGCCTGCAAGGCGGCGACATCGGCGAGCGACTGTTTGTAGGCCGCGGCAATGGCATCATATTCAGATTTCGCCATCGCCTTGCTCTCGAGCAGCCCTTTGGCCCGCTCGATGTTGATGAGGGCCAATTCGCCGCGGGCTTGCGTGGCGTTCAACTGCGCGATTTCAACGCTGGTATCGAGTTCCACCAGCAAGTCGCCGGCCTTGACCGCGGTGCCGCTGTCCGCCGTGATTTTGACGATGGTGCCATCTGCGTCGGCGCTGATGGTGACGCCCTGAACGGGGGCCAGCGTGCCAATCGCCTGCAACGACGGCTGCCAGGCCACCGCTTCGGCCTGAAAGGTCGTCACGGAAGTGAGCGGCTGCGTATGCGGGGCCGAGGCCATTTGCTTGATCTGGGCGACCTTGATCGCCCCCAAGACGAAAACGACAACGAGGAAACCGCCGAGGGCGATGAGGAATTTCTTAAACATGACGACGTGGAATTTAGGTTGGAATTAAAGACGAATGACTAGCCGGCAGCCCCCGCCAGGCCGGGGTTAGCGGCGGCGTTCAGGACTGAAGCCTGCTGCTGGACCTTGGTGAGCAGGCGGACGAGCGTCTTGCGCTCGGCTTCCGACAAGGTGCTCATGACGGCGCCAATGGACTTGAAATGGCCGGGCAGGAAATCGCGGAGGAACCGCTCGCCTTTCGCCGTGAGGAGCACCGACATCATGCGCCGGTCGACGATGTCATGCTCGCGGCGCACGAAACCATCCCGCTCCAGGGTATCAACCAGGCCGGTCATAGTGGCCCGGGTCACGCCCGCCGCATCCGCCAGCTCAGCGGGGGTGCGCGGGAAAGCCAGTCCCTCATCGGCGACCTTGAACACGGCCGCCCGGGGCTGCACACTGCGCCAAAGCAACATCAGTACGCTAAACCGGCCCTGGGAAATATTGTGCTGCGTCAGATTCTTCTCCGTGACGCCAAACGCCTCGTCGCCCGTTCGCAAGAGATGAAGAAACGCTTCCGCCGCCGACGGGTCGAGGTCGGGAAATTCCTTCGCCGCTTCGAGCAGACACTCGTAGCGGGGCAAATCCTTAAGGAGTAGGTGCGGCATGAAAGGGAGGGCGGAAAATCATCAGGAGGCTGAAAGTTAGGAACCTTATTAATTTCGCAAGAAATCTTTTTCGGTTTCTTTTCATGCCCCCGTGCCCGCCAAACTGCCACGCCGGCCGCTGGACCGGCGTGGGTCCAATCCTCCTCGATGCTGCCTTAACCGTATCGATGCAGTTGGGTGGGCGTCGATGTCCCCATCGACGCCTGGCGCCGGTGTGGCCTGTTGTTCGCGGCTGCGAACCCAGGGCCAGTCGCGCCGCCTCCGCGGCGGCTGGGAAACCGGCGACCCCCTTTCAGTGGCAAAAAGGGGGGAGCGAGCTTGCTCGCTCCCCCAGCTTCAACTGCAGGGATCCGGCTTAAAGTGAATTCGCCGCGGTCACCACGGCTTCGGCCGTGATGCCGAGTTCCTTCATGGCGATATTTCCCGGGGCACTGAGGCCAAAGCGATCGATGCCCACGACTTTGCCGTCGAGTCCTGTATACTTGTACCACAGGCCCGTCACCCCGGCCTCGATGGCGACGCGCTTGCGGCACGCGGGCGGCAGGATCGCCTCCCGGTACGCCGCGGGTTGTTGATCAAAACGGAGGAAAGACGGCATCGAAACCACGCGGACCCCGGAACCGAGCGTCTTGGCCGCCGCGACGGCCCACTGGACTTCGCTGCCGCTGGCGAGCAAGATGTGGGTGAGCGGCGATGTTTCCGGGATGAGGACGTAGCCGCCCTTGAGCACCCCGGCCCGGCGGTCCAGGGCGGACGCAGCATTCAGCATCGGGACGGCCTGGCGGCTGAGCGCGAGGAGGGTCGGGCCATCGGTGCGCTCCAGCGCCGCGGCATAAGCGCCCGCGGTCTCTTCCGGATCGGCGGGACGGATCACGTCGAGATTGGGGATGACGCGCAAACCGGACACCGTCTCCACCGGCTGATGCGTCGGACCGTCCTCGCCGACGCCGATGGAATCATGCGTATAAATATAGATCACGGGCAGCTTGGCCAGAGCCGCGATCCGCATTGCGGGACGCGAGTAGTCCGCGAAGACGAGGAACGTCGCGCAGGAGGGACGGAAGATCCCGTCGTACGCCACGCCATTGCTGATGGCGGCCATGGCGTGCTCCCGAATGCCGTAGCGGAGATTGCGACCGGCGCGATTGGTGCGGTCAAAATCCTTGTCGCCGGCGATGTAGTTGAGCGTCGAACCGTAAAGATCGGCGCTGCCGCCGATGAGCAAGGGCAGCTCAACGCTGACCGGCTGCAGCACGGACTGACCGGCGGCCCGGGTGGCGAGTTTTGCGTCAGTGGCAAAGAACGGAATCTTGCCGAGCAAATGCGCCGCGCTCGGCGTCTGCGCGGCGCCGTCGAGGAGCGCGGCTTTTTCCGGATTGCTCTCGCGCCAGAGAGCGAACGCCTTCTTCCACTTGCCGTAGGCCCGCTTGAGTCGTTTTTTGTGATCCGCAAAATAGGCGCGCACCGCTTCGCTCACGTAGTAATGCTGGTCCGCCGGCAAGCCGAGACCCTTCCGCGCGGCCTCGGCAAACTTCGCCCCACCCTCGCCATGGCCCTTCGACGTTCCCTGCACTTCGGGAATGCCCTGGCCAATGATGGTCTTGGCGATGATGAGCTGCGGTTTCCCGCTCTTGGCCTTCTTGGCCTTGTTGATCGCTTTGAGGATTGCGGCGAGATCGTGGCCGTTCGCCAGTGTCTGCACATCCCAGCCGATGGCCTTGAAACGAACCGCGGCGCTCTCGCTCTGCGTCTTGTCCGCCATCGAATCAAGGGTTACATCGTTCGAGTCGTAGATGAGAATCAGATTGTCGAGACCCTGGTGGCCGGCGAAAGCGCAGGCCTCCATCGCGACCCCTTCCTGCATGCAACCGTCGCCGGCCAGGCAGATGACGTGGTGATCGAAAATCTCCTGGGTGGGCGTGTTGAAGCGCGCCGCCGCCATCTGGCCGGACATGGCCAAGCCAACCGAGTTGCCGATGCCCTGGCCAAGCGGACCGGTGGTGGCCTCGACCCCGGGAGTCTCGTGAAACTCGGGGTGGCCGGGCGTCTTGCTGTGCAGCACGCGGAAATTCTTCAGGTCTTCGAGCGAAAGATCGTAACCGCTCAGGTGCAGCCACGAGTAGAGGAACATCGAGCCGTGGCCGGCCGAAAGCACAAAGCGGTCGCGGTTCAGCCAGCGCGGTTCATCAGGATTGTGCACCAGCGCATGCCCGTAGAGCACCGCGCCGATCTCAGCGGCGCCGAGGGGCAGCCCGAGATGCCCGGAAGAGCATTGGTGGACGGAGTCAATGGCGAGACCGCGGGCCTGGGCGGCGGCGGCGGCGAGGGATTCGGGCTGAAGTTTCATAGGGGAATGGGGCAGGAAAATGCCTGAGCGTTAGTTATCGGCGCAAACCGGGAGGGGCAAAGCCCAATTTACAGCAAAAAAAAGCGAGCCACAAGGGCTCGCTGGGGAAAGGACGCCGGGCCAACTCAGGCTTTGGCCGTTGCCGAGTCGTAGCGCTTCTCTTTGACGGCCATGGCGGCCTTGCCGGTGCGGTCGCGGAGATAATAGAGACGGGCGCGACCCGGCTTGGAGTTCTTCTCAACCTCGATCTTCTCCACATTGGGCGAGTTGACGGGGAACACGCGCTCGACACCCTCGCCATAACTGATGCGGCGAACCGTGAACGTTTCGTGAATGCCGCTGCCTTTGTGGGCGATGACGACGCCGGCAAAAACCTGGACGCGCTCCTTGTCACCCTCGCGGACTTTGGTGTGCACGCGGACACCATCGCCGACTTTAAACGGCGCAACTTTATGTTTCACCTGAGCGGCGGTGATTTCTTGAATGATCGAGTTCATGGCTGGTTATGTGAGTAAATCGGGACGGACATGCTGGGTTTTTTCCACTTGCTGCGCGTGCCGCCACTTTTCGATTTCGCCGTGGTTGCCCGAAAGGAGGACTTCCGGAACGGACATGCCGCGGTAAACGGCGGGACGCGTGTATTGAGGAAAGTCGAGCAACTTGCTGGTGAA
>CAZAOI010000152.1:0-8158 GCA_964486705.1 uncultured Oleiharenicola sp. | reverse complement strand
TACGGCAACGACTGCGTCGCCAACATCATCACCTACGGCACCCTCGGCGCGAAGATGGTCATCCGCGACGTCTCGCGCGTGCACGACCTGCCCTACGCCGAAGCCGATCGCCTGGCCAAAATGATTCCCGACGAGCTCAACATCGAGCTCAAGGTCGCGATCGAGAAATCCGCGGAACTCCGCAACGAATTCACCTCCAACCCGGTCGCGAAGAAAATCATCGACCAAGCCCTCGTCCTCGAGGGCATGGTGCGCAACACCGGCAAACACGCCGCCGGCATCATCATCACCGACCGGCCGCTCGAGGAGTTTGTCCCGCTCACCTTGCAGGAAGGCGACGTCACCGTGCAGTTCGACATGAACGCCGTCGGCAAGCTTGGCTTGCTGAAGATGGACTTCCTCGGCCTCAAGACGCTCACCGTCATCGCCGACGCCGTCGACAATGTCCGCCGCACAGGCGATCCAAAATTCGATCTGGAAACTGTCGGTTTCGACGACGCCAAGACGTACGCGCTGCTGAACTCCGGCCGCACCACCGGGGTCTTCCAGCTGGAATCCGGCGGGATGCAGAACCTCTGCCGCCAGATCGGCCTTTCCTCCATCGACGAGATCGTCGCGCTGATCGCGCTCTACCGTCCCGGCCCGATGGAGTGGATTCCCGACTACGTGCGCGGCAAAAAGGAGCCGAGCACCGTCACCTATCCGCACAAGCTCCTGGAGGAGGTCTGCCGCGAAACCTACGGCGTGATGGTTTATCAGGAGCAGGTCATGGAAGCCGCGAAGATCATCGCCGGCTACACGCTTGGCGGCGCCGACATGCTTCGTCGCGCCATGGGCAAGAAGGACGCCGACGCGATGGCGAAGGAACGCGCGAAATTCGTCGAGGGCGCCCAGCGCGTGAACAACATTGAGGCGCGCACCGCCGACGCGATTTTCGACATCCTCAACAAATTCGCCGGCTACGGCTTCAACAAATCCCACTCGGCCGCCTACGCGGTGCTCAGCTACCAGACGGGCTACCTCAAGGCGAATCACCCGGTCGAGTTCATGGCCGCCATGCTCAGCGCCGAACTCGGCAACTCCGACAAGGTCGCCCACTTCGTCGCCGAGTGCGGCGCCATGGGCCTGCAGGTGCTCGGCCCCGATGTGAACGAGTCCCGCGAGATGTTCACGCCGGTCGGAGCCAAAATCCGCTTCGGTCTCGCCGGCATCAAGGGCGTCGGTGAGCAGGCCGGACAGAAGATCCTCGCGGAACGCGAAGCCAACGGGCCCTTCAAGAATTTCGCCGACTTCATCGCCCGCGTCGACGCCCGCGCCCTGAACAAACGCGTCCTCGAGCACCTGATCAAGACGGGCGCCTTTGACTTCTCCGGCGAAGCCCGCGGCACGCTTTTTGCCCAGATCGACGAAGCCCTCGCTTCCGCCGCCGCCCGGCAGCGCGACGCCGCCGCCGGCCAACATTCGTTCCTCGATGCCCTGAACGAACCCGCCGCCGGTGGAAGCGGGGCGCCCTCGCCCCGCTCCGGCAACGGCCACGGCCGCCAAGCCGACTTCACCTCCGCCGAGCGGCTGCAGTTTGAAAAGGAACTGCTCGGCTTCTACATCTCCGGCCACCCGATGAACGCCTACGCCGGGCTCGCCGAGGCCCTTTCCACCCACACCGAAGAACAGGTGCTTGCCGAGGGCGACCGCATGGAGTTTCGGATGTGCGGCATCGTTTCGGGTATTACCAAAAAACTTTCGCGCAAGGACAACCGCCCGTGGGCGTTCTTCAATCTGGCCAGCAAGCACGCCACACTGGCGGTCAACATGTATTCCGAGGCCTATGAAAACTACGGCAAGACCCTCGCGGAAAACCAACCCGTCGTCCTCCTCGGAAATGTCATGCGCGGCGACGACGGCGCCCGGATCAATGTGAAGGAATGTTATTCGCTCGACGCCCATCTGCCCGGCGCCGTCCGGAAAGTCACGTGGCTGCTCCACCCCGACCACGTCGAGTTGCCCGATTTTCTGAAAAAGCTCCGCGCCATCATCCTGGCCGCCGGCGGCGAGACCCGCGTCGAGCTGGCGTTTCTTTTCGAAGGCCGCGCCGCTCCCATTGCCGAGGTCGCCTCCAGCCTCAACTGGCGCCTGACGCCGGCCGCCTTCCAGGAATTGCGCTCCCACCCCGCCGTCGCCGGCACCCTCGTCGAGGCCCGCCGCCTTGAGATCAAGGAAACCCGCCGCTGGAGCAAACGGGGATGATTTTCCTGCTGAGGCCACCTCTCCCACCCCGATCCGCCGCTTCCCGCGCCTCCGTCGTGTCCCTTCCGTAACCATGTCCGAATCCTCGATTCTCAACAACGCCGCGCGCATCCTCAAGCTGGTCGCCGAGGGCACGCCGGCCGATCAGGCGCTGCGCGACTCCCTCACGCAGACCCGCCATTACACCGCGCCCGGCGAGCGGCGCGGCATCAGCCGGGCGGTGTTCACCTATTACCGCTGGTGGCGCTGGCTGAGCGAAAGCGACTCGCCCCAGAAGCAGCTCACGGCCGCCCTCGACCTGCAGGCCCGCTTCAATGCCAACCCGGCGAGCATCAAGACCGAGGCGCTCGCCCGCCGGGCCGTCCCCGACTGGCTGAAGGCCGAGATGGACAACATCCCGGCGGAGTGGCTGCTGCAGCTGCAACGCGAACCCGCACTGTGGATCCGCGCCAAGGCCGGCACCGGCGTGGAGCTCACCAGGAAACTCAGTCACCTGATTCCGGCTGCGCCGTCGCCGGACGCTTTGCGTTACACGGGCATTACCGATCTTTACCGCACGAAGGAATTTCAGAATGGCGAATTCGAGATCCAAGACCTCGCCTCGCAACTGGTCGGTCTCGCCGCCGCGCCGCAGCCGGGCGAGACGTGGTGGGACGCCTGCGCCGGGGAAGGCGGCAAGACGATGCATCTGTCCGATCTCATGCAGAACAAGGGCCTGATTTGGGTGAGCGACCGTTCGTTGCGCCGGCTCGCCAAACTCAAGGAACGCGCCGCCCGCGCGAAAGTGTTCAATTTTCGCGCGGCTCCCTGGGAAGGTGACGCCAAGCTGCCGACGAAAACCAAATTTGACGGAATCCTGGTCGATGCGCCCTGCAGCGGGATCGGCACGTGGCAGCGCAACCCGCATGCCCGCTGGACCGCGCTGCCGAAAGACGTCCACGAGCTTGCGGCCGTCCAGGCCAAGTTGCTCGAGAATGTTTCCGGTTCGCTCAAGCCCGGCGGCCGACTGATTTACGCCGTCTGCACTCTCGCGCGGGCCGAGACCACCGCCGTTGCCGATGCTTTCACCGCCGCCCATCCGGAACTTGAGCCCACTGCGCTCACCGCTCTAGGCTCCTTTGCCTCGCACGAAGGTGCGAGGACAAACCCCGGGGACCGCAGCAGCGGGACAACGGGGCAAGTCACCCTCTGGCCCCAAGATCTGAACGCCAACGGCATGTTCATCGCGGCCTGGAAAAAAAGGTAGGGCGAGTCGTCCCTGACGAGCCGCAGTCGCGTGTCACCACCGCGGCTCATCCCGAGGATTCGCCCGACCAGTTCGCATGACCGACCAACCCCCTAAAATCACCGGCGACACCGTCCGGGCAGACTTCAACGCGATCAACACGGTGCTGCACTACACGCGGGCCGCGCACTTCATCGGCCTGTGGAAATCCGAGCTGGCCCTGATCGAGAAATATTTTCCCGACAAAACCGCTCACCTGCTCGAAGCCGGCTGCGGGGCCGGGCGGGTCGCCGTGGGCCTCTGGCACCAGGGCTACCGGCAGATCACCGCGTTCGACTTTGCCTCGGAGCTGGTCGAACAGGCCGTGAGTCTCGCGCAGGAACAAGGCATCCCCGGAATCACCTTCCTGCAAGCCGACGCGACCCAGCTGGAAGTTTGTCATCTATTATATGACAAACGGTTCGATGGCGTGCTGTTTCTCTTTAACGGCATGATGCAGATTCCGGGGCGGGAGAACCGCCGCACGGCGATGCGGGAGCTGCACCGGGTGTGCCGGCCGGGGGCGCATTTCATTTTCACGACCCACGACCGTGACGATCCGGCCGACCTCAAGGAATGGGCGAAGGAGGCTGCCCGCTGGGCCGGCGGCGAACAGAACCCGCGCCTGCTGGAGTTCGGCGACCGCTACTTCACCGACGAAAACGGCAACACCTTCATGCATCTGCCCGACCGGCCGGAAGTCCTCGAGGACATGGCCGCAACCGGCTGGACACACGTCCAGGACAACACCCGCAACGAACTCGCCAGCGAGACGCCGAAAGTCCGGAATTTCTCCGACAACTGCCGTTTCTGGGTGGCGCAAAAGGGCTAGCCGGATCCGGGGCCGCGGGTATAGTCGAGGCATGAAACTCCTCTCCGCACTCGTGCTGCTTTCCGTCGTCGTGGGCCTCCGCGCCGAACCGGAGTACCCGAAGATGGGGCCGGATATCTATGACCGCGAAGCTGACGGCGCCACGCTGATCACCGCCGCCGTCGCCCTGGCCAAAGCCGAGCACAAGCACGTCCTCGTCGAACTCGGCGCCAACTGGTGCATCTGGTGCCGCCGGCTGCAGCAAACGATGGAGGGCAATCCCGCCGTGGCCAAGGCGCGGAGCGAAAACTTCGTGCTCGTGCTGGTGGATGTAAACCACCGCCACGGCAAGAAACGCAACGACGCCGTGAACACCCAATACGGCGATCCGATGGCCCAAGGCCTGCCGGTGCTCGTTGTGCTCGACGCCGAGGGCAAACAATTGACGACGCAGGAGACGGGAGCGTTGGAGGACGGCAAGGACGCTCACGACCCGGCCAAGGTCGTTGCGTTTCTGGAAAAGTGGGCGCCGAAACGGTGACCTCTGAATTTGCTTTCTGGCGATACGGTGGGAGCAAGCTAGCTCGCGACACGCCCGCATCCTGAGCCGGACTCATGCAGTTGAGAAGCGACTCCCCTCGGAAGGCGGTCGTACTAAAAGGTGGTCGCCGATTTCCCAGCCGCAGCGGAGGCGGCGCGACTGGGCCTGGGTTCGCAGCAGCGAACAACAGGCCATATCGGCGACAGGCGTCGGTATGGAAACCGACGCCCACCACATGCATGATCCCGGCTGAGTCGCGAGCAAGCTCGCTCCCACATCCGGTCCACCAACTACCGCGCCAGCAGCGCCTCGAGCCGCGCCTTCGCCGCCGGCCACTCCTCTGCGGTCAGACTGAACATGGCGGTGTTGCGCACGAAGCCGTCGTAGCGCGCCTGGTATTTGCGCAAAATGCCTTCGAAAGTACAGCCAAGCCGGGCGATGGCGGACCGCGACCGGACGTTGCGCTCGTCGGTCTTGAGCTGCACCCGGACGGCACCCAGTTGTTCGAAGGCATAGGTGAGTTGCAGCAGCTTCGCCTCGGTATTGATGGCGGTGCGCTGCGCCTCCTTCGCCAGCCACGTATTGCCAATCTCCAAGCCGCGATTGGCGCGGCGGATGTCGAGGAAAGTCGTCGCCCCCACCACCCGACCGTCGCTGACGCGCACCGTGGCCCAGCCCACTTCCGTCCCGGCGGCCAGCCCCCGCAGCCTTTCCTCCAGCCACTTGGTCATTTCCATCGTATCGCGCAGGGGCGGGGTCACGTACCATTGAAACAACTCCGGATCCTGCGCGGCGGCGAGTAGCGCGGCGAGGTGGCGGAACTCCAGCGGCTCCAGCCGAACATGGCGTCCTTGGAGCAGGACCGGTTGGGGATCAAATTCGAGAGACATGAGTCCGAGCATGGGCATTCACTGAGGCAGCCCAAGCCTGAATCACTTGGGCACCCGTACAGCACGTTGGCTTTTGTGGGAGCGGCTTTATGCCGCGACGGGATCACGGCCGCACTGGCAAAGTCGGGGCAGAAAGCTCCTCCCGCATTCGCAACAGCCACTCCCTGGCTATCTGGAAATCACGCCTCGCAATAAGCAGCCCCATCCGAAGCCCCGCCCCTCTCTTATTGTTTTGTCACCGCGCTTGCCCGCCAGCCCCCGCGCTGCCAACTTGCGGCCATGTCCTTGCTGCTTACCGACCGCGCCCTTCTTTGGCTCGGCGCCCTGCTCTACCTCGCCGGTTTCCTCACCGGCCTGATCGGGCTGACCCGCCGCCAGTCAGCGGTCGGTCTCCGGACGATCCTCAACTCCCTCCTCGTCGCCGGCTGGGTCTTCCAGTGGCTGGGCCTCTATCAGCGCGGACTGGCCGGCCGCGGCTGTCCGCTGGGGAACACTTTTGAAATCGTCCAATTTGTGGCGTGGTCGGCGATGCTGCTGTATTTTTTTGTCGGGGCGGCCTTTCGCCTGAGCCTGCTCGGTTTGTTCACGGCCGGCTATGCCGCGACTCTCGCGCTCGTCTCGCTCCTCATCCCGGAATGGGATGTGGTCCGCGGGCTTAGATTGTTCGGCAACAATCCGTGGATCGAGGCCCATGCCGCGCTCGCGGTTTTCAGCTATGGAGTGTTCGGCCTGCTGGCGCTGACTTCGCTGATGCAGCTGTTGCAAAACTGGAGCCTGAAAAACAAGCGCCTCAATGGCCTCTTCTGGTTTCTTCCGTCGGTGGTGCAACTCGAGCAGATCAACTACCGGCTCGTCCTGCTGGGGGTTTCCCTGCTGAGCATCTCGCTCTGCGTCGGCGCTTCCTGGTGGGTGCGCAACACCGAATCGGTCAACCTGCCGAAACTGCTCGTGACCGTGGGCGTGTGGGCGGCCTATCTGACCGTCCTGCTCCTGCGCTGGCGCGGCCGGCTCGTCTCCGTCCGCTTCGCCTGGGTCTGCCTGGCCATGTTCGGACTGGCGTTGCTTTCGCTGGGGCCGGTCGATTCCAACCGTCACAGCTACCGGCCGGTCACCCTCACGCCGCGCTGAACGATGGAAACGCCTCCGTCCCTCCTCTTCCAATTTGGCGCGAGCCATCACACCGCGCCGCTCGCGGTGCGGGAAAAACTGGCCATTGACCCGGCGCGGGCCGGCGATCTCGCCGCCCGCCTGCGGCAAGCCACCGGCATCCACGAATTCGCCCTCGTCAACACCTGCAATCGCGTCGAGCTCTATGGCGTCGCCAAAAATCGGGAGGCGTTTGGGTTCCTCCACGAGGCCTTGTGTGCCGTGACGGGCTGCACCGCCGCCGAACTGGATTCCGCCGTTTCGCTCCGGCAGAATCACGACGCCATCGCCCATCTGTTTGCCGTGGCCTCCGGGCTTGATTCGCAGATCGTCGGGGAAACGGAAATCCTGGGCCAGGTCAAAGCCGCCTATGACGATGCCTTGGCGAAACGCTGGACGGGCCCGGTGCTGAACCGCGTTTTCCAGAAAACCTTTCAGGCCGCCAAACACATCCGCACCCACACGGGAATTGGCGCCGGCCAGATCAGCATCGCCACGGTCGCGGTCGACCTTGCCGGCCGGATCTTCGGCGAACTCGCCTCGACGAAAGTCCTGGTTGTTGGAGCGGGCGACATCGGGCTCAAGACCGTGCAGGCCTTTCAAAGCCGGGGCGCCACTTCGATCACCGTCGCCAGCCGCACCCTCGCGAAGGCTGAGGAAGCGGCCGCCCTCGCCGGCGGCTGGGCCCTGAGCCTGGCGGATCTGCCCGAGGCGGTGGCCAATGCCGATATCATCGCGAGCTCTACTTCCTCCCCGGACTTCATCCTCACCCGTGCGATGGTGGCCGCCGGCATCAAGCGCCGGCCCGCCCGTCCGCTTTTCCTGATCGACCTGGCCCTGCCGCGTGATGTCGATCCGGCCACCGCGCAGCTCTCCAACGTTTTCCTCTACAATCTCGATGATCTCGCCGAGATCGCCGAACAAAACCTCGCCCAGCGCGAGGCCGAGGTGGCCAAGTGCCGGGCGATCCTGGCCGAGCGCACGGCGGCCTTGTGGCCACAAGTGGCGCACTCGCTCAACGGCGCCCATCTGCCGGAGCGACCCTAAGCTGGATCCCTGCAATGGGGTGAGCGTCGGTGTCCCGACCGACACCGGTCGCCGATGGGGCCGGTTGTTCGCGGCTGCGAACCCAGGGCCAGTCGCGCCGCCTCCGCCTGCGTCCGGAATCGTCGATGTGGAAATCGACGACCCCCTGTCCGTGGCCTGGCGGCGGGAGCAATTTCGCCGGCCCTAAAACGGCATGGCTTGCGCCGGATCTGGAG
>CAZAOI010000151.1:0-8200 GCA_964486705.1 uncultured Oleiharenicola sp. | reverse complement strand
ACAGAAATGCATTCACCCGGCGGGTTGAAAGGATCGTTCTCTTAATCTTTCTCATTCTCGTTCTCTCTTCCGATTGATCGATCCTCAATTCCGCAGATGAGTTGGCCACGAGAAACACAAAAAGCGCAAAAACCAGAGGAGAAAGTGAGCCCCGGGTGGGGTGGAACGCGGCCTCCGGACGCGTTTGTTGGCCTTGGGGTGGGCCGGGCAGGTCCCTCTGCCGGCTCGGGGGAGTAGGAGCGAGCGCTCAAAGCGGGCACAGGGACGTGCCCGCCCACCTCGGAGGACGAGCCGGCAGGCAGGGACGCCTGCCGCTACGTCCGGAGGCCGGGTTCCACCTTTCAGTTCACCTATTTTGTGAGCGGAATGTCCGTTCAATTGCATGGGTACCTAGCGTTGCAATCGAGCTTTCCGGGTTCACACCGGTTCGCCGGAAAATTCCAGCACTTCCCCATTGGCCGTGGCGAGGAAGCGGTGCAGTTCCGAGCCCGGAAAGCTGCCGAAGTTTCCCGGATAGCACCGCAGCAAGCCCTCGCGCGCGAGCCGGACGAGGCTGCGCGTGTTCAGCTCCGGGTCGTGGCAGAAGAAATGCGGCGCCGCCTTGTTCGGCCAGACCATGCTGCCGCGCAGCACGTCGCCAATGATGGCCTCGCCCGAGCCCAGCACGACCGACGCCGAGCCGGGTGTGTGACCCGGCGTGGCGAGCACGCGGCCCTTGACGCCGTGCGGCTCGAGGGAGAAACCGTCGCGGAACAGCAGGTCGGGCTCGAACGCCTCGAACGGTTGGTCGACAAACGGCCGGATGAAGCGACCGAGTTGGGAGGTGGGCGCGAGGACGCCGTTATGGCCGCTGCGAGCCAGGGGCGCGTCGGATTGGTGGAGCGCGAGTTGCGCCCCGGTCCGGCGTTTCAGTTCGGCGGCGCAGCCGGCGTGGTCGCTGTGGCCGTGTGTCAGCAAAATGAGCGCGAGCTGTTTCGGTTTCACCCCGTTTGCCTGCAGCGCGGCCAGGATCCGTTTGAGATCTCCGGGCGCGCCGGTGTCGACCAAAATCGGCCGCTCGCCGAGCAGCAGGTAGCTGTTGGAAATGGCGCAGGGGATGCGGACGATCATGGGGATATCGGAATTCTTGAAACCACAGAGGCGCAAAGACACCGAGAAACCTGCCGGAGCAAGGCGAGCTGAAGAAGATCATTCATTCGCTGAAAAGCTTTCCTCGTACCACTCGTTTTATGCCATCTTTAAGGATCGGTGAATTGAAATTGACGAGCAGTCCCAGGGCGAGCTGTTCGAGCTTCAAGTAAGTGAGCAATTGGGCGTGATGGATCGGAAGGATTTCACTTACGGATTTCAATTCGAGGATGAGCGCATGTTCGACTAGGAAATCCAAGCGATAGCCGCAATCGAGCTTCACGCCCTTGTACGCGAGCGGCCGGTCGCGCTGTCGCTCGAAAGCCAGACCAGCCTGCCGTAGTTCAAAGGACAAAGCCTCCTCATAGGCTGATTCAAGCAACCCCGGACCAAGTTCACGGTGAATTTCAATGCAGAGTCCAATGACCTGATGGCTGAGTTCATTGAGGTGGTTTCTTTGTGACTCTGTGTCTTTGTGGTTCATTCCCGTCTGCTCAGAACTTCAGGTGCTTGACCGTGACGCCCTTGTTGATGAGTTGCTTCAGGGAATCGATCCCGATCCGGATATGGCTGGAGACATGATCCTCGTCGTTCTTCTGGTCGCTCGCGGTGGTCTTCACGCCCTCGGGCGTCATGGGCTGGTCGGAGACGAGCAGCAGCGCCCCGGTGGGGATTTCGTTGGCGAAACCCGTGATGAAGATGGTGGCGGTCTCCATATCCACCGCCATGACGCGGACTTTCTTCAGGTATTTCTTGAAATCGGCATCGTGCTCCCAGACGCGGCGGTTGGTCGTGTAGACGGTGCCGGTCCAGTAATCGCGCTGGTGCTCGCGAATCGTGGTGGAGATCGCCTTTTGCAGCGCGAAGGACGGCAGGGCCGGCACCTCAGGCGGGAAGTAGTCGTTGCTCGTGCCTTCGCCGCGGATGGCGGCGATGGGGAGGATCAGGTCACCGATCTCGGCCCGGTGCTTGATGCCGCCGCATTTGCCGAGGAAGAGAACCGCCTCCGGGTTGATGGCGCTGAGCAGGTCCATCACCGTCGCCGCGGTCGCGCTGCCCATGCCGAAGTTGATGATGGTGATGCCGCCGGCGGTGGCGCTGGGCATGGGCTTGTCCTTGCCCATGACGGGCACGCGGTGCCACTGGGCGAAGAGCTTCACGTAATGCTGGAAATTGGTCAGCAGGATGTAGCGGCCAAAGTCCTTGAGCGGCACGCCGGTGTAGCGCGGCAGCCAGTTGTCGACGATTTGTTTTTTGGTTTCCATGGCAGGTTGCTTTGCCCTCAAAAAATTATCCCCACCGGCGGAATTGGCGAGGTTTATTCAGGCGCCAGAAATGAGTGGAGCCTGAAGGTGGGAGGGGCTTTACGCCCCGACTCGGTCGGGTTGCCGTATTCTGTCGCGGCCTAAAGCCGCTCCCGCAGATTCCGAAACGCCTCACCAGCGGCAGTTGACCGCCACGCCCCAGAGGCGCGGCGCGCCCGGCGTGCCGTGGCCGACCCCGGGCGTGATCGAGCTGTAATAATTCTGGCCCGCGAGATTCCGGCCGAAGAGCCGGATGTCGCCCCGCGCGAAGGTGTAGCCCACAGAGGCGTCGACCAGCGTGTAGGCGTCCTGCGAAAACAGGGCCGTCTCCTGCTCGTCGTAATACGTCTTGCCGGTCCAGGTCAGGCCGGCGCCGGCGAACAATCCGCCCGGTGGGTGGTAATCGACGCGGAGCGCACCGTTGCCGGCCGGGGCGTAGGGCGCGCGGTTGCCCGAGTAGCCCACCTGCGTGAAGGGGTCGGTGAAATCCTGCAGCGTCACCTCAGTGAGTCCGGCGACCGCGCGCACCGTGACATCGGCCGCCGGCCGCCACGACGACTCCAACTCGAGCCCGAGGACGCGGGCGCGTTGGGCGTTGACCACGAGATATTCGTCAGTGGAGGTCGCCGGCACGGCGAAGGAACGTTCAATCTGGTATCCGTTCACGCGGGAAGCGTAGGCGCGCGCGGTGAAGGCCGAGGAGGAGTCCGGACTGGCCGTGGTGACGGCGGCCTCAAGACCCCAGGTGCGCTGGGGATCGAAGCCCGCGAGATCCGCCCGGCCGGTGTAGGCCGAATAGCCGCCGGCCTTGAAGCCGCGGGCCAGCGTCAGGGTCAGGTCGGTGGCGCTGTTGAGATGGCGCGTGGCCGCGAGGCTCGGCAGAAAGGCGTTCCAGTGATTCTGCTGACGGTTGACCGCATTGCCCGGGACGGTTTCGGTGCGGACAAAATCCCGGCCGGCGTGCTCGAAGCGCAGGCCTGGTGTGAGCCGCCAGTTGGCGGACGGCTTCAGGTTGGCTTGTCCGAACACGGCGAAGCTGTCGCTGCTGAGCGTGAAGCTGGAATCCTCGATCGGAAAACCGCTGAAGGTGCGGCTGGCGCCGCCTTCGGTGCGTGAGTGAGAAAAGAAGGCGCCCCCAGACAGCTGGTCGCTCGTGTAACGCAGCTCTTCGTTGAACGTGCGCTGTGACTGGGTCAGCGCCGAGTCGAAGTCGAACCGGCCGAAGAAAATAATCCGGTTGCTGTAGGGCGACAGATTCCAGTTGGTGTAACTGGTGGTGGAACTCAGTGTGGCGCCCGAAAATTTCCTGGTCACGCCGAGGGCGACCGCGGCGAAGTCCGCCTCCGCCTCGCCCTCCTTGCCGCGGCGCACTTCGTCGTCCGGCCCGCCGAGCGGGACGAGCGCCTGCGCGCCGTCACGGGAACGCTGGCCGAGCCCATGCAGCGAAATCTCCAGGTCCGGCGCCGGCCGGTACCGCAGCTTGACCCGGCCAAAGGTGGCGGCGCGGTCGTCGACCGTCTGCTTGAGGTCGGGGTTGTAGATGTAGCCGTCGCGTTTGCTGGTCCCAACGCTCGCCGCGGCATCGAAGCGCTCGCGGCGCGCGGTCTGCACCGAGGCGGAAAAGGTTTGCTGGCCATGATTCCCCACTGAGGCGCGGAAATTTGCCCGGTTGGTTTTGCCAGGTTCGGCCGAGGTGAATTGAATGACTCCGGCATCGGCCGCCCGCCCGAAAAGCGCCGCCGCCTGCGGACCGCG
Organism: uncultured Oleiharenicola sp.; assembly: GCA_964486705.1. GTDB lineage: Bacteria > Verrucomicrobiota > Verrucomicrobiia > Opitutales > Opitutaceae > Lacunisphaera. The sequence continues at coordinate 4,013 of CAZAOI010000151.1, read as the reverse complement.
ATGGATCGTCATGGCGCTGAAATCATACAGCTCCGAGGGAAAGGTGAAGCCGGTGGCCAGCGGAATGTCGTCGAGATAGACCGGCGCCGACGCATCGCTGAAAAACGGCGTGTTGCCCAGACCGCGCAAGGTGGTGGTGGCGCCGAAACCGCGGGCGCCGGCGTCATTGATCGCGAAGCCGGCAGTCTGCCGGGCGAGGTCGGCGAAAGCGCCCTCCGTCCCCGCGTCGGTTTCGATGGGCACGATTGTGACGTGGGCGGTGCCGGGGGCGGCCTTCTCAATGACCGCCAAGGTGGGCAGCTCGACGATCTCCGGGCCGGCGGCCAGGCCGGTCAGTCCGCCCAGGAGGCAGAGCAGGAGAGCTGGGGCGGTCAGGGGGCGGAAAGGGCGGGACATGTCCGGCGAGTATTCGCGGCTGGGATGCAGAGCGAAACACAAAAATCAAGCCGACGCCGCTTATGACGCCGCGATCGTGTAATACATTTGCCCGGTAGGGGCTGTTGCCCTCAACAGCCCACGCTTGAGGGAGGCGGAGCTATCAGCCCCGGGGGTTTGTCTTAAAAATGTGGGAGGGGCTTTATGCCCCGACCCAAGTGGGCATCAGTGGCGATCCTGTCGGGGCATAAAGCCCCTCCCACATACAGAATCCGTGCCTTACTTCAGCTCGCTCGCCTTGATGTCGTGCGTCCAGCGCGTCACGCCCTGTTTGTCGATACAGGTGATGGTGAGGATGCGGTCGTCCGCGGGTCCGTGGATGGCCAGCGTGCAGTAGTTCTGGTCGAACACGGCCGTGCCTTCGACACGATGCGGGTCGTGGGCGCGCTCGCTTTCCGCCAGAGTGGAAGTGCCAGACGACAGCGGAGACGAAGTCAGCTCGTAGACCCATTGGGTCGGACCGATCTTCTCGCGGGCCAGTTCGGTGAAGTGGACGTCGCCGCTCAGGAAGACGACGCCCGTGATGCCGTGGTTTTTGATGAATTTAAGCAGGTCTTCCCGCTCGGTCTGATAATAGGCAAAGGATTCGCTGGTCCCGCCGAAGTCGGTGATGACCTGCCCGCCGGTGACGACGAACTTGAACGTGGGATGCCCGAGCGTCTGCGCGTGCAGCAGCGACTGCTTAAGCCAGTCGCGCTGCCTGGCCCCATACTGGGTCTTCATCGCGAGGGCAGCGGCCGAGTCGAGGTGGTCGCTGTCGCGGTAGGTGCGGTTGTCCATCAGGATAAATGCCGCATCACTCCAGTAGAATTTGCCGTACACGCCGGGGTTTTTCGTTTCGCCCCAGGAGGTGTTGCCCCAATAGGTGGTGAAGGCCTTCAGGGTGGTGTCCTTGAGCTCAAAACTCTTGTTCGCGTCGTTCGATCCGTAGTCGTGATCGTCCCACGTGGCGTAGTGGTGCATCGCGGCGTAGAGCTTCTGCACCTCGGGCGTGGCGCGGTCTTGGCGGTAGCGGTACCAGATGCCGCTTTCACTGGAAAAATCGGCCTCGCGCAGATAGAAGTTGTCGCCGCCCCAGATCATGAAGTTCGCGCCGCTGTCGGCCATGTGCTGGAAAATTTTCGTGCCCTTGCCGTACGGTTGGCCCGGCCGGTCGTAGGCCGCGTCGTTCAAATAGGCGCAGGAGCCGTAGATGAACGTGAAGTCCGGCGCCGGGGCGCGCCACTCCCACAGCTGGCGGGTGGAGAATTTCAGCGGGTAGGGGAAGCTGAGCTTCTGGCCGTCGACGGCGATCGCGTATTCGTAATTCGCGCCCATTTCCAGCAGCGGCAGCACAAACTTCATCGGCTGGCCGCCGGCGGGCGATTCCCACGGGTGGGGCTTCACGACTTCCTTGGCGGTGTCGGGTTTGCCGGCGAGCCAGTAGGAGAGCGTGACGTTGGTGGCATCCTTGGTCTCGACCCAGATGAGCGCCTCGCGGTGCGCCTGGTAGCCCAGCATGGGTCCGGAGACCAGCGTCCCGGTTTTGCCGGCGGGAGTTCCGGCGGCGTGGATTGATAACGCGAGCCCCAGCGCAAGGGTGGCGGCCGCCAATGTCCGTAATTTCATGCTGGGACTAAAAACTCTTCATCCCGCAAAAGCAAAGGCGCAGTGGTTGGGCGCATTCTCCACTATTGTGGGAGGGGCTTTATGCCCCGACAGGATAGCAGCCACCTAACGCAGTCGGGGCGTAAAGCCCCTCCCACATTTCTGAGGCGAACCCTCAGCTCCCCGGCTTGCTCGCCGGGATCTTCGCGAGCGACTCCGGCAGCTGGTCGGCCGGGTAGGTGGGATAGCTCATCTCGAGCAGGGAAATGGTCGGCACCGGAAATTTGGCCGAACCGGAACTGCGATCGACGAGCACGGCCACGCCGGCGGTGGTCCCGCCCATCCGGTTCACGATCTCCAGGCATTCCTGGACCCGGCCGCCGCGGGTGATGACATCCTCGACGATGAGAATTTTCTCGCCCGGGGCGAAGGTGAAGCCGCGCCGCAGCACGAGCCGGTCATTTTCCTTTTCCGCAAAAACGAAACGGCTCTTCGCCTGCCGGGCGACTTCCTGGCCGATGACGAGCCCGCCCATGGCCGGCGCCAGCACGGTGTCGAACTTCAGCCCGCCCAGTTTTTGCAGCAGCAGCGTGCCGAGCCGTTCGACGGCTGGCATGTTCTGGCAGACCTGTGCGCACTGGAAGAAATGCCCGCTGTGCAGCCCCGAGCGCAGAACAAAGTGCCCTTGCAGCAGGGCCTTGGTCCGCAGGAAAATCTCGGTGACCTCTTGTTGGACTGCATCCATGGGAAAAACGTTGGGCCACCCGGTGGGGTCTGTAAACCATTTTTGCCGGGACGGAGCCGGAGTTTTTTGACCACGGATTGCACGGATGGGCACGGATGGATTGGCCACAGAAAGCACAAAAGACGCAAAAATATGATGTTTGGTTTTGAGACTTTTGTGCTTTTTGTGGCTGGGACTGTTTCGTTGCTTTTGTTGCGGCTTCGTTGTGGAAGGTTTATCCGTGTAATTCGCGGTAAATTCCGACTGAATGCCGCCAGTAATTCTCCCGCCATGCAACCCTCCCTCGATAAACCGGCGCTTGAAGACGAACTCGGCGATGTGCTCGAGAAAGCGGCCCGCCATGCCAATCTGAGCCTGGAGCGGCTCGCGGCTTTCGCCGATGTGGAGCCGGCGCGCATCCAGGATGCGTTCGATTACCGCTCGGAGCTGACCCAAACCGAACTCGGCCGGTTGGCGCGCGTCCTCGGGCTGAACGAGGTGGGCCTGAACGCCCTCGCCCAAGGCGCCTATCCCGTGGCCGAGCTCGGGGGCCTGCCGTTTTGTGTTCATCCGCTCCGGATGCCCTACGGGGTCGGAGTGGCCAACGCCTACGTGGTCTCGACCGGGGGCGACACGGCGATCCTGTTCGACACCGGGGCCAGCCACGCCGAGTTGCACCGCGCGTGGCCGGCGCGCATCCAGCAGATCGAGGCGGTCTTCATCACCCACTATGAAGCCGAACACATCGGCGGCCTTGACGTCGTGCTGCAGGAGACGGAACTCAAGGAATTCTACGGTCCGCCCACTGGTCGCTGGCCGCAGTGTCGCGGCCTCGGGGAAGGCCAGACGGTGGCGTTTGACAAGATCAGCGTGACCGCCTTCCACACTCCGGGCCATGCGGCGGAGCACAACTGCTACCTGATCCGGCCCACGGCCCAGCCGGCCGGCGCGGCCCTGTTGATTTCCGGCGATCTGATTTTTGCGGGTTCCTTGGGCGGCGGCTATTTCTGCTGCCAACGCCAGCTCAAGCATTCGCGCCGCGTCTTGGATTTGCTGGCGGATGACACCGTGATCGCGCCGGGTCACGGCCCGCTGACGAGCGCCGCCAACGAGCGGCGCTTTAATCCGTTCCTGGCGAAGTAGCCGACTGTTTCCAAGGTGGGCCGGCAGGTCCCTCTGCCGGTCGGGTGCGCGCGCGGCCACCGAAAGTCCCATCCCGGACTACCGATACGTATTCATCCAAAATTCCGCAGAAGGAATGGCCACA
>CAZAOI010000150.1:0-8216 GCA_964486705.1 uncultured Oleiharenicola sp. | reverse complement strand
AGGAAAGGGGCAGGGTGGGTTTGATCAAATGCCCCGGAGCTTGCTCCGGGGATCTCTACTCCGGGAGGGCTATTTCGCCGCTGGGGCGAAATATTTCAATACGGTGGCCGGGGTCAGGAGTTCGGGCAAGACCGCCGGTTCGGATTTGCCGGGTGCGTATATGAGATTGAAGGGTACGGCCGACCGGTTCCAGCGGGCGAGTTCGGCGGTGATTTTCGGGTCGCGATTGGTCCAGTCGGCGCGCAGCAGCACGACATTATTTTTCGCGAGGGCCGCGAGCACGGCGTCGCTGTGGAACACGGCGGCTTTGTTCGTCTGGCAGGTCGCGCACCACCGCGCGGTGAAATCCACATAGACAAATTTGCCGGCCGCCTGGGCGGCAGTGATGGCCTCGGGGCTCCATTTTTCCCAGGTCACCTGATAGGTCCCGGCGGTGGCCGCGGCCTCGGCCGTCTTGGGCCAGCCGGTGTAGAGGCCGCCGGCGAGCAGCGTCGCGGCAAAGATGCGCCCCGCCAGTTGCCGGCTGGGCTTGCCATGCGCCTGGCCGAACCGGCCGTAGGCCCACGCCGCCATCGCGACGAGCACGAAGCCAAAGGCGATCAGGAGCAGGGCGTTGTCGTCGTCCTTGGTCTGGCCGGCGAGCACCCAGAGCAGCCAGCCCACCGTCGCGTAAAGCGGGAAGGCCATGAATTGTTTAAACGTTTCCATCCAGGCGCCGGGCCGGGGCAGGAGCTTGATGGCCTGCGGGAAGATCGAGAGCAGCAGGTACGGCAGGGCGAGGCCGATCGCGATGGCGGTGAAAATCAGGATCGACTCGAACGCGGACAACGAAAGCGCGGCGCCGAGCGCGGGGGCCAAAAAGGGTGCGCTGCACGGCGTGGCGACGAGCGTGGCCAGCGCGCCGGTGAAGAACGAGCCGCCATAACCCTCCTTCATCTGCAGGCTGCCGCCCACGCCGGTGGCGGAGAGGCCGATCTCGAAAAGCCCGCTCAGGTTGAGGGCAAAAATCAACATGAACACGGCCATGCCGAACACGAACGCGGGGGACTGAAGCTGGAAACCCCAGCCGAGCTGCGAGCCGCCGGCGCGAAGCACGAGCAGCATCCCGGCGAGAGTCCAGAATGAGACGAGCACACCGAGGGCGAAGACGAGTCCGTGCGCGGTGATCTTCTTGCGGTCGTTGCCCGACTGGTTGACGAAGCCGAGAATCTTGATGCCGAGCACCGGGAAAACGCAGGGCATCAGGTTCAGGATGAGCCCGCCAACAAACGCGAGGGCGAGGGTGCCCAGCAGGCTGCCCGGGGCAGCCGGGGGAGCGTTGTTCGCTGAGAGCGGAGGCTTCGAATCGGTGGCAGCGGCGGTGGCCGGCTTCGGGGCGTTAAACTCAAGATCGATGCTGAGGCCGTGCGACGGAGCGACGGAACCCCAGCCGGTTTCGGAGCGCAGGACGCCGACCAGGCGAGTGGTGCCCGCTTCGGCGCCGGCGGTAATCGGCAGGATGACGGAGAGGGACGTTGCGGTCGCTTGGCTGGCCTGAACCTGCTCGTAGTCAATCAACCCGTCCGTCGAGAAAAAGTGCAAGCCGGCGGGGTCAAGGGCGGTCCCGGTCTCAAGGGTCAATTCCACGGTCTTTTCTCCGCGAACGGCGGTGATCTTCCAGTTGGCGGGGGCGCGGGCCGGCAGATCGAGCCGGGCCTGGTTTATCAGGCGGGCGACGGTCGCGTTCTCCGGGCTTCGCTCGTTGGCCACCGGCAAGGTCAAGGCCACGGTGGCATCACCGGGCATGCACACTTCCTGGCACATGAGCCACTCGGCGGTCGCGGTGAGGGTGACGGCGGTGCCCGCCGCCAGCGTCGCCGGCGGCGTGATCTCGACGAAAAGGAAATTTTCCCCGTCATAGCCATTGCCGGTGATCTTGCCCGCGGAATCCTTTACGACGTGCGGCGTGGGCCACTGGATTTCGCCGGCCTTGAAGCCTTCGGGCAACGTCCAGGCGAGCGAGGTGGGATAACCCGTGCCGGCGTTGATCCAATAGGAATGCCAATGCGGATCGTGCTGCATCCGCAAGGCGACGGTGAACGGCTGGCCCGGCTGGATCGAAGTGGCCGCGGAAACCAGTTCGACGGTCACGGCTCCCTTGCGCACGGGACTGGCCAAAGCAAAAGTCGGCAACAACAGGACGACAAGGAGCGCGGGGAAAAAGCGGCGGAGATTCATGGGCAAGGTAAGAGTAAGGGGTGGGCGAGAAATTTCAAATGGAGAGTATTCCTATTAAGACGCTTGAGCGGGCGTTTCCATCAACCCGCTGGTCGAATAATCGGGCCCGCGTCTTCCCGACCGGTCGCGGTCACCTTGCCTCGCCCGACCGTCCCATCCTTATTTGGGCTTGGTTTGTCCCCCTGGGATGAGGTAGACAGCGCATCTTGATTTTGTGAAACTGCCGCCGAACCCCCCTGAGTCCCCGGAGAAATGGTTCAAGGACGAGGTGCAGCCCCACGACGCCTCGCTCAAGGCCTGGCTGCGCGGGCGTTTCCCGGCGGTGCGGGACGTGGACGATGTCGTGCAGGAGTCCTACCTGCGCATCTGGCAGGCGCGGGCCCGGCACCCGATCGACTCGGCCAAGGCCTTCCTCTTCCGCATCGCCCGCAACCTGGCGCTCGACACCCTCCGGCACGAGCGGCATTCGCCGATCAATGTCGTAACAGATTTGTCCCGGCTGTTCGTCATAGATGATAAGCCGGATGCTGCCGCCCTTGCCGCCCGCCAACAGGAAATCGAACTGCTGGTGGAGGCGATCGATGCACTTCCGGCGCGCTGCCGTGAAATTTTCATCCTCCGCAAACTCCAAGGCGTCTCCCAAAAGGACATCGCCGCCCGCCTCGGGCTTTCCGAGCAGACCGTGCAGGTCCAGGCCGCGCGCGGGCTGCGCCGCGTGGCCGAGTCGCTCCGCCGACGCCTGAAGCTCCCGTGAAACCCTACGCTCCCTCTCTGGAAACCCGCGACGACGTCGAGAAAATCGCCGCCGACTGGGTCACGCGCAGCGATGCGGGGCTGACCGCGGCGGAGCAGCAGGTTTTTCAGGACTGGCTGGGGGCGGATGCGCGCCATGCCGACGCCTTCAACCATCTGTCGGAGGCGTGGTCGGTGTTTGACCGCGTGCAGGAGGGCGGGGTGATCAGCGCCGTGCTGGCCGGTCTGGCCCAACGGACGCGCCAGCGCCGGGCGCGTCGGATGCAGGTGGCCGCCGCAGCGGCCGTCATCCTTTTCGCCGGTCTGCTGTATGTGCGGATCGCTGAACCCGCCCTGGCCCCGCCACGGGAGGGCCGGGGACAACTGGCCGTCAGCGACCGGATCCGCCGGCTGCCCGACGGCTCCGTGGTGGAGTTGAAACCCGGGGCCGAGATCGCCGTGCACTACGAGGCCGACGCCCGCCGGGTGACCCTGGTGAAGGGCGAGGCCTTTTTCCGAGTGGCCAAGGACGCGGCCCGGCCGTTTTTCGTCGAGTCTCAAGGCATCTCGGTGCGCGCGGTCGGCACGGCGTTCTCGGTGCAGGCGCAGGCGACGTCCGTCGAGGTCGTGGTCCAGGAAGGCGCCGTGGATGTGGGCCGATCCACGGCGACGACGAGCGATAACAATCCCATCCGGCTGGGCGCAGGCCAGAAAGTGGTCATGCGCGCCTTGCGGTTGCGCCCCGCCATGCGCGTCCCGGCGGCCGCCCCCGAGGTTGCTCCGCTCCCGCCGGTGGTTGAGAACCTGTCCGAACAAGACCTGGAACAGCGTCTGGCCTGGCGCGACACCCGGCAGGAGTTCAACGGCACCACGCTGAGCGAAGCCGTGGCTCTGCTGAACCGCCAGAACCACGTCCAGATCATCATCAAGGACCCGGCGGTCGGCCGGCTGCGGGTCGACGGTTATTTCCGCACCGACAACCCCGAGGCTTTTGTCCGCATCGTCGAGGGCATGCTTGAAGGCCAGCTTCAGGCGGAGCAAACGGACGCGCATGCCATCCTGCTGCGGTCCCGGCCCTGACGGCGCGAGATCGCGGTGTTTTTTCGTAACAGATTTGATGGGCCGGGGCGTCAAACCTTCTGAACCCCCCTGCGGCCCTCCCGGCCCATGTTCTTATTCTCCTTACCATGACAGCCCATTCCCTCATCCGTAGATTCAGCGCGTCGGTCGCAATGTTTGCCCTGACGCTGGCCGCTTTGGCCCAAGCACCCTCCACGAAGAACTTCAACGTCCCGGCCAATTCGGCAACGAATGCCATCAAGGTCTTTTCCGGCCAATCGGGCGTCGAGGTGCTGATGCCCACTGAGGCGGTGAAGGGTGTCCGCACCAACGCCGTGCAGGGTGCGATGAGCCCGCGCGATGCACTCGAAAAGATGGTGGCCGGAACGGGCCTAGAGGTCATTCAAGACGAGAAAACCGGCGCCCTCGGGTTGCGCGCCGCCTCGGCTGTGGCAAAAAACGACGATAGCCGGGAGGCCAGCATCCCGGCGACCAAGGTGGAACGAACGGCGACTGGCGCGATCAAACTGGAAACGGTGGCCGTGCTCGGCACCCGCATCCGGAATGTTGACGCGGCTGGGCCGTCACCGATTAGCACCTATAACAGTGACTACATCCGCTCGACCGGGGCAATGACCGTGGCTGATTTCCTCAGTCGTTTGCCCCAGAATTATTCTGGGATTTCCGCGGGTCGCGGCAGCACGCCCAACGAACTCAACCCCGAGTTCGGTTCGCGCTCTGAGACGATCACTCCCCCGGTCAATATTGCCACCGGGATTTCATCAGTCCCGGCCAATGCGACCGGGCAGTCCGGAGTCGGCTTGCGCGGGCTCGGGGCTGGATCCACTCTCGTGCTGGTCGACGGGCGCCGCGTCGCCCAGTCCAGCGTGGGCAATGCCGGTACCGACTCCCGGCAGGGTTTTGTCGACCTCAACACCATCCCCTTGGGCATGGTGGAGCGAATCGAGCTAGTTACCGACGGAACTTCGGCGGTCTACGGGGCCGATGCCGTCGCAGGGGTCATCAATATTGTGCTCAAGAAAAACTGGTCCGGCAGTGAACTGTCGGGCACCTACAAGGGGGCTTTTGACGGCGGCGGCCACGAACGCTCAATGTCGTTTGTCCATGGCTTCAGCTACGGGCCTTTGCACGGCACCCTGGGACTGGACTATTATCAGCGGGCTGATCTGAAGGCGAATCAACGACCTTTTTCCACCCAGCAGGATCATTCCGGCATTGTTGAAGGCGTTGATCCAGCCACCGGGGCCGTGGTCTTCGGCACCAATTTTCTCTTGAACTTTGGCTACCCGGCGACCGTGCAGGCTCGCACCGGTAACCTGACCGGCATCACGGTCAACGGAAGCCCAACGCGAGTGGCCCTGACTCCGGAGGGGTTGTCCGCCTCGCCCACCACCACCGCCGGCTTCGTCGGGGTTGCCCCGATCGGCGCGGCGACCACGGCAACCGCTTCCGGAGCCAGGCGGGGCAACACCTCGGGGTTCCTTGATCTGATTCCGCCCTCGGAGCGAACGGGAGTAACGCTCGGTTTGAGTTACACCCTGCCTCATGCCATGGAGGCCTATGGCCGCTATACGCACTCGAAAATCAAGGGCACCTATTCCGGCCAGCCGGCAGTCTTTACCTCATCAGCGACTACTGGGTTTGGCGCTTTTGCCACCATTGTTCCCGCGGCCTATAATCCCTTTGCTCAGGACGTGTTGGTCGGGATGATCGCCTACGAGTTTGGCAGTGTGGTCCAAAAGACGACCACCAAAGCCCAAAACGCGCTCCTGGGCTTGAAAGGCAAAGCCGGCGAAACCTGGCAATGGGATGTCTCGGCCGGTTGGCAGGAACAGGTTTTTTCGCGCGTGACGCGTGAGTTCAACGGCGCCGCCGTGACCGCGGCCTTGGCCAATCCCGATGCCGCGAGCCGGTTCAATCCGTTTGTCGACGCCCGCGTCGCGGGTGCCCCGAACCAGAAGGCCATCTTTGAAGGAATGGCTCGCTATATCACTTTCGACGGGGTGTCCCAGCTTCGCACGGCCGACCTCGTTGTGGATGGTGGTTTGTTTAATCTGCCCGGTGGCTTGGTGAAGATGGCCGCCGGATTGGCTTATGAATATGTCGAGAACTCAGGGGTCACGCTGACTCCAAGTGTGGCGGTGGTGCCGGTGGTGGCCACGGTCACCACGGGTGGGAGCCGGAAAACCTATTCAGTGTTCTCCGAGCTTTCGGTGCCGTTGTTCGGCAAACCGAACGCCCGCACTTTATTGAATCGCCTGGATCTCAATGTGGCCGCTCGCTATGAGGACCGAAGTGATGTCGGCGACGTGCTGGTGCCGAAGGTCGGACTCTCGTGGGTGCCAACCAAGGCCGTGCTCCTGCGGGCCGGTTACTCCGAGGGGTTCCGCGCCCCTTCCCTGACGGAGTTTCAACAAATCGCGGGGCCCACCTTTACCAATAATACCGTGGTTGATCCTCGGCGCGGCAACACGGTCACCACCGGTGTCGTCGTCACGCGCCCAGCGAGCACGACCCTGCAGCCCGAAACCTCGACCACCGAATTCTACGGCTTGGTGTTTGAACCGCCGCAGATGAAAGGCCTCTCCTTTCAGATCAACTATTATCGCACTCAGCAGGAGAATGTCATCCAGATCCTCACCGAACAGCAGTTGGTGAACAACGAGGCCTCGTTTCCCGGTCGTGTCACCCGCGCCGCGCCGGACGCCACCGATCTCTCGCTCAACCAACCGGGCAAGGTTATCGGCGTCGACCGCTCCCTGCTCAACTTCGGCACCGTGTCCAATGAGACCGTGGACTTTGTCGCAGACTACAGTCTCCCGTGGGTGAAGTTTGGACGCTGGCGCGTGGGGGCCAATGCGTCCCATACGCTCAAGTCGGTGCGGGAAGTTTCGCCGGGAGTGCCCGCCGTTGACGATTTAGGGGACACGCTCAGTCCCCCGGAGTGGAGGATGGGAGGTTCCGTGTTCTGGTCGAAGGGCCCGTTCAATGGATCCTTGTTCTACAGCTACCTCAGCAGCTTCGGATCCAATAAGGCAGGGCATAACCGTGCGCCCTTGGCGATTCCGTCGCAGCAGGTGATCGACCTCCGGGTCGGATATGAGTTCCAGAAGGGCGTTTGGGGGAAATATGGTCGCGGCAGCAAGGTCAGCCTCGGCATCGGCAATCTCCTGGATGAACAACCCCCTTTCTCGGACACGACCTTTGGGTACAACGGTGCCCTGCATAGCCCGCTGGGTCGGACCTATCAGGTCTCGCTCAGCTGCCCTTTCTAAAACGGTCCTCCCAACCCTTCTCAACTTTCCTCCTTCCTCCCCCTAGATGGAGGTGGCCGTAGATTCTCATGCACCCGAAGAAACTCTTCCTCCTCTTAGCTTTTTCAGCCTCGATCTTGCTGGCCGTAGCGAGCGACCCCGCGCCGTCGGTCCACGGGCCGGCCAACGCCGGGGGCCCGCCGATGGCTGCGTCCAAACCCGCCCTGCTCGGGGTGGGAACAGTCGCCCCGGATTTCCTGATGAAGGATGTCGCCGGCCAGGACGTCCGCCTCTCCGACTTCAAGGGCAAGGTCGTCATCCTCGACTTCTGGGCGACGTGGTGCGGGCCGTGCATCGCCTCGTTTCCGCACACGCAGAAGATCGCGGCCAAGTACAAGGACCAGGACGTCATCGTGCTCGGTTCCGGGACGAGCGACACGGTCGCGAAGTTCCAGGAATGGATTCCCAAAAATCAGCCGAAATATCCCGACATCCGTTTCGCCTACGATTTGAACGAACGGGAGTCGCTGAATTTTGAAGAGCGCGCCTCCAGCAAGCTCTATCATGTCGTGGGTATTCCCACGCAGTTCATCATCGGCCGCGACGGCAAGATCACCGGCGTGGTGGTGGGCAATGGCGGGGCGGGGGATGCCCGCACCGAGTTCGCGCTGGCGCAGGCCGGCGTAAAGGTGGACGACGCAATCCTGGCGCAGGGCAAGGAGCAGGTGGCCAAGCAAGACCTCGCGCGCGCGACGGTTGCAGCCACCGAAGTCAAGAAACCCACCGCGCCATTCCGCGAGAGCTACGGTAAGCTTAAAGCCGGCGAGCTGGTGCCCGACTTCACGATTCTGACGCCCGAGGGCAAGGAGGCGAAGTTCTCCGACTACGCCAAGGGCAAGACGGTCGTGCTCGATTTCTGGGCGACCTGGTGCG
>CAZAOI010000149.1:0-8307 GCA_964486705.1 uncultured Oleiharenicola sp. | reverse complement strand
CGCCACCGCAACAAGGATATTCAGATGGATGACTGAGCATCGTCCTCTTTCTCGTTCTTCGTTCTCGTTCTCGACAGAGCGGGAGAATGAGAAAGAGTAGGAGAACGAGAATGAGTTCCAACCCGCCCGACCTCGCCCACGACACCCTGCGCTCCGCCTTCAAGGACCAGTCGCTCTTTGAAGACAAGACGTGGCAACTCTCGCCGGAAGCCTGGCCGCTGACCGCCGAGCAGGTGGCGCAGCTGGAGCAGATCGGGACGGCCTGCCTCGAGTTTCACCAGGCCTTGGAAACCCTTTATTTCCGCTCGGTGGCGGGAAAAAATCTCCTGCGGAACAAGCCGCTGCTGGCTCCCTGGGTGGCCGACTACCTCGACCGGGGCAAACCGGCGGACCTCATCCGGCACGCGCGCGATCCCAAGAACCGGGGTGCGCTGCCCACGGTGCTGCGGCCGGACTTGCTGCTGACCGACACCGGCTTCGCCCTGACCGAACTCGATTCGGTGCCGGGCGGCATTGGCCTGACAGCATTTCTCAATCGGCTCTACGGCGGAGCAACCGATCAGGCGGTGCTGGGCCATGGCGATGCGATGGTGGAAAATTTCTATCTTTCGCTGGCCGCGTTGCGCCCGCAGTTGCGCAATCCCCACCTTGCGATCGTGGTCAGCGACGAAGCGGCGACCTATCGGCCGGAGATGCGCTGGCTGGCCGAACAGCTGCAGCGGCGCGGCCGCCGGGTCTGCTGCCTGCGGCCCGAGGAGATTTTCCCCCTCGGCGGCGAATTGTTTTTCAATGTCGAGGGCACGCCCGAGAAAATCGATATCATCTACCGCTTTTTCGAACTCTTTGACTGGGCGAACGTCCGCATTGCTGCCGAGATCATGGAGGCGTGGCAGAGCGGGGCCGTGGCCATCGCCCCGCCGATGCGCCATTTCCAGGAGGAGAAACTGGCGCTCGCGCTTTTCCACCATCATCGACTGTCGGAGTTCTGGGCGGAATCGATTGGGGCAGGAAGCCTCCGGCTGCTCCGGCAGCTGATCCCGCAGTCCTGGGTGATGGATCCGACGCCGCTGCCGCCGGGTGCGGTCCTGGACGCTCCGCGCGTGGGCGGCCGGATGCTCAACGACTGGCGCGACCTGGTCGCCGCTTCGCAAAAAGAGCGGGACCTGATCATCAAGATCAGCGGGTTTCATGAGACCGCCTGGGGCGCGCGCAGCGTCGTGCTCGGCAGCGATTGCTCGCGGGAGGAATGGCAGGAAGGCGTCGAGCAGGCGTTGCGGTTGGCTCCGACCAATCTGCATCTGTTGCAGGAATACCGAAAGCCGATGCGCGTCTCCCATTTGCTCTATGAACCGGCGGCGCCCGGCGTGGCCGCCGTCGCCGGAACGAAGGCCGGCCGGTTGCGACTGTGTCCCTATTATTTTGTGCTCGGCGGACAGGCGAAGCTCTCGGGAGCACTCGCGACCTTTTGCCCGCCGGACAAAAAGATTATCCACGGAATGCAGGATGCGGCCTTGCTCCCCTGTAGAATTGTCTCCTTTACTTGAGCCGTGCGCAATCCCGCAGCGTTAATTCGAGGCCTCGTCTGGGCGAAGTTCTGGCGCACGTTTTCTGGGGTGGCGCTGCTCAGTGGGCTGGGTTTTGGGGCGGCCTTGGCTGAGCCTGTTGCGCCGGAGGCCATCGACGAACTTCGGGCCAAAGGCGAACAAGACGACGCTGAAGCCGCCAATACTCTCGGCAATGCCTACACCAATGGCTTGGGGGTGAAATTGGATTATGGCGAGGCGGTGACTTGGTATCGTCGGGCCGCGACGAAAGGCTTTGTCCCGGCGCAGTTCAATCTCGGCTTGGCCTACGAACTCGGGCGCGGCGTGCCGGTGGACGAGCGGCAGGCGTTCAAATATTACCTGATGGCGGCGGAGCAGGGTTATGGCACGGCGCAATTCAACGTCGGCAACATGTATGCAACCGGGCGCGGCACCGGGCAGGATCTTTTTGAGGCCGCACTCTGGTATAAACAAGCGGCGGAGAAAGGTCTGCTCGAGGCGCAGTTTAATCTGGGCCTGGCTTATGAGGCTGGTCGGGGCGTGCGCAAAGATGAAGCGCAGGCGGCCCGCTGGTACCGGCAGGCGGCGGAGCGCGGCTTTGCCCGCGCGCAATACAATCTCGGTCTGCTCCTCGAGGACGGACGCGGTGGAGCCAAAGACGAAGCCGCCGCGGTCGCGCTCTACCGGAGCGCGGCCGAGCAGGACTTTGCCTCGGCGCAAAACAACTATGGCTTGATGTTTTCCGAGGGCCGCGGCGGGCTGCCCAAGGATCCAGTCCAGGCCTATTTTTGGTTGAGTCTGGCGGCCCAGAACGGAGCCGGTCCGGCCGCGCGGAATTTTGTCGCCCAAGGGCTGACGGCCGATCAGCTGGCCGCGGGCGCCCGTCTGTTGGCGGAGCGAAAAGCGGCGCGGGCGAGCCTACCGCTGGTTGAGTCGGCGCCGGGCGGGGGCGAGCCGGCGGAGATTGTGGCCGTTCCCCTGAGCCGACCGGCCGCGACCGGCACCACAGATACCTCGGAATTGATCGAGCAATTGCGGGAACAAGCCCGCCGTCTTTCCGACCAGGTGCAAACTCTCCTCGTCGAAAAGGAAGCGGCGAGTCACACGGCCACCGTGCTGGCGGCTCAAGTCAAGGACCTTGAGCAGGCGGCGGCGAAATCAGTTTCCGCGGCGGCGGACGACGACGCCAAAGAGACGGTGGCGGTGGCGGCGGCCAACACGGTGGCGGCGCTTCAGCTGGCGCAATGGCAGGAGCAGGTGCAAAGCCTGCAGCGGGAGAAGACCGAGCTCGATCAATGGGCGGAATCGCTCGAAAAGACGCTCAACGAAAAATCCGCCGCGGTCCTGGTGGGGGCGGCGGCGTTGGCCGAGGCGCACCAAAAAATCACGTCGCTGCAAAAGCAGCGCACGGACACCGACGGCCAGCCGTCACCCGCCGAGTCCAATCAAGCGCTGGAAACGAGCCTGGCCGCCGTGGCCGAGTTGACCGCGGAGAACGATCGTCTGGGTCGGGAACTGGCGGCGGCGAGAGCGGGAGCGCAGGAAGGAGAGGCGCGGCGGGCCCAAAGCGAACAACTGGCGCGCGACAATGAGCAGCTGACCGCTTTCATGACCAGCAACCGGCGCGACCTCGACCAAGCGCGGGACCAGGTGACGGCCTTGGAAAAACAATTGGAGGGCCTCCGGTCGGCCCAGGGTCAAAATGCCGAGAGTGCGCAGATTCAGCGCGGTGATCTGACCGAAGCCAATCAAGCGATCGAGAAGTTGCATGCCACGGTGGCGGAGTTGACGGCGACCAACGACAAATTGGAGAAAGATCTGGAGAGCGCCCGGAAGTCCACGGCGGCCGCCTTGGCGGCCCAGTCGCAGGCGGTTTCCGACGCGCAGCCTGATGCCTACAAAATGGAAATCGCCACGCTGCAGGCGAACGTGAAGGAGCTTGAAGGTCAGATTGAGGAGGAGCGCAACCGCACGGCCAAGGATGTGGCGACGCTGGCGGCCCAGTTACTACGTACGCGCGAAACCAACAAGTCGCTCACCGAGGCGAACCGGACCTTGGTGTCCGCCAAGGAGAACGACCTGGCGACGGCCCGGGATAACCAGGAGCAATTGGAACAGAAGGTTCGCGACCTGACTGCTCGGGGACTGGAATTGCGGCGGCAGAATCTGAGTGCGGCCGGGGAACTGCAAAAAGCCGCCGCCGATCATGACGCGGTGCAGTCCCAGCTCGCGGATGCGCGCAAGGTCGCCACCGTGTTGCCCGGCTTGGTGGACGAAAAAATTGCGTTGCAGGAACGGCTGGAAACCGAGGGCGCGCAGCTCGCCCAGAGTCGGCAGGAGCTGGAGTCGACTCAGCAGCAGGCGCGTGATTTCAAGGCGCAGTTGGCGGCGAGCCGGTTGGCCGCCGAAAAAGCCCAGGCGGATGCGGCCGCCCTGGAAGCCCGCGTCGTGGAAACTGAAAAAATGGCGGAGTCGCACCACACCTCCGTGGTCGAGCTGACGCAGACCAATTTAAAACTCGAGCAGGAACGCGAGGACCTGCGGCGGCAGGTGGAATCGGCCAAGGCTGACAGCGCCCGCTTGCTCGAGAGTGGCCGCGCCGCCCAGGCTCGCGCGGTCGAGGTCGCCGCGGCCCAAGAGCGTGAACGCGCCGCTTTGGTTGCCCAGCTCCGGCGGGACAATGGCGCGCTCCAGGCACGGCTGACCCAGGCGCAGGGCACTTTGGACCAAATCGCCGCCACCGCGCGCTTAGGCACTCCGGCTTCGTCGATCGCCTCGGGAAGTGCCGCCTCCCCCCGGGCGGCACCGGTGGTTTCCGCCGCCGATGCCCAAGTCCGCTACCACACCGTCGGGGAGGGTGATTCACTTTCGCGCATCAGCATGCGGTATTACGGCACCCCGAATCGCTGGCAGGAGATTTTCCAGTCCAACCGCGATTTGCTGCAGGGCTCCAGCACGCTGCGGATCGGGATGCAGTTGCGGATCCCGTAGGATCCCTCCTGGTGGGTCCCGGCCTCCGGCATTCAAAGGCTGGCACCGAAAAAAGGGCACGCCCTGCGGCGTGCCCTTTCAGGTTGCGAAGCAAAGGGTGATCAGGCGACCGCGACCTGGCCGGACAGCACGGGCGCGCTGGTCTGTTTGTCCAGATGCCCAAAAAATTGGTCGCGCCGTTCCCGGGCGGTATCGACGCACTTCGTACCCAGCGAGCGGCGGATGCGCTCCTTGGTGAAAGGGGTCGGATAGACCGTATAATGCAAAAACCACGTTCCGTTGTTATTCCAGAGGTGGTGGTTGGGATTCGCTTCGCTGATGCGAAGAGCGGCGAGGGTGATGAGGTTGGACATGATGCGTGAGCGGTTGAGTTTTATTTAATCGTTCGCGCACCAGGGTTTTCCAAAAAACGAAAGCCGCCTGAGGTCATCAGGCGGCTTTCCGTTTTTTAGGAGGAGTTTTTTTGTTAGAGGGTTTGACCCCTCTCACATCCGGGTGACTTGCGTCACTCGAAACCACCGTGATCACTCCTAGACCCGGTTGGCAGAACCAGCTGCTGCCAGCCAATCCTTTCCTGATGCATGACGAGTCAACTTACGAGCAGGTCATATGCCAGCCAAATCTTTGTCATAACGATTTATTCAGAAAAATCAGGTTCCTACCGGACCATAGCCAAAGGTGCGGAACTTGTCCTGGACGTTGACCATTTCCGCATCGGACAGGATGATCGGCTCGCCGGCGCTCAAAGCACGCCAATAAATGGTGGCTAGCGTTTCAGCTTCAAGGGTTAAGGACAATGCCTGAGCAAGATCGGAGCCGAGGACAACCAAGCCGTGGTTGGCCATCAGGGCCGCCCGCCGGCCGATGAGGGATCGGAGGAGATTGGTCGACAGCTCGGGTGTGCCAAAAGTCGCGTAGTCGGCGCACCGGATATTATTTCCCCCAAACAGGCCCACGAGGTAGTGAACGGCAGGAATTTCCTTCCGCAGGCAGGCGATGGTCGTCGCATGCGTGCTGTGGGTGTGGATTACGGCGGTGGCGTCGGGCCGTTCGCGCATGATCTCCAGATGAAATGGCAACTCGCTGGAAGGGCGGCAGCGCCCCGAATACTTTCCGTCCAGAGCGACCTGCACGATGTCCTCGGGCGCCATTGTCTCGTAGGACAGTCCGGTCGGGGTGAGGAAAAAACCGGCGGAGACGTCCGCGCCGCAGCGCACGCTGACGTTGCCGGAGGTGCCTTGGTTCAGGCCGAGTTTCTCGAGCTGACGGCAGGTCTCAATGACCTGCTGCCGGAGGGCGCGTTCGGAGTCATTCATGAGGAAGAGGATTTGTCCGGGAAGAGCCGGCGCAGGCCCTCGGCGGTCGCGGGGGCGAGGCCGCGCTCGGTGATGAGCCCGGTGACGAGGCGCGCGGGGGTGACGTCAAACGCGGGGTTCGCCGCCGGACTGCCTTCGGGCGTGACCGTGATCGTGGCGACGCGGCCGTCGTCAAGGCGGCCGGTGATGTGCGTGACTTCGGTGGCGGCGCGTTCCTCAATGGGAATTTCGCGCACCCCGTCGCGGATGGTCCAGTCGATCGATGGCGAGGGCACGGCGACGTAGAAGGGCACGCGGTTGTCATGCGCCGCGAGCGCTTTCAAGTAGGTGCCGATTTTGTTGCACACATCTCCGTCCGCGGTCGTGCGGTCGGTGCCGACGATGACGAGGTCAACCTCCCCGTGCTGCATCAGGTGGCCGCCGGCGTTGTCGACGATGACCGTATGGGGCACGCCGTGGTTGAGCAGTTCCCACGCCGTGAGGCTCGCGCCTTGGTTGCGCGGGCGGGTCTCGTCGACCCAGACGTGGACGGGCAGGCCGGCATCGTGGGCGAGATAGATCGCCGCGGTGGCGGTGCCCCAGTCGACAGTGGCGAGCCAGCCGGCGTTGCAATGGGTCAGAATGTTGAGCGGGCGGCCGGCCGGTTGGCGCGCGGCGATGGCGCGCAGCAGCGGGAGACCGGCCTCGCCGATGCCGCGGTTGATCGCGACATCCTCGTCGCAGACCGCGGCGGCAAATGCGCCTGCGGCCCTCGCGCGGTCGCCCGGCGGCAGCGGCTGCAGATGAGCGAGGGCGCGGTCGAGCGCCCAGCGGAGGTTGATCGCGGTCGGGCGGGTGGCGAGCAGGGTGGCGTGGGCGTGATGAAGACCGGTGTCCGAGGGGTCGGCGCGAAGGCCGAGCCACAGGCCATAGGCCGCCGTGGCGCCGATGAGCGGGGCTCCGCGCACGAGCATGGCCCGGATGGCATGCGCGGCTTCGGCCAGGGAGGTGAGGCGGGCCGTCTTGAAGGCGTGGGGCAGCAACGTCTGATCGATGATCCCGACCGACTCTCCGTCGGAATCCAGCCAGATTGTCCGCTGGGGTTGGCCGTGTACTTTCATGGTGGGGTTATCACTGGGAAGGGTGCTCGTTGATTTCCATTTTGGCGCCTGGCGTCCCGTTAGGACAACGACGCCCACTCCCTGCCTGGTTCAAAATCGCGCGGGGTGGGGCGGGCGCTCCTCAGGGCTGCTTGGGGGCCGCGTGGGATTGGTGATAATGTTCGCGGAGCAGGTCCCGGCCGAAGTCGCCGGCGAAGTCCCGCCAGACCGTGTGGATGTGGTTGGCGTTGTTCTGGGCATTGTCGTACTCGATCACCAAATGCGGACCATGGATGCGATAATAGTGCGGCTCGCCGCGGGCAAGACCGCCGGCCCAGGCAAAATGGAGCGAGTTCCAGCCGGAATCGGCGATTTTTTTCAATTCACTTTCCGCCAGTTCCGCGCGCAGCCGGCCCGCGTAGAACTGCACGAGTGCTCCGAGTTGTTTTTGCTGGGCCGGGTTCAGTTGGGAGTAGGCGAGGCCCGTGGGTTGGTTCAATTTCGCCTGCCGGTCGCTGCCGGTGATTAGGTCATCGGGTGCAGTGGCGGAAATGAGCGCAGTCTTGAGTTGTTCCGGGCTCAACGACGTCACGAGGGCGCGCCCCAAATCTTCCTCTTGCGCCAGGGCCCGTTTGCCCTGTTCCGGACCGGGAAGGCGGATTTCTGCCGGATTCGAGCCCATGAAAAGCGGAGTGGCTGAAAGATGATGGCCGTCGATCACGGTGAAGTTGACGGAGAGATGGTGACCCTCGAGGCGCCAGCCCCAGGTGCCGAATTCCGCCGGTTGGCCGAAAATCGTGAAATAGTAGAGGGTGGCGTCGCGGTGCGCCGTCCCTTCGATGGTGTGCAGGACTTGCTCCAAGGCTTGGATCGCCTCGACTTGGAGGAGGCCGCGTTCGCTGAGGCCGGCGGCGAGCAAGGCTCCGGCCCGGGCGCGCTGGGCGGACGTCATCGCCTTGAGCGGCACGCCCTGGCGGGCGCGGGGAATGAAATGCCAGTTCTCCCGCTCAACGTGCTCGAAAGCATAAGAGGCCTGGAGGCGGAGGGTGGGATCAAGCGAATCGAGCCACGCGACGGCGGCGGTGGCCATCTCTGCGGCCGGCGAGTGCGCGCGGCTCGCGAGGGGAAAAACCGCGAGCGCCAGAAAGAAGAACCCGAAGCGGATGAGGGACATGGCCCGTTGATAGCAGGCCCGACGGGCGACGCAATCTCTCAGGCGGGATAAACCCAAATTCCGCAGAAGGAAGGGCCGCGAAAAACACCAAGAACACAAAAACAGAAAATTGGATCACAAACGAAAGTCAGGAAGCATTTACTGCCTTTGGGTCCAATGCCCCGGAGCTGGCTCCGGCTTGGATAAAAAATGTGGGAGCGAGC
>CAZAOI010000148.1:0-8322 GCA_964486705.1 uncultured Oleiharenicola sp. | reverse complement strand
CGAGGGTCCGGCGGGCGGTGGAGTAGGCCTCGTATGCCCCGGCGGTGGTCGGCACGAGCATGTTAAAGGAGTCGTTGCCGCCGCCGAGAAAAAGACACACGAGCGCCCGGTAGTCGCTGGTCGCGGGGGTGACGCTTTGCGCGGCCAGCGAGTTGGCGAGCCGGAGGGTGAGCAGGGTGGAGAACAGCGCGGTTGTGCCCACTCCGGCACAGCTGGCTTGGCCGAGAAATTCGCGACGGGAGATGGGCTGGGCGGGAGAGCTCATGCGGTGGGGTTATTTGAGGATCGCGAAGTCCGGCGAGAGCACCGTGAGGTAGATTGCGAGCCGGGCCCTCGTTTGGGCGAGCGTGCTGCCGCTGGGCACCATGGCCGTGGTGATCCCGGTCACGGCGGTGAGGATGCTCTGGCGGGTGGCGGCGCTCATCGTCCCGTGGGTCAGCAGCAGATCGACGTTGTCAATGAGGGTCGTGGGCGTATCGGCGAGTGCGACTTGGGGCGCCAGATCGAGACTGAAGCTTCCCACGGCGGCGTTGTGGATCAGGTTGTAGAGAATATTGGGGGTCGTGACGCCGAAGACCGAGGTGTGGATCTGAAACTCCGGAGCGAATAGTCCGGCAGTGCCGATGGGGCCGGCGGGCTGGTAGTCGGGCAGGTAGAAATTGAAGACTGACGGGGAGGAGAGCGGATACTGGCCGAGAGAGGATTCGGAGACGGTCGAACCGAAGTTGTAGGGCAGCGGGCCGGCCGCCACCGTGAATCGAAATGCGCGGAGGAGATGGGTCAGGCGCACGAACGGCTCGCGCAGCTTGCCGTGCTCGGGATCAAGGATGAAGCTGGTGTTTCGCGCCTCGGGGTCGAGGAGAATGGCCTTGACGACCGCGGCGAGATCACCGCGCTGCCCGCGCCCGTTGTTGACGAACACGGCGGCCACCCGCCCGACATAGAGGTCGGAGGGATTCGAGGTCACAAGCCGTTGAATCAGCAGCCTGGAAATAAACGGCGCGCAATTGGGGTGCTCGACGAGATTGTCGATGGCGTTGGCCACATCCACCAATCCGGTCTGGTTGGCCGGCAGCGCGGACTTTCGGGCGCCGGGATAAACCAGCAGGGTCTTGGCCGCGATGTCATGCTGCAACTCCCACATTTTCATCGGCTGCGTGAAATTCTGGGCGGTCACACTGGGAAAATCGGTGCGCCCGCTGCCGGTGCCCACGGCGGCGGGATTGTTGTCTTCGTCGGTGAAGCCGGTGAAGACGCGCGCGAATTCCGTGATCTGGTCGTTGGTGTAGGACTCGACCTGCCGGCCGGTGGCGTCGACCTGATAGGTTCCGTCGGCGTTGAGATTATAGAGACCGACGGCGAAAAGCTGCATGACCTCGCGCGCATAGTTTTCATCCGGCCGGGTGCCCAACACGGCATTGGCCTTGCGGTTGCGGTAGTGACTGAGGAACCGGCCCATCATCGGGTGCCGCGTGACGCTCATCAATAGATCGCGGAAATTGCCGAATGCGCCCTGCACGAGCAGGTCATAGTAACTGCTCGAACCCTCGGCGGCGTTGCTGATCGCCGCGACGTTGTCGGAAATGACGAAGATCTGGCTCAACGCATAGGCGACGCGCTGGCGCAACTGGTCGGAGCCGCCGATCATGGCTTCGTTGCGCGCGCGGCGATTGATCGCGTTGCTGATCGATGTGACCGAGCCGGCGCTCAGGGCCGCCGTGGCGAGTGGCGCCGACAAGGTTGCCGGTTTGGCCACCTCGCGGTCGATCCAAAGACTGAAGTTGTAGTTCAGATTGCGCAGTTCGGTCAGGCTGTCGGGGCTGGGCCCAAACGTGGCTTGGGCGAGGAAGCGCGTCGCCAGTTCGTCCGTGGTCAGCAGATTGTCCGGGCTGACCGATTGCGCGGTCGTCGGCCGCACTGTCGCGAGCAGAATTGCGGCGATGAACAGCGGGCGGAGCGAGCGGGACGACAACACGGTCATGGGCTTTAAGAGTGGATGGAGGACAGCCGCAAAATGCGGCGACGATGGGCTGTTGGCAAGAAGGGTCTGCTCACGATTACGTGAATTGCCCGAGGATTTGAATACTTCGCTCTCGATGGAGAAAGAGCGGGTCGCAGGGGATTGCGGCTTGAACCAGAGACGTCCGCCTCCTCCCGGAGTTACACTAATTGGCATGGGCCTTTGGATTCCTCGTGGGCGGGCGCGACCGGGACGAGAGCAGGAGCCTCGACCGCTGGGCGGGCCGTCAGGATATCGCGGACGGCGCGGCGGTCCGCCCCGCCCTTAACCCGAATATTTCATGCCTGCGGGTGTGACATGTTCGCCCTGGCGGGCCGACCAGGGCGCCTTTCCCCGACGTGACGTCGGGGAAAACGGATATTTTTCTGCTCGGTTTGGATTCAAGGGGTGAAATATCCGGGTTAAGTCCATAACGGCTGTGTAGTTGGTCTTCCCAGGCGGGCGGATTCTGTGCACCCGATGGGTTCTGTGCTCCGAAGCTCGCCCCGGCTTGGTCAGCGTCCAAGAGCCTCCTGCGCAAATCCGCTTCAAGCCCGCACGGCCCAGCGGAGTTTGGCCGCCGTGCTGCGCGGGTTGGCCCGGCGTTCTTCCGGGCCGGCGCGGATCACTTCTTCGCTGGCCGCGGCATAGACTCCCGCGCGCAGCCCTTCGCGAAAGGCCTGCTTCACGCGGCGGTCCTCGCCGGAGTGAAACGTGAGCAGCGCGACGCGGCCGCCGGCTTTCAGGCAGTCGGGCAGCCGGCGCAGGAACAGGTCGAGCACGCCGAACTCGTCGTTCACGGCGATGCGGATGGCTTGAAACACCCGCCGAACGCAGTCGTCGTCCGTCTCCGGGTCGTGGCGGGGCTGGTGCTCGCGCAAGATCTCACGAATGGCTTCGGCGAGCTGGCGCGTCCGCGTGAACGGCGTTTGGGTTCGCCGAACCGTGAGCTCGCGGGCGAGCAAGTCGGCCTGGGGTTCGTCGGAGTTTTCGGTGAGGGTGGCGGCCAGCGTGGCGGGAGAGACGCGCGCGAGCCAGTCGGCGGCGGAGGGCGGACGCGCCGGGTTCAGCCGCAGGTCGAGCGGGCTGTCGGTTTTGAAGGTGAAGCCGCGGGCCGGGTCGTCGAGTTGCATCGAGGACACGCCGAGATCGGCGAGGATGGCGTTGGCGCCGGTGAGCCCGAGCTCGGCCAGCACCTTAGGCAGGCTGGCAAAGTTGGAACGGACGGCGGTGAAGGCCTCCTCGTCCCAACCGGCGGCGCGCAGGCGGGCGGTGGTTTTCGGGTGCTCGACCGGGTCAACGTCCAAGCCGATGAGCCGGCCGCCAGGCGCGAGGTGCGCCAGCATTTCGCCGGCGTGTCCGCCGAAGCCGAGCGTGCAGTCCACGACCACCGCGCCGGGCTGAAGGGCGAGGGCGTCGAGAATCTCAGCGACCATGATGGGCCGGTGGCTGCCGGCGGGCGTCTTGCCGGACGCAATCACCTTGGCTACGTCGGCGGCGTAGCGTCCGGGGTTGAGTTCCTTGTATTTGTCCTCGAAGCGCCGCGGGTTCTTGCCCGCGTAGCGTTGCCGCCGCTGGTGCGGTGGAGGCGGCGGGGTGTCGGGATCAGGCATGGGGTGAGGGGGCCGAAGGTCCAACCCGGGCACCGGGCTCGGATTCGAGCTGTCAGAACCGGAAGCTGGCGCTGACTTGCAGGACGGCGGCGACGATCGCATAGGCAATGAAACCGACAAAGAGAAAGGCGAAGGTCATCACGCCGCTGATGATGATCGTGGTCATCGCTTCCAGCCGTCGCGATTGGACGGAGGCGTAGTTTTTTGCGATGTCCTGAAGGCAAGGGGCCAGATGGCCGGTGCTCTCGCCGACCGCGAGACGGTCGATCAGGAGGTCAGGCACGTAGCCCGTGCGCGCCAAGGAGGTCGACAGGCTCTCGCCCTCGAGCACGCGGTCGGTGGCGGCGCGGAGCGCGGCCTGGACGGTGCGGTTTTCCACGGTGCGCTCGGTGAGCCGGAGCGCCTCGGCGGGATTGATGCCGTTCTGCAGCAGGACGGCGAGCGTTTGCACCCAGTTGAGCAAGGCGGAATCGATCGCGAGGCGGCGCACGCCGGGCAGCTGGACCAGCCAGGCGTCGGTGGCAACGCGGCCGCGCTCGGTGTGGCGCCAGCGCCAGAAGAGCAGAATGGCTAACACGGCCAGAGGTAAAAGCACGAGGCCGTAGCGCAAGAGCAGCTGCGACACGCTGACGAGCAACTGGGTGGCGAACGGGAGTTTGCTGCCGAGGGACGACAGCAGCCCTTGCAACCGGGGAATCAGGAAAATGATGAAAAACAGAATGACGCTGATCGCGCCGAGGCAGACGATCAACGGGTAGATGAGGGCGGTGACCAGCTTCTGGCGCAGCTCGCGCTGCTCGCTGTGGTGGGTGATGAGGCGCTGCAAGACCTCGTTGAGGCTGCCGGTGGCCTCGGCCGCGCGCACGAGGCTGACCGTCTGCCGGTCGAACACGCGGGGCATCTGCTCCATGGCCTGCGAGAGCGGTTCGCCGCCGCTCAGTCTCTCCCACACCGCGGCACTCAGGCCGCGCAGGCTGCGGTCCTTGAGCCGGAGTGCGAGCAACCGCACCGCCTCGCCCGCGGAGAGTCCGCTGGTGGTGAGCTCGGAGAGCGCCTGGAGAAAAGGGAGGAAATTGCCGCGGGAAAATTCACCGCCGGGCCCGGCGGCGAGGGAGAACGGGCTCGGTTCCTTTTTGACGGCCACCACCACCGGCCGGCCGCTGGCGCCGAGTTCGTTGAGCTGGAGCGGCTGGAGACCGCGCGCGCTGAGGAGGCGGAGCGCGTCCTTGCGCGAGGAAGCGGTGAGCTCATCGGCGGCGGTGCGGCCGGCGGAGTCGCGGGCGCGATACGCAAAGCGCGGCATGGTCAGCGGTCGACGATGTTGATGACGCGGAGGACCTCGTCGAGCGTGGTGAGGCCGGCGCGGACCTGGCCCCAGCCGGATTGGGAGAGCGTGCGCATGCCATGGGCACGGGCGCACTGGATCAGCGCGCGCGCGGGTTCGCGTTTCACGATCAGGTCGTGCAGCTCCTCGTTGGGCCGGAGAATCTCAAAAAGACCGATGCGTCCGCGGAAACCCGTGCCGCGGCAGCGGTCGCAGCCGACCGGCGCGGCGAGTGTGGTCACGCCGGCCGCTTCGGCGGGATCAAGTCCGAGAATCGCGATGGCATCGGCAAGCTTGATGGCGTTCACCGGCTCGGGCCGGGAGCAATGCGAGCAAAGCCGGCGGACCAGGCGTTGGGCGATGACCAGTTCCAGCGCCGAGGCGATGAGGAACGGCTCGATCCCCATGTCGACGAGGCGGGTGATGGCGCCCGGGGCATCGTTGGTGTGGAGGGTTGAGAAGACGAGGTGGCCGGTGAGCGAGGCGCGGATCGCGATGTCGGCCGTGTCGCGGTCGCGAATTTCCCCGACCATGATGACGTCGGGATCCTGCCGCAAAATGTGGCGCAGCGCGCTGGCGAAGGTGAGCCCGATCTCGGGGCGAACCTGCAGCTGGTTGGCTCCGGGCACCTCGTACTCGATCGGATCCTCGACGGTGATGATACGGAGATCGGTCGAGTTGATTTCGCGGAGAAAGGCATTGAGCGACGTCGACTTGCCCGAGCCGGTCGGGCCGGTGACGAGGATGATGCCGTGCGGGAAATCGAGGATCTGCTTGATCTGGGCGCGCTCGGTCTCGGTGAGGCCGAGCCGTTCCATGGTGTAGGCTTCGCGTTTCTGGTTGAGGAGACGCAGGCTGACGCTCTCGGCGTAGATCGTCGGAATGGTCGAGACGCGGATGTCGAGCGCGTTGCCGCCGACCTTGAAATTGATGCGGCCGTCCTGCGGCAGGCGTTTTTCCGAGATGTTGAGGCGCGCCATGATCTTGACGCGCGAGATGATGGCGTCCTGGTAGCGCAGGAGATTTTCCGGCACCGGCACGGGCAGAAGAATACCGTCCACCCGATAGCGGATCCCGAGCTGGCCTTCCTGCGGCTCAAAGTGGATGTCGGTGGCGCCGTCCTCGACGGCTTGGGTGATGACGTCGCTGACGAAACGAACGACGGCGGCGTCCTCGTCGGCTTCGACGTCGGTGGCCGCGACGAGGGCGGAAGCGGCCGAGTCGGCCTCGGCTTCGTCGTCGAGGCTGCCGGCGCCGACGCCATAGTGGTCGAGAATCAGCTGACCGATGCGCTCGGCGGGCGCGAGGTGCCAGGTGACGGGGCGCGCGGTGAACGTGGCGATCCAGTCGGTCATCACTTCGTCGGCCGGCCAGGCGGTGGCGAGGTGGAGCTGGGTTTCGTCCGCGTCCTTAATGGCCAGCGGGGCGACATGAAAATCGCGAACCAACCGGGCGGGCAGCAGGGGCAACGCGGCGGGATCGATGCGCAGCTCGGTGGCGACGGGCAGACCGGTGGTCCGGGAAAGTTCGGTCCGGGCGTCGGGCTCGCTGAGTCGGAGGGCTTCCGCCAGGAGGATGACCCGGCGGGCGCGCGGGGCTTCGGCCACGGCGCGGCGTTGCTCGTCGTTGAGGCGCGAGAAAATCGGCGCGGGCAGCGCAGCGGATTCGGTCGCCATGGTCAGGAACCGGAAGCGGCCCCGATGGCCTGTTTCACTTTTTCGCGCGGCTCCTTGGGCAATTGCTCGATCCGGCGGAGGGCCTCGGCATTGTCGGCCGAGGTGTTGGTCAGCACCGTGGGCCGGAGGAAAAACACGAGATCGGTGCGGGTGTCTTCCCGCGAGCGACTGCCGAGGAGGTCGCCGAGGATCGGAATGGGGCCGAGCCGGCTGGTGTTTTTGGATTTCGAGGTGCGCTGCAGGCCGCCCAGGACGATGATTTCCCCGCTCCGGGCGCTGACAAACGACTCGGTCGAGCGGCGCCCGATCCGGGGCTGATCATTGCCGCCGATGCTCACACTGCCGAGGATGTCGTTCACCTCCTGGGTGATTTCGAGCTGGACGGAGCCGTCGGCCCCGATGAGCGGCTTCACCTTCAGCTCGATGCCAATGTCCTTGTAGGTGACATTGCTGGAGAAGCTGCCGGTGTTGCCGATGGTGCCCGACCCGGAGCTCCCGTTGTTGACGTAGTTGCTGACGATCGGACGTTGTTCGCCGACGAAAATGTGGCCCGCCTTGTTGTGGGTGGTGATGATGTTGGGAACGGAGAGAATGTTCGCGTTGGATTTGCGCGGCGTGGTGGTCAGTTTGATAACGCCAGCGAGGTCGTAGGGGCCGGATCCGACGATGCCGGGCGCGGTCGCCTTGACATCGGAGATCGCGATCGCGGAAGCCGTCAGGTAGCCGCCGACCAGCTTGTCGCCGGCGATCGTGAGTCCGAGTTCGCTGATGCCGGACGAGGCGTTGTCGCTCAGGGTGACTTCCGCGATGACGACCTCGATGCGAACCTGGGCGAGGAGGATGTCGATCTTGACCACGAGGTCATTGATCAGGCGGATGTCGTCCATGGTGCCGGAAACGACAATGGCGTTGCTCCTTTCGTCCGGGAGAATTGTGAGCAAGGTGCTGAATTGGTTGGCCCCGGCTTCCAAGCCCAGACTTTGGGCGGCAACCGCGGGGGTGACCGGCCCGGGCGGTTGAGTCGGCGACGGGCCGGCGGCGGCATTTTGGGGCGAGCGGGTCACGTTGTCCTGGCCGGAAGATTTGGCGGCGGTGTTCTGGCCGGTGACGAGCTGGCTGAGAATAGTGGCGACGTCCTTGGCCGCCGCATGCTTCAGCTGGATCACTTCATTGCGGGTGTTGGGGTCGGATTTGACGTCGAGCTTGGAGATCAGGTCGTCGAAGAGTCCATACTGGCGCGGATCGCAGACGAGGATGATCTGGTTCGTGCGGTCATCGGCGTTGAAGGTCGTGCTGGAGCCGAGCTGGTTTTGGAGCTGGCCGGAGAGGATCGTGCGGAGTTTGTTGACCACGTCGCTGGCCTTGGCGCCGTTTTGGAGCTGATAAAACTTGGACGACAGGCCGGCGAGGGCGGGCTGGTCGAGACGGGCGACGAGCGTCTCGATGCGCTGGAGATTGCTGAGGGAGTCGGTGATGAGGGCCGCGTTGGCTTTGTCGAAGATGACGGGGGGGCTGCCGGCGGCGGGATTGAGCAGGCCGGCGATTTGCGGCATGAACTCGTTGACCCGGAGAAATTGCAAAGTGAAGAGCTTGCTGGCGGTGCGGCCGCTCGGGGTCAGGTTGAGCGACGAGCCCTCGATGAACTCCGGCGCCTCCGACTTGACGGCGTTGAGCGGGGTTACCTTGAGGAAACGTTCGCCCAGGGGTGTC